>JAJQBG010000204.1 GCA_021203405.1 Bacteroides sp.
GATATACGATACCCAGGAAGTGGACAACCAAAGCACGTATTAATAACCAGAGATAGTATTTCTCAAGGGATCACCAGAGGCAATGGACAAAAGTAAAGGATGGATACGATCCCGAATACGGGGAGAACTCCAACAATACATTCCCGTTCAGCCGTCTGCTTACCTTTGGTTTTGATGTTACTTTCTGAAATAACTTTTAAAATTACAAGTATGAAAACCATTATAAACAAACTATTTCTACTAGTAACGATCACATTTTCGCTAGCTGCCTGCAGCGACTTTCTGGAAAAAGAGCCACTATCCAGCGGCACAGAAGCAATAGTTTTCAAAACTCCCGAACACTTTGTACAGGCAGCCAATGCTCTCTATAACGTTGAAGGATGGAAAAATTATAACGGAGCCGCTGCTTACGATAATATGGACCGGGGTCTTGATATTTCGGGCCTGAGCAGTAATGGCGGAGGCGGAGCACCGGATACCAACTGGCAATGGAACAAACCCTATGAATATATCCGTGGTTGTAACATCCTGCTGCAAAAAGCAGACGAATATAGCGGTGATCCGTCCGAAATATCCCATTCAGTAGGAACAGCCTATTTTTTCCGGGCATGGCAACACTTTTACCTGTTAAAACGATTCGGCGGAGTACCCATTGTAGAACATGTAGTGGATGTAGCCGACGAAGTACTGTACGGTCCCCGCAACAGCCGGTACGAAGTAGCAGCTTTTATTATGTCCGACCTGGAAAAAGCGATCCCCCTACTTACCCAGGAAAAGAACATCAGCGATTCCGATAAAGGAAAAGTAAGTAAAGAAGCAGCCAAATCCTTCCTGGCCAGGGTACTGCTTTACGAAGCAACCTGGGAAAAATATGTACCGGAATATCCTATAACCTGGATGGTGACGGAACTCAGGAGGGGGCAGGCACTACCAGGCCGGAAGGTTATCCGTCTATTACCGAAATGCTGAGTGAGGCCAAAAGACTCTCCGGGGAAGTGATTACCGAAGCTGAGACCGGCACGTATGAACTGTGGAATGAATGTGACAGTTTAAGTTATTACTACCTGTTCAATATAGACGACAAAGCAGGGAATATACCCAATTTCCAGGGAAAAGGCAAAACGACCAACAAAGAGTTTATTTTCAGTAAAAAGTATGATTACGACCTGGGTAGAGGCGGCATAAACCTGTCTCATACAGTAATTACCTGGCAGGCCGTCGGTATAAGCACCCAGTTCGGAGAGTCATTCCTGTGCCGCAACGGACTGCCGATACGCATCAGCTATACCGGTAATATCGCAGATGCGCAAAACAACCCGGAATTCCTGGGTTACGAAGATTTCATAGACGAATACCGGAACCGCGATTACCGCTTTATAGGTTCTACCTATCCCCCCGACCGGATCACCTGGAGCAGCCGTACAGAAGACGGGCGCCAACTTACAGAGACAGGCCAACCCTACCCCGACCCTGTATATCCGGGACCATCCGAAGTATTTAATCCGAATGATCCGGCGTACAGCAGCTCTACCGCTATTTTTACACCTACTTTACGCAATAACACTACGTTCGATGGTTACGGAAGCCGTAAATTTCTGATAGAAGGTGCAGGCAGGCCCAGCGAAACAGAGTCAGCCGATTATCCGCTTATCCGCCTGGCAGAAGTACACCTGATCTATGCAGAAGCTGCCTGCGAACTGAACGGCGGACAGATATCCGATACGGACCTGGACTTCTCCATCAATAAGAACCGTGCCCGTGCAGGAGTGGCCCCCCCTTACCAATGCCCTGATCGCCAACGTATGGGATGCTAGCTGGTGGGATCACGAACAGAACAGAACCGTATGCAGGAAAATGAATATGCTGGATGAGATCCGCCGTGAACGGGCCTGCGAACTCTTCGGGGAAGGCTTTCGCTTAGACGACCTGAAACGCTGGGGGATCGCCCATATCAACCTGACCGGACAAAAGCTGGGACGCCGTGTTTATAATACGGCCTATATAACAGCCACCGCCAATGATGCTACTTACTTCGGAGAACCAGCCTATTACCCGGAAAAATATCCGTTGCTATACGGTGTTTACGAAGGAGACGGCCCTACCGATCCCGACTACGGACGCTCTATTGCCACCCAGAGAGGGAACCTGCTCTTTAGTCAGCGGGACTATCTCTCTCCTATTCCCCGGGAGCAGATGCGATTGAACCCTGCTTTATTACAAAACCCCGGCTGGTAGTACAAAATAAGGAACGGGTATCACAGAGGTGTGGTACCCGTTTTCATACGCGGAAGAATCTATTTTATTATCACTTTACACATTTCATACGATACCCGGCACGGGCCTTTCCCTGTAAAAGTGCATTGAGTTTTCCCTTGACCATCTGTTTCCTCAGGGGAGAAATATGGTCAATAAACATCTTTCCGTCCAGGTGGTCGAATTCGTGTTGCATCACACGGGCCAGATAACCTTCCACCACCTCCTCGTACTCGTTAAACTCTTCATCCATATACTTCACCCGGATACGGTCTTTCCGTTTTACACTCTCATGAATACCCGGCAAGCTCAGGCACCCCTCCTCCATAGATATCTCTTCTCCATCCGTTTCGAGGATATGAGGATTGATATACACCTTGTTGAAATCCTTAAACTCAGGTTTTTCCTCCGAAAGTACATCCAGTGTGATCACCACCAACCGGATAGGAAGTCCTATCTGAGGCGCAGCCAATCCTACTCCATCTGCGTTATACATCGTCTCGAACATATTCTGAATAAGTTCTTTCAGGTTCGGATAATCAGGCGTAATATCTTTCGCTTCCTGCCTTAACACAGGTTGACCGTATGCATAAATTGGTAAAATCATTCTATAAGCTGTTACTAAATTAATAAATCAGAAACGTTTACTCTCTAAATAAGATTGCAAAATAATGGTAGCACTTACTTCATCCACCAGGGCTTTATTCTGACGATCTTTTTTCTTGACTCCTCCCGCCAGTATAGCACGCTGGGCAAGCACGGAAGTAAAACGTTCGTCTGCAAACTCTACAGGAATGTGAGGTATTCTCTTTTTAAGCGTATTCACAAAAGGAGTGATATATTTCATACTCTCCGAAGGCTCGTTGTTCATTTGCCGGGGCAATCCCACCACAAACAGATCTACCTTTTCCTGAGACACGTACGAAGAGAGAAAATCGATCACCTCATGGCTGGCTACGGTGGTAAGACCGTTCGCAATGATCTGCAACGGGTCCGTCACTGCAATCCCCGTCCGCTTTCTGCCATAATCCAATGCTACTATCCTTCCCATTCCTTATGCAAAGTTACAACTTATTTTCAAGGAACACAAATCAGTAAACCAGGCGTACATTGTCGATCCACAAGGTATTACCGGGCGATCCGATATAAGCTCCTCCGTAACTGGAAGCAAACTGCAGGAAGAGGTGTGTGGGTATGTCTTCCTCTTCTCCCCATCCTGTTTCCAGAACCGGTACACAATTTCCCTTGCTGTTAAGGGCATACCGCTCTTCCCGCTGCAAAGCCATCAGCTCCGCATCATACTCCGGATGTCCGGTAATATCTCCATAAAGGATCGTGTAGGTTGCATCCTTTTGCCATTCATTCACATCCTTTTTAAACCGGACCACCATCGTTCCCACGCGTTTGGCATAGAGATTTCCTTTTTCATCCTCCCACCGTTTATGGAGCAGAAGTATTACTTCGGGATAATCTTTTCCCTCCACATCGGTTATTTTACTGAAACCGGTAGCCCGTATTCTTTTTTCCCGCTCAGCAATCTTTGTTTTATAATCAAAACGTACTGCCTCCGGCTTTTGTGTAAAAGGAATACCTGAATTTAACATTTTCTGGGGGTTTTTTGTTCCCTTGATAGGTTCCAGCATGGTCCCGGTAAAGATAGAACCGGCTGCCAACACGGTAATATCCACCAGCCCGAGTACTTTTACACTCTCCATCCGGCTTTCTAAACGGGCACAATATCCTCCGCTTCTTTCTTCGGGAAATACGGAAGTATTGGTTTTTACCACACCGGCTACTTTAGCCAGTACATTGGAGGTAGCCCAGGGAGAACCGCCTTTGTTGAAATAGGGTTCCGCACCTGTAATAGTTTCTACCGGACCAATTTCAAAAACCTGCTTTACGGCTCCGCCGATAACTCCCGACTCCTTGATCTCACGGGTTATCCACTGATCCATATTCCCGAAAGAGATAAACTCTTCACGTTCCTGTGCCCCTATTGCCAGGGAGACCATACTTATCAAAATGCAGCTCTTAATCTTCATATCTGATTGTTATCAATTCATTTTATTTTCACAGGGAAGTTTCCCGGCTCTTCTTATACCATGCAGGGGGCTATGAAGCCCCCTATAGGAAACCACCGGCTGTGAAGCCGGCGGTAACACAAAATATGTTAGTCCAGCCGGTACCCCCAGTCGTCCAGGGCAAACTTCCAGTTCTCTTCTACCAGTTTTACCGTACGGTCATCGTATTTATACTTATTCTTTTTATACCCTTTCTTTCCTCCTACATACTTCTCAATAGCAGGCTGTGCAGCGGAATAACCGGGAATATCCAGTGTTTTATAAATATGTTCCGTCATTCCCAGGGCGTCCGCTTCAAAATCTTCAAATTTCACTTCAAGCAGGTTACCGGCAGGGATCAGGCTTTTGTCGGCCTCATACTTATGATAAAGTTTGGCGTAGATGGAAAGGATATTCTCTTCCATCTCTGCTGCACTGATATCCTGTAGTTTGAGCGGTTGTATAGTATTGGTAAAGAAGCTACGGGTAGATTCAAATACCGTATAGGGATTACGCATCAGGTAGATAAACTTCGCATTCGGGAACATTTTTACCAGCTCTTTTACCCGGCCTGTATGGGGAGGGTTCTTGCTGAGGAACTGGGTGCCCTTCGTATTCCAGAGGGAGATCTTGATCAGCTTGATAAATACCTCTTCAAAGGTTTTAAGCTCCTGGTCGGAGATGTCGTCAAACAGCAGATATTTATCTGCATACTCCCGCTGTGAGCGGGGCAGAAACCAGAAGTTGTAGTAGGTATAGGCCATCATATTGGCCAGGGCGAACTCTTCCTCCTGGGGCAGGTCTACTGCCAGTTCCATATTATCGGTAGGACGTTTATCGGGCATCAGCCAACTTATGTTCTTTTTAAAGAAGGGCTGTCCCCACATCATCAGATGAGGGAACACTGTCTGGTAAGTGGTGTTGTACCCAAAGTGATCATCACACGAAAAGACATTGTGTACAAAAGTAGTTCCGCTGCGCCAGTGGCCCAGGATAAATACCGGATCGTTCTCCATCGGCTTATCGGCAAGGAGCTTCCGGTAACGGCTGTCCTGCAGGGGCTTCAGCACCGAAAGGATCCGGCAGACTGCTTTGGTCAGATAATATTTTCTCTTATACCCCTCGTCCATTTCCCGTCCCCGGGTTATCTCATTAAAGGTCTTCCAGTCAGCTCCAACCAATGTATTGATCGGTAGTTTATTAAATTCGAGTAATCCCATATCGTATTTATTCCTTATTTCTGTAGTCTGATAAAGAGTCCCTGTTTTTCGAGCTCTTTTACTACGCGCTGAATAGCTTCATAGTGCTCTTTACCGATGCCCAGGCTTTCCAGGTCTACCGCTACCTCCTGGGTATACAGAAGCGATTCTGACTGGTCAAAGGCCCCGATGATCATACCGACTCCGGATGTATTGTTGGTAATAGGGTCGATCAGGATAAAGGCACCTGCTTCTTTATTCTTGGTGTAAGAGTCAAAGAAGAGGGGTTTATTGGTAGTAAAAACTACCCGGCCGATCTCATTGAGCTTCATGGGGAGCGTTTCTTCGAAGAGCAATCCGTTATCTACCGAGAGTTGCTTCATGGTGTTGACATCTACTTTATAGCGGATGGCATCCACACGAGCACGGCTCAGGTTGGTAGTATGCTTGATAAAGAACTGCTTGCGGAAATCCATCGGCTGTTCGTCCATCCAGACAAACATGGCTTCAAAGGTACGTTCTACTACCGGTACATTATCCGGATGTACCAGCATCTCTCCGCGGGATACATCAATTTCATCTTCCAGGGTAAGGGTAACAGATTGGGGCGGGAAGGCCTCATTGAGTTCTCCGTCGTAGGTTACAATACTCTTTACACGGGATGTCTTTCCGCTGGGAAGCGCCATCACTTCATCTCCTACCCGTACCACTCCGGAAGCTACCTTACCGCAAAAACCACGAAAATCAAGGTTGGGGCGGAGTACATACTGTACCGGAAAACGGAAATCATCAAAGTTATGGTCTTTATCGATGGGTACAGTTTCCAAATATTCCAGCAGGGCAGGACCTTTGTACCATGGTGTCCGCTGTGATCTGTCTACTACATTGTCTCCTTCCAGGGCGGAAAGAGGAATATATTGTACATCGGGTATATGAAAAGGTTCAATAAAAGCTTTATAATCGCTTACGATCTTATCAAAAACAGCTTTATCGTACCCTGCCAGGTCCATCTTATTGACAGCCAGCACCACATGTTTGATCCCCAGCAGCGAAACCAGGAAGGTATGACGGCGTGTCTGGGTAATAACCCCTGTACGGGCATCTACCAGAATGATAGCCAGGTTGGCGGTAGAGCCGCCGGTAACCATGTTACGGGTGTATTGCTCGTGCCCCGGAGTATCGGCAATGATAAATTTACGATTGTTGGTAGAGAAGTAACGGTAAGCCACATCAATGGTAATACCTTGTTCTCTTTCGGCTTTAAGTCCGTCCAGCAGCAGGGCATAATCAATATGGTTCTCTCCGGCATTCCCTATTCGTTTGCTGTCACGTTCAAGTGCGTCCAGCTGGTCTTCGTATATTTTCTTACTGTCAAACAGCAGGCGGCCGATCAGGGTAGATTTTCCATCGTCTACCGAACCTGCGGTCAGGAAGCGAAGCAAATCTTTCTTTTCGTCCTTATCAAGAAATTCCTCTATGGATAATTTATCTCTGTTATTAGTTTCCATTTCCAGTCATCTTTATGGGTTAATCCTTTTCCGTAGAAGGCGTTAAAAATAGCCTTCCCGTTTTTTCTGTTCCATACTACCCTCCTGGTCAAAGTCTATCACACGGGTAGTACGCTCACTTTTGGTAGTGGTCATCATCTCTTCGACGATCTTCTCAATGGTATCAGCCTCACTCTTTACCGCACCGGTAAGGGGATAGCATCCCAGGGTACGGAAACGCACCATCATCGGCTTGGCCTGTGCTCTGAGCTCTTCGGGCATGCGGTCGTCGTCTGCCATGATCAGGTTACCATCCAGTTCCACAATAGGACGCTCTTTGGCATAATAGAGCGGTACGATAGGAATTTTTTCCAACCGGATGTATTGCCAGATATTCAGCTCTGTCCAGTTACTCAGGGGGAAAACACGGATACTCTCTCCCTTGTGTACTTTGGCATTATAGATATCCCAGAGTTCCGGACGCTGGTTTTTCGGATCCCACTGGTGGAATCGGTCCCGGAACGAGAAAATGCGCTCTTTGGCACGGCTCTTCTCTTCGTCGCGGCGGGCACCACCGAAAGCTGCATCAAATTTGTGCTTATCCAGGGCAGCAAGCAGGGCCTGGGTCTTCATCAGGTCGGTATGCACTTTGCTACCGTGGGTAAAAGGACCTACTCCCGACCTGAAAGCCTCCTCGTTACTCTCAACGATCAGGTTCCATCCATGCTCCCTGGCATAGGCGTCCCGGAAATCGATCATCTCTTTGAATTTCCACTTTGAATCGATATGCATCAGGGGAAAAGGTACTTTCCCGGGTGCAAATGCTTTTTCGGCCAGACGCACCATTACGGATGAGTCTTTACCTATACTGTAAAGCATAACCGGATTCTCAAACTCAGCAGCTACCTCACGGATAATGTGGATCGCTTCTGCTTCGAGCTCCTTCAGATGACTTAACTTATAATCTGCTGACATATTCTGTTCGTTTGTTTCCTAAATGTTATAATTGAAATAATACCCTCCGACCTCAATACGGGGCAGTATCAGTTCCAGTAATTGATTCACCGATTCTTCCAGGGTCAACCGGGAAGTATCGAGTGATAAAGCCGGGTTCTCCGGTGCTTCAAAGGGTGAAGAGACTCCTGTAAAGTCTTTGATCTCTCCTCTTCTGGCCTTGGCATAGAGTCCTTTTACATCCCTGCGCTCACACTCCTCGATAGGAGTGCTTACATGGATCTCGAAAAAGTCCTCTTTACCGATAATCTCTGCCGCCATCTCCCGCATACTGCTGTTGGGGCTGATAAAGGCAGCGATGGTAATAACCCCGCTATCCAGGAAGAGCCGGGATACCTCTGCAATACGGCGGATATTCTCCACCCGGTCCTCTTCGGAGAATCCGAGGTTGTTATTAATACCACTACGGATGTTATCTCCGTCCAGTATCTTGCAAAGCAATCCTCTTTTGTGGAGTTCCCTCTCCAGCGCAATGGCAATGGTACTTTTTCCGGAGCCGGAAAGCCCGGTAAACCAGATCATCACACTGCGTTGTTTGAGCAGGATCTCCTTATCGGCCCGGGTAAGCATACGGCCGAAAACCGGATATATATTTCTTTGTTTCAGGTTGTCTACTTTCTTCATACTTACTTTAATTGAAAGGCCAGATAAGCGGGATCAGGAAGATGGAGATCAGGAATGCCAGGATATTAAGAGGCAGTCCGATCTTTACAAAATCCGTAAACTTATAGTTACCAAAACCCTGCACAATCAGATTGGTCTGGTAACCGATCGGTGTGGAGAAACTGGAAGAGGCGGCGATACATACTGTAACGAAAAAGGGCATCGGGTCTACTCCCAGCTGCTGGGCTATCGAAAGAGAGAGCGGAAAGGCAAGCGCAGCCGCTGCATTGTTGGTAATAATCTCTGTAAATACATTGGTAATTATAAAAATGATCGCCAGCAATACGTGGGGGCCATAGCGGTCGCTCATAGTAATGATCTCTGCAGCTATATAGTCGGCAAAGCCGGAATTTACCATCGCTTTACTGATGGCAAAGGCACAGGCAATGGTAATAAGAATATCCCAGGATATATATTTGGTATATTTCCAGGGTGGAAATATTTTAGTCCATGCCATAATTACTGTCGTAATAGAGACAAAGAAGAACATATCCAGTTTAATACCCGGTACCAGTTTCTGCATAAAGGGAAGTTCTCCTACGGTGGCTCCGGTGATCATAAGGACCATCAGGACCAGGGCGAACCAACGTTTATGGGCCCCTATTTTACTCTTCTCTTCCTCCGTTCCGTTGGCCAACACTACAAAGACACTGGATTCGCCCCAGGTAGGAATAAAGGTATCATCGGCCATCAATACCAGGGTATCACCTTCGTGCAAGGTAATTTTATCCAGATTCTCTGTAAAGATCTGCCCTTTTCGTTTTATCTCTTTTACCTCTGCCCCATAGTGACGCTTAAAATTAAACGCTCCGAGGGTTTTATTGATACCCGGAAAACGGGAACCCAGGATAGCCTCTACCCGGTGCAGTTGCGGAGTGCTCTCTTCTTCTGCCTCTTCCTCCTCTTCTCCACGGCTTGTACGCACATCGGGAAGAAGACGGTTGGAGAAAAAGAAAAGGTAGACCATCCCTGCCAGGGCAATAAAGATCCCCACTTTTCCCAATTCAAACATGGTCAATCCCCGGTAACCGGCGTCCAGGATCATACCGTGTACTACTAAGTTGGTAGAAGTACCGATCAGGGTACAGATACCTCCCAGGATGGTCACAAAAGAGAGGGGAATGAGGAACTTGGTATAGGGAAGATTCACCGACTGCGCCCATCTTTTAATGATAGGAGCAAATATAACCACCACCGGTGTATTATTGAGAAAGGCAGAGACAAAAGCAATGGAAGGAAGCATCCGTACCTGGGCTTTGCGTACCGTAGTCTTTCCCTGCGGAAGCAGCTTTTTGATCAGCTGCCCCAAAGCTCCCGACTGACGGATCCCTTCGCTCACTAAAAAAAACATCGCTACCGTGATCATTCCTTTATTACTGAATCCCTCGAGCATCTCTCTGGGAGAGAGAATCCTGGCGCACATAAAGATCATCACCACGGTGAAAAGGATCATGCCCGGACGCATCAGGTCAAAGACTAATGCCGCAACCATCCCCGCCAATGCCAGAAGCACGAAGATAATCTCAAATGTCATATATGCAGTTTTTATCGGTTTATCTCTTCTTCTTTACAATGAACCAGGGATTGAGCAGTTCTTCTTTGTTGTAACACAAAGGTTCTCCATCTTCGGCCCGGTACATTTCATATCCGGCAGCACACGCAATGGCATGTCCGGCTGCCGTATCCCACTCCATTGTGGGGGCAAAACGGGGATAAAGGTCTGCTTCTCCCTCTGCTACCCGGCATATTTTCAGTGAACTCCCTACGGAAATAAGTTCTACGGAAGCATGCTGTTTGCGGATATCTTCTATATAAGTTGCCGTTTCCGGACTCAGGTGTGAGCGGGAAGCCACAACAACAAACCTTTCTCTGTCGGTTTCTACGGGCAGTTTCCGGGCTGTCGCCATTAGTTCTTCCAAAGAACCGGCAAATTCCGTAATATCCGTTACCCGCCAGGCACCCAGTCCCTCCGCAGCAAAATAGAGTTGCTTCTGTACAGGAATATAGATCACTCCCATCACCGGCACACCCTCTTTTACCAAAGCAATATTGACTGTAAACTCTCCGTTGCGTTTAATAAACTCTTTGGTGCCATCCAGCGGATCCACGATCCAGAGCAGGGGCCACTCCTTCCGTTCTGCGTAAGGAATATTCCGTCCCTCCTCGCTGAGCACCGGATAGGGTGTACGGCTAAGAAAAGAAAGAATGGTTTCATGCGATTTCTTATCAGCAAGAGTCAAAGGTGAATGATCAGCCTTTTTCTCAATACCAAAATCAGCACCGGGATCGTTATAAATAGTCAGAATTTGTCTGCCTGCCTCCAAAGCCGCTTCTACAGCACACTGTAGATATTTGTGTTCCATATAGAGTTCCTTTAACCTGTTTTTCCAAACGGCAAAAATAGGAACAATATTCTTTTTTTTACATCTATAGTTGCCTTTATAACTTCTTTTAGCAGGTTTCTGACCAAAACCTTAAATTATTTAATGGTTCCGGTAGATGTATAAAGTAAACAACCATGTCAAAGAACGCTTCCGGAGCAAAAAGCAACGGGAGAAGCCTCTGCACAGAGCGGCTGTGAAACCGCTCCTGCCCTATTTTTTAAATCCCCGAACCATCCGTAAAAGTAGTCTCCACAGACTTCTGCTGGGTAACCCTCGAATAAGGAGCTACCGAAGTTGTTTGCCAGATATTCCCTCCGATAATGGTATGGTGCCCGATGGTTACCCGGCCCAGTATCGTTGTATTTGAGTAGATGATCACATGATCTTCCAATACAGGATGACGAGGCTCATCCAGGGAAACCGCATACTCATCCAACATATTATTACGGGCCCCCAGCGTTACCCCCTGATAGAGCCGTACGTGCTTACCAATGATACAGGTCTCCCCGATCACTACTCCGGTACCATGACCAATACTGAAATACTCATCAATCCGGGCAGCAGGATGAATATCGATGCCGGTAGCCGAATGGGCCAGCTCAGTAATAATACGCGGGATCACCGGTATTCCCAGTTTCAACAGGGTGTGTGCCACCCGGTAATGCACCATAGCCAGTACGGCCGGATAACAGTAAATAACCTCCTCGTAAAACTTCGCTGTGGCATCTCCTTCAAAAATAGCTTTTACATCGGTACAAAGAAGCCGCTTGATCTCCGGCAACCGGTCAATAAAGGCCAGAGCCAGGTTACCGGCGCTCTCCGGTAATACACCTCCTTCAAAGAATTCGCTGCACCGCTCTATCTGTTCCCGGAGAAGTCCGTAGAGCCGTTCGAGCCCGGTACCGATATGATAGGTCTGTGTATTGGGATTACTGCCGGTCTCTCCCAGAAAGCCCGGAAAAAGAATACCTTTCAGCAATTCCATACTCTCCTTTACAGCTTCCAGATCAGGCAACAAGCGGGAATGATGCGGAACATAACCATACTCCGGAACAACCGGATGGGTAAGCAGGTCCACATTGCGCTGAATGGTATCAAATGTATCTCTCATATTCAACTTATTTTATAATTTCCAGCTCCACCTCCTCTGAATTTCCTTCCCGGATGCGGAACGCCTTTAAAACAGGCTCTTCCGCAGCCAGGGAAAGGATAAAATAGAGAATGCCAGGATCGTACGCCAAACGGATATCCTCGGCCGAAGGACGGGAAGGAGTTTCCGGGTGGCTGTGCCAGTTGGCAATTACCTGTAAACGATTACTACGTGCATACCGGATAGCTGCAAACTGCTCTTTCGGATCAAACGAGAAGTGTTCCGGGCTCGCATCCCTATTGGTCATTTTATAGTTTTCCGTTACAAGTTCTTCCTTTCCCAACAAATATCCGCAACTTTCATTCGGTAGTTCTGCAGTGGCCTGCCGGATCATTTCCGCAACCACTGTTCCTCTGATTGTAAGTCCCATATCTGTTAGGCTTCAGGAATGTT
This sequence comes from Bacteroides sp., assembly GCA_021203405.1. Classification (GTDB taxonomy): domain Bacteria; phylum Bacteroidota; class Bacteroidia; order Bacteroidales; family Bacteroidaceae; genus Bacteroides. The sequence continues at coordinate 12,604 of JAJQBG010000204.1, forward strand.
TCAATTCGCAAACTGCCTGTTCGTAATCAACCAGTTCCGTTACCGTAGGATGCTCCCCACATACGGGGCAGGCAGCCGTGCGTCTGGTGGTGATCTTACGGAAATCCATACTACGGGCATCGAATGTAAGGAGTTTATCAGTAAGCAGTTCCCCTACACCGGTCAGGTATTTCAACACCTCAGCCGCTTGTATAGTACCCAGCATTCCGGCAATGGCACCCAGTACCCCGGCCTGCGAACAGGTAGGAACCGCGTTGGGTGGAGGCGGAGCCTGGAACAGGCACCGGTAACAGGCATGTCCCGGAACATAGGTAAGGGTCTGCCCCTGGAAGCGGAGAATTCCCCCGTGGGAGAAAGGCTTCTTTTCCAGTACACACGCATCATTGATCAAAAACTTCACCGGGAAATTATCCGTACCATCTACAATGAAATCATAGTCGCGGATGATCTCCGCCGCATTATGTGCCATAAAAAACTCCTGGTGGATATTAACCTTTACATCCGGATTGATCCGGTTGATCTTTTCCCTGGCCGAAAGCACTTTCGCCCTGCCTACATCTTCCGTAAAGTGAATTACCTGGCGTTGAAGGTTGGAAAGGTCTACCACATCGCCATCTACCAGGCGATGGTACCCACACCGGCAGCAGCCAGGTAGAGCGCAACGGGAGCACCCAGGCCACCGGCACCGATCACCAGCACCTTCCCGGAAGAAATCTTCTCCTGCCCCTCCACGCCTACTTCCTGAAGCAGGATGTGGCGGCTATAGCGTTCAATCTGTTCTTCCGAATAATCAAACATCTGCACCTCCTCCCATAAAGTAGAGAAAATCAATTTCGTCTCCCTCACTGAGTACTACCGTAGGATACGCCTCACGGTCTACAAATTCTCCATTATACTGTACAGACACCATATCCGGTTGGAGTACATTGTTCAGACGGATCAGTTCGGCTATAGAAAGAGGTTTCTCTATCTCCTGTAGCTGTCCGTTCACTGTAATTTTCGCCATATTCTCAGCTATTTTATTAATAATACCAAATTTGAATGAGTAGTCGCAGGACACCCATTTTTTTATCACTGTTTGCACCGGCAAAGTAACGCAATATCCTCCTCCCACATAATCCCTTTGATATGCCATTTTATATACCACAAACAGATGAAAGATCTACCATATTTGTGGTAGGAAAAAATAACCCGGGCCTGCCCGCCACTGTTATCAGGGAAATAAATCCCTGGTTACGGAAGTTTCTGCCCGATTCTGTTTATCTACCCCGGTGTACCTGCATACCTCCGGAT
>JAJQBG010000046.1 GCA_021203405.1 Bacteroides sp.
GGTAGAAAACAGCTGTCAATCAGCATGGGGTATCTCCCCAGGTTATTTCTTATTGCTCTGTTATCAGCGGCAGGCGTAAACGTATTGGCACAGACCAAAACAGTATCGGGGACTGTGGTAGACGATGCGAACGAAGCCATTATCGGAGCCAATATTTTGGTGAAAGGTACCACAAACGGAACAATTACCGATATAGACGGTAATTTCTCTCTCTCGAATGTTGCTGATAATGCAACGCTTCAGGTAAGTTTTTTAGGTTATATTACACAGGACGTAGCTGTATCCGGTAAAACACATCTATCTATCCGTCTCAAAGAAGATGCACAGGCATTGGATGAGGTGGTAGTAGTGGGTTACGGTGTTCAGAAAAAGAGTGATGTAACGGGAGCATTAGTGAGTGTGGGTGCTAAAGAACTGACGGCCCGCCCGGTAAACAATGCGTTTGAGGCTTTACAAGGAAAAGCAGCAGGGGTGGATATTACCTCTAACGAACGCCCGGGATCACTGGGGGATGTTCGCATCCGTGGGGTTCGCTCACTTTCGGCAACCAACTCTCCTCTCTATGTAGTAGATGGTGTACCTATTATGTCAGAATCCTCTATTGAGACCATCAATCCGCGTGATATCGAATCTATCGATATCCTGAAAGATGCCTCCGCCACTGCAATTTACGGATCACGCGGTGCCAACGGGGTAATTATTGTGACCACGAAACAGGGTAAAGAGGGTAAATTCTCTCTGAACTATGCCGGTACGGTATCCATCACCAACCTGGTTGATAAAAACCCGGCTATGGATGCTTCGGATTATATCACTTACCGGCGTTGGGCGGCCTACAACTCAGATTCAGAAAAATATGCGCATCCTAACTCTCCTACACCGGAAAACGATGAGCAGCTTTTCGGAGGAGATCCTTATGCACTGGCCAATGTGATGCGAGGCTGGGCCGGTGGAACATGGAATGGTTCACAGGTAGTTAATACAGACTGGGCCGATTTTGTACTACAGACAGGTGTTTCTCACGAACACACTATAAGTGCCAGTGGAGGAACGGATAAAATGAATGCTTACGGTTCATTCGGGTACCTGAAGAACGAAGGAACACAAGTAGGACAATGGTATGAACGTTATACCGGTAAGCTTAGTGTAAATATCACTCCGGTTAAGTGGTTTACATTCAACGCCTCGCTGAATGCTACCTGGAGTGACGATGACTACGGTATGTCTACTTTGAAGGGAAGAGCAAGTTCAGTTCCTGATGCTATTTACGGAGCCGCTAAAGCGATCCACAGATATGCTGTTCCTTACGACGATAACGGTGAAATTATCCTCCAGCCGGGAGCCTATCTTAATTATACAGTGGTAGGAGAAACAGAGAAATCTACTCAAAGACGCCAGACTGCCCGTGTGCTGGGTAACTTTGCTGCCACCCTTAATATGGGCGAAATATGGAATCCTCTCAAAGGGATCCATTATAAGATTATGTTTGGTCCTGACTTCCGTCACTGGCGTGAAGGTGCTTACGTAGATAGCTCTTCGGCCAACCGTGCCGGTGCACCCAGCTGGGCACGCCTGAAAAACCGCCGTGACTACTCCTGGACACTGGATAATATGATCACCTTCGATCGTAGTTTTGCGGAAAAACACAGAGTCAGTGCCACGCTGCTTCAGACGGCATCGGCCTGGAATACGGAAGAGAGTGCCATGGAAGCTGAAAACATTCCACGGCCTGACTACCTGTGGCACGCCTTTAGCAATGCAAATACCAGCCCGACTGAAGCTTCCAACAATGTAGCAATAAGTTCGGGACTTACCGAACGCCAGCTGGCCTCTTATATGGTACGCCTGAATTACGGGTTTAACGAACGTTATTTAGCCACAGTGACCGGTCGTTGGGACGGTGCTTCGCAGCTGGCTCCGGGTCACAAATGGGACTTTTTCCCCTCTGCTTCTGTAGCATGGCGTATGGATCAGGAAGACTTTCTTTCAGAAGTTTCCTGGCTGGATAATCTGAAACTTCGTTTTGGCTTTGGTATTACAGGGAATGCAGCAGTGAGCCCCTATACCACTAAAGGAGATATCACGGCTATTTTGCTTCCTTTTAACGGGATGAGTGACCAGCTCGGTTATACCTTCAACGAACCCTACTATGTGAATATGTCAAGTGACGGTAAAACCCTGGCTAATGAATCCCTGGGATGGGAAAAAACAGCTCAGTATAACTGGGGTATTGACTTCGGCCTGCTGGGTCACCGTATCAGTGGTAGTATCGATGCTTATATGTCACGTACCAGTGACCTGTTAATGGCCATGACCATTCCTACCCTGACCGGTTTTAACGCAACCTATGCCAATGTGGGAAAAACCAAGAATCACGGGGTTGAACTTACACTGAATCTTATCCCCGTACAGACTCAAACGGGCTTTATCTGGGAATCAAACCTGAATGCAGCTTATCAGAAAGATGAAATTGTAGAACTTGCCTACGGTAAGAACGACATGGTTGACAACAGCTGGTTTATCGGGGAATCCCTGGGAGTATATTACGGATATGACAATGCAGGTCTGTGGCAGGATACACCCGAAGATCTGGCTGAAATGGCTAAATTCAACGAGAATGGTCACAGTTTTGAACCAGGTATGGTACGTCCGGTTGACCAGAATGGTGATTACACAATTAATGCTGAAGACCGCGTGATCCTGGGTAACAAAAATCCCCGGTGGACCCTGGGCTGGACCAATACCTTCTCCTGGAAGAACATAGACCTGGGTATGACAATTTACAGCCGCCTGGGTTATATGGTAGATGGCCTTGGCAACGGGCTGGGAGGTTACGATAATATCAATAAAAAAACAGATTACTGGACGCCCGACAATCCGAATGCAGAGTTCCAGAAACCGATCTATTCCACTTCAGGAGCCGATAGTTTCTCCAGCTTGCTGGGTTATCGTAAAGCCTCGTTTGTAAAAATACGTAACATCTCCTTAGGATATAACTTTGACAAAAAGTTATGTAGCAAAATAGGACTTAATGACCTGAAGGTATATGCACAGGCTGTAAATCCGGGTAGCATCTATCAATCGATCAGCTGGTATGACCTGGACACCAATGCCACTTATTTCAACCGTAGCTTTGTATTCGGTCTGGAAATAGGGTTCTGATAAAAGAATTATGAATTTATTTAATAATCAAAGAATATGAATAAGATAAAAAATATAGGTCTTGGCATGTGTATCATTTTCGGTACCCTGTTTAGCTCCTGTGGCGAAATCTTTCTGGAAGAAAAATTAAAGAAACAATATTCAAAAAGCTATTTTGATACTGAAGAAGGACTGGAAGCACTCGCTATCTCTCTGTATGGAAACATCCGTTGGCATTTTGGGTATGAATGGGCCTATGGAATTACTCTATACGGAACAGATGAATTCACCATGGGAGGGGATGAGACTTCCCGTATCTGGAATACCTACGAAGCTGCTCTCAATCCTGTGGACTATACCACAGCCTTAGGAGCACCCAATGGCAACTGTCCTCCTGTATCAGGTTTATGGGACGAAATGTACTACGGTATTGCCTCCTGTAACACCATTATTGCCAAAGCAGATATCCTGACCGATGAACAGGTACGCAACCGTTGTCTGGCACACGCTTACTTCCTGCGTGGCTATAATTACTACCGGCTTACTGCCCAATATGGAGGAGTGGTTCTCCAGACAACCCCTGCACAGGGAGTGATCCGTAACTTCGACCGTTCTACGGAAGAGGAGTGTTGGGAACAGGTTATTTCAGACCTTCGCAATGCATATAATCTTTTCGAAGGAGAAGTATTTACTTATGGCAAAGGAATTACCTGGACCAAAGCTACCGCTGCGCACTTCCTGGCTAAAGCCCTTTTATTCCGTGCTTCGGAGCGCTGCTCTTCCTGGAACAGTGCTTACATAGAAGCCGACCTGAAAGAAGCTGTTGAGATGTGTACTTACGCTATTAATGCCCGTGGTGCCCTGGTAGACGATTACAGCAATCTCTATGCAAATTGGTCGGGAATTGACTGCGACATTGAACTGTCCAATGAAATATTAATGGCTGCAGGCCACAACGGGAACTCAGCCAGTTCAGGACGCTTTGGCAACAGAACCTTCAGTTATTTTCATCCTCAATACCGGACAGTTACCGGACAATGGACCCAGCGCGGACAATTTATCGCAGGTATGGAGTTCCAGCGTTGCCGCCCCACAGAATATACATACTCTATATTTGATCATGTAAACGATGCCCGTATGTGGAAGACTTTCCGTACCATCTATGGAATCAACAACATAGTAAATACAGAAGCCGCCCGGGAAAAAGGCGTAGGATTGGGTGATCCCTCTTGTGTAATGATCCTCAACACAGAAGATGACCATACGTATGATGATTTTACTTTTGGAAATGCAGGAATGAATCCCGACTGGTATGACAAAGATAATAAGCTTGGCCTGGGAGGTAAATGGGCACCCACATCTCTGGTTCTTTACCAGAACGGAAAATATGTAGGGAATACTTTCGGTACCACAGCAAGCGATAGGTCAAACTTCTTTGCCGGTATCAATAAGACCGACGACTGTTCACGTACCGGTGAAAGTCAGGATGCCCACCGGGATGTAACCATGGCACGCCTGGCCGAGACCTATCTGGTACGCGCCGAATGTTATGTACGCCTGGATCAGTATGACAATGCAAAAGCAGATATCGATGTAGTACGTAGACGCGGACAATGGAAAGAAGGTGAAGAACGCGATAACTATGTAAGTTCGGATGACTATTTTGCTACTGCAAACACGACCACTAACTCAACTATGAATGTACTGGATGCAGAGGGAAGTACCTATAGCGCTAACTATATAGAGATGAACCAGTGGTCTAACATTCCTAAGAACACTTATTACCTTTCCAATCCGAATCTGGAAAGAACCACTGCTGCTTCAGACCTGACCAACTGGTCGTTTGACAATCTGCCAGCAGTAGACCAGAAGGTTATTTCCAAACTTGGAGTTTCAGATAAAAAAGAGATGGCTATCAACTTTATCCTGAACGAACGTACCCGTGAATCACTGGGTGAATGGATGCGCTGGGAAGATCTTTCCCGTACCGGTACACTTATTAAACGTGCCAAAGCATTCAATCCGGAAGCAGCAGACAACATCACAGCAGGAAAACATGAACTTCGTCCTATCCCGCAATCCTTTATTGATGGTTTGCTTAACGAAGATGGGACCAACCTCTCTGATGCACAGAAAGCTGCATGGCAAAATCCTGGTTATTAATTAATAACATATTAGTTTAAATACCTAATACAATAGTTATTAGTGTGTTTTTATCCAGAGAGCGTGCTTGTGAAAGTACACTCTTTCTTTGCAATTACAAAACATTAACTATAAATTTTAGTTTGCAAACTATTTTTTTTAGTTTATTTGTAGAGCCAATTCATTCAATTATGAAAAAGTTAACAGCCAAAGAGGAAGAACTAATGGGTTTCTTCTGGGAGAAAGGCCCTCTGTTCGTTAAAGAGATAGTAGGATTTTATGCAGATCCTAAACCTCATTTCAATACCCTCTCTACCATTGTACGTACACTGGAAGAGAAAGGATACCTATCACATAAGGTCTATGGAAATACCCACCAGTATTTTGCGATCATTGACCGGGAAGAATTCGGGAGGCAAAGCCTTAAAGGGGTAGTCAACAAATATTTTAATGATTCTTACCTCTCCGTAGTCTCTACACTGGTACAAAAGGAAGATCTATCGCCGGAAGAATTAAAAGAGCTGGCAGATATAGTAGAAAAAGCACATAAGAAACAAACAAGATCCTAAGGATCGATCTCCTACAGGATCTGAAAACCGGAATATATGGGAATTTTCTTTATATACATAGTAAAAGCAGCTTTTTCACTGGTAATATTTTATCTCTTTTATAAGGTACTGTTAACCCGGGAGACCTTTCACCGGTTTAACCGGATCACTTTACTCGCGATACTAACATTATCGATGTTATTACCCCTTTGCAAAATTACGCTGCATCCAAAAACAGAAAGATATCCGGTTATTGTTCTCTTAGAAGAGTTCTGGATGGCTACTGATCTGCCCACCGGACACGATCCTCTAACCCTGCCTGAAGAACAAACTTCATTTCCGTGGATATCTCTTACATTCTTCATCTACCTGACTGGTCTTCTCTTTTTTATTATCCGGTATCTCTGGGCCATAGGCAGCCTGCTGTTACTTATAAAAAAGAGCAAAAGAATACATACAGGAAAACTCCATCTGGTCATACATAACCGGGAAATCTCTCCTTTCAGCTGGCTGCATTACCTGATCCTGTCAGAAAAAGATCTTTGTGAATGCGGAAAAGAGATCATTACTCACGAAACCGCACACCTGAAAAAGTTACACTCAATGGATCTGATAGTGGCTGACCTGTGTATTTTCTTTCAATGGTTTAACCCTGCTGCCTGGTTACTGAAACAGGAATTACAAAACATCCATGAATATGAAGCGGACGAAGAGGTTTTGAATGCAGGAATTGATGCAAGAACTTATCAACTTTTACTTATAAAAAAGCTGCTGGTACAAGGCACTACTCTATGACCAACAGCTTTAATCACAGTAAACTTAAAAAACGTATCACTATGATGTTAAAAGAAAGATCAAATCCGTGGGCCCGGCTCAAGTATCTGTATGTACTTCCGGCAGCAGCGATCACGCTCACTGCTTTTGCCCGTCCGGAACTCTCTTCTACCATGGAAGAGATTTCCGCAGTCAAAGTTAGCAATTTATCTGCAATAGCAGAAGTTAAAAACACCGAAACTCCTGTACCGGAGGAACAAAAAATTGTGATAAACCATGACTCTGTACCACAACGGGAAGTTTTCACGGTGGTTGAAAAGCTGCCTGAGTTTCCGGGAGGGCCACAAGCCCTGATAGCTTATCTAAGTAGAAATATAAAGTATCCGGCCAGTGCCCAGCAAGCAGGAGATCAGGGAATGGTGGTAGTACAATTTACTGTAGAAGCCGACGGCAGCATTACTTCTCCTAAGATAAGAAGAGGGATATCTCCCGCATTAGACCAGGAAGCGATCCGTATAGTAGAAGGAATGCCTGACTGGATACCCGGAGAACACAAAGGAGAAAAGGTAGCCGTATTCTTTACACTACCTATCCAGTTCTCTCTGACCTCCCCGGGAAGCGATAATCCTGCGGCGGAAGAGACACAAAGTCCATCAGGACCTAACCAAATGGAAACCGTAAAAGTAGTGGGTTACGGAAACTAAAACAAGCGGGATTATCCGAATCGGTTTTCGGATAATCCCGTATTCTTACGCATTCTTTTGAAGAACTAAATTCTTTCGATACCTGATCACCAACCAAATAACACCAAGCAGGATAAGAGCCAATCCACAATAAGCAAGAGTTTCCGTGACCGGAACAGAGGTAGGATAGAAACTCATTTCCAGGGTATGTTCTCCTGCAGGTACGGCAATGACTCTAAGTACATAATCAGCCCTGCCGATCTCCACCGGATCACCATCTACCGTAGCTTTCCATCCCGGATAATAGATCTCAGAAAATACCAGTACAGCATCCTGGTCACTACTATACCGGTAAGTCAACCGATTGGGCTCATATTCTACCAGCTCAATAGTAGCAGCAGAATCTTTAGCTAATGAGGTGACACCTTTCAATGCACCAGAGAACTCTTTATTCACAATGGCTGTAGTAAGCAGATCGGTATCACCCAATCCTTCAATCTCCTGATTGGCATTCTCCACATATCGGATATTCTCTACAAACCAGGCATTTCCGTATGCATACGGATTTTCTACGGGAATGAGGGCCCCTACCCCACCCGGAAAGATCACATACTTTGTATTAAGCATATTGATCACCCGGAAACCGGCAGGATCGACTTCACTCATCTCACCCTGTGCCTCCATCACACTCCGGTAAAGAGTCTGTATCTCCGGAGAAATATGGTATTCAATAAGCTCCTGATAGCGGCGTAATTTTGCAGCATGATACCCTCCTACACTTTTGTGCCAGTAAGAGGTATTATTCTCATTAAATGTATTGGTAGCCAGATTCAGCACCCGGTAACTAAGGGCCGGATCTTCCAGAATGTACTCATCGGCAGTACTCTTCTGGAAAGCAGTAACTCGCCTTGTTTCAGGAACAAACTGTCCGTCATTCAGATATCGTTTATTTACTCCCCACATATCTCCCAGAGAAAGAAGAACAATTCCTATTATCATATACAGCGCTTTGAGCTTCCCATATAAAAAAGCAATCAAAAGTCCGGTCCCGAGTACAATAATAAAGAAACTTCTCCAGGCATCTGCCGTAAACAAACCAACCCGAACCTCTTTCAGGTTTTCCAGCAGAGGTGCCAATTGTTTCGGAGGAATTCCACTCTGTAAAGCATTCAATTCGGCAGCCGGAATATAGGTTGAGAAAAAGAGTTGGGGAGCCAATGCAAAAAGCAACGCAATACCTCCGGTCAGCCCGAAACTGATATAAAGGTATTTCATATTCTTTTTAAGGATCTCCGGCTGCTGAAGGATCTCTTTCAGCCCCAGAATAGCCAGTAAAGGAATCGTAAATTCCGCAATAACCAGAATAGAGGATACGGCCCGGAACTTACTATACATAGGAATATAATCAATAAAAAAGTCCGTAAGCGGCATAAAGTTCTTTCCCCAGGAAAGGAGAATGGAGAAAATAGTACCGGCTACCAGTGCCCATTTTAGCGGCCCTTTTACCAGAAAAGCTCCCAGAAAGAAGAGGAGGAGTACAAACGCTCCGACATATACCGGCCCTGAAGTTCCGGGTTGATCGCCCCAGTATTGTCCCAGCTGACTGTAAATCCCCCTATACATCGGATTGGCTTTTTCCATCGCCTTCTCATTGCCGGCAAGGGGTACCGATGCTCCTCCTTTTGTATTGGGCACCAATAAAGTAAATGTTTCGCCAATGCCATAACTCCACTGCGTAATATAATCCCGGTCCAGTCCATCTGAAGATTGATTGACTGAACGTACTCCTTCATGGACCAATTCACTCTGTCCCCGCATAGTCTCTTTGGTGTATTGATAGGTATGATACAGACTGGAGGAATTAATCGCAATACTTACCAATCCGGCCACCATCAATACCCCGGTTGCCTTCAGGAAACCGATCATATTTTTCTGCCGGTAATATTCCACTCCCCAGGCAATAACCAGAAAAAGGATCGGAAAAAGAAAGTAATAGGACATCTGGATATGGTTCGCCATGATCTGAAGGGCCCCGAAAAAAGCTGTAAGAAGGGCTCCGGCCAGATACCGTCCCTTATAGACCAGCATAATCCCCGCAATGGTAGGAGGAATATAAGCCAGTGTTACCAATTTCCAGATATGCCCGGCTGATATCAATATAAAGAAGTAAGAAGAGAAAGCCCATAGAACACCTCCCAGGAAAGAGAGCGGTACTGACATCCCCATGACCCTGGCAAGGATATAGAATCCAACCAACATAATGAACAGGTACCACACATAGGTGGGTAAAAAAAGATGGTAGGTCTTTTCCGCTATCTGCAAAGCACCCGTAGACTCATAACTGGGCGAGATCTGGTAGGTAGGCATACCCCCGAAAAGAGCATTGGTCCAACGGGTACGCTCCCCTGTCCTTTCATAATACTCTTTTGCTTCCTGGCCCACACCAAGACCGGCCACCGCATCGTGCTGCACCAATACACGTCCCTCAAAAACAGCCGGAACGAAATAAAGAAAAGAGATAACCACAAATGCCAGTATGGCAATGAGATCGGGAAGAGTGCTTTTTAACTTCATATTTGATTCGGTATGGAAAAAAGAGAGCGGTAAGAAGAGAGAGTCTCTTCTACCGCTCTGGCTTTTATAATAGATTAATAACGATAATGATCTGCTTTATAAGGGCCTTCTACCGGTACTCCGATATAAGCAGCCTGTTCGGGTGTAAGCTTAGTAAGTTTTACCCCGATCTTTTCCAGATGCAAACGGGCTACCTCTTCATCCAGGTGTTTCGGAAGACGGTATACCCCCACTTCATACTGATTAGTAAAAAGTTCGATCTGTGCCAGGGTCTGGTTAGTGAAAGAGTTACTCATTACAAACGAAGGATGGCCGGTAGCACAGCCCAGATTTACCAGCCGTCCGTCGGCCAGCAAAATAATAGAATGTCCGTCAGGGAAATAGTAACGATCTACCTGGGGTTTGATAGTTACCCGCTCAATACCCGGATAGTTCTTTAAAGCTTCTACCTGGATCTCGTTATCAAAGTGACCGATATTACATACAATGGCCTGATCCTTCATCTGCTCCAGGTGTTCAATACGAATGATATCAATATTTCCGGTGGTGGTTACAAATATATTTCCTTCTTTGCAGGCATCTTCCATGGTTACCACTTCAAAACCTTCCATAGCTGCCTGAAGCGCACAGATCGGGTCGATCTCCGTTACCAACACACGGGCACCGTAAGAGCGCATAGAGTGAGAACACCCTTTTCCTACATCTCCATATCCACATACAACTACCACCTTACCGGCGATCATCACATCCGTAGCACGTTTGATACCATCAGCGAGTGACTCCCGGCAACCATACAAATTATCAAATTTAGATTTGGTAACCGAATCATTCACATTGAAAGCCGGGAACAGCAATTTACCCTCTTCTTTCATCTGGTAAAGACGGTATACACCGGTAGTCGTCTCTTCGGATACTCCACGGATACCCGGAGCCATACGGGTCCAGAAACCAGGATCTTCTTTCAAAACTCTTTTCAGAAGAGCATATAACTCTTTTTCATCTTCAGCCGTAACATCTTTATCCAATACCGATGCATACTTTTCTGCATCATATCCACAGTGGATCATCATGGTAGCGTCTCCCCCATCATCTACAATGGCAGTGGGCCCCTGATTGCCGGAGAAAGTAAGTGCCTGCAAAGTACACCACCAATACTCTTCCAAGGATTCACCTTTCCAGGCAAAAACCGGTACTCCTGTTGAAGCAATAACAGCCGCAGCATGATCCTGGGTAGAGAATATGTTACACGAACACCAGCGCACTTCAGCACCCAGGGCTACCAGTGTTTCAATAAGTACAGCAGTCTGGATGGTCATGTGAAGGGACCCCATAATACGGGCACCTGTAAGCGGTTTCGATTCTCCATACTTTTCGCGTAGAGCCATCAGGCCGGGCATTTCTTTTTCTGCCAGTTCGATTTCCTTGCGACCGAAGTCGGCAAGCGTAATATCCGCCACTTTATAAGGCAGACCAGAGAATAATTCTGTAGACATATTCTATTGTAATTTATGAAATTAAAAATTCTTTGCAAAGATAGAATATTCCGATGGCAGCACAAAAACTCCTCTTTATTATTTAAACTTTTTAGGCTTTGCAGAGTATATAGAGTAACCTCAGAACTCCTCATATCTAATAAAATAGTGGCTATCCTTCCGGATAGCCACTATCAGACACAGCATATTTTTATGGCTTTTATATAATTTCAATACCCTGCTCAGCACAAAGCTTCACTCCCAGGTCTTTCAGCTTAAACTTCTGTATCTTTCCACTACCCGTCATCGGGAACTCGTCAATAAAGAAAACATATTTGGGTATCTTATAACGGGAGATCTTATCCTTACAAAAATCACGGACATCCGACTCCTGTATATCGGCTCCGTCACGAAGAATAATAAAAGCTCCTACTTCCTCCCTATATTTCTGAGAAGGAATACCCGCCACCTGTATATCCTTTACTCCATCGAGTTTATAGAGGAACTCCTCTATCTCACGGGGGATAGATATTCTCTCCGCCCCGGATGATCATATCCTTGATACGTCCCGTAATGCGGTAATTACCATCCGGATCCTTTATCCCCAGATCCCCTGAATGAAGGAAGCCGTTCTCATCAATAATTTCAGCAGTAGCCGCCGGATTCTTATAATACCCTTTCATCACATTATATCCACGGCAGCACATCTCTCCCTGTACACCCACCGGACACTCTTCACCGGTCTCCAGATCCAGTACTTTCACCTCCGTAAACTCATAATCATACCCTACCGTATTACAGCGGGTTTCAAAAGAGTCTTCAATACGGGTTTGTGTCATACCGGGAGAGGTCTCCGTAAGTCCATACACGCTGGTAACCCGCATAAACATCTTTTCCTGCACCTGTTTCATAAGTTCTACCGGACAAAGGGAACCAGCCATAATCCCTGTACGCAGGCTGGATACATCAAACATATCAAACATCGGATGGTTCAGCTCGGCAATGAACATGGTAGGCACTCCATACACAGCCGTACAACGCTCTTTATGAATAGAGGCCAGTACCAAAAGCGGGTCAAAACGCTCTACCATAACCTGGGTACAACCGTGGGTCAACCAGTTCATGGTAGCCAATACTACGCCAAAACAGTGGAAAAGAGGTACACAGCAACAAAGTTTATCATCGGCCATAAACTTCATATGTTCACCCGTCAGATAACCGTTATTGGCAATATTATGATGCGAAAGCATGACTCCCTTCGGAAATCCGGTAGTACCCGAAGTATACTGCATATTAACCACATCGTGGCAATCCACCTCCTTCTTAAGTTCCTCCAGACAGGCATCCTCCACATTATTACCCAATAAAAGGATCTCAGCTGTATTATACATACCCCGGTGCTTCTCCTGACCGATGTAGATCACATTCTTCATACAGGGAAAACGTTCACTCTTCAGGTGTCCCCGCTGGGATGTTTTCAGCTCCGGGAGCATATTATAAGTCATTTGTACAAAGTCACTGTCACGCTCCCCGTTCACAATACAGAGGGTATGCATATCCGAGTTCTCACACAGATACTCTAGTTCGCTTTGCTTATAATTGGTATTAACCGTTACATATACGGCACCGATCTTGGCGCAGGCAAAAAGAAAGGTCAGCCAGTCGGGTACATTGGCAGCCCAGATACCCACATGGGTACCTTTACCCACTCCAATAGCAATAAGCCCTTTGGCTATATTATTTACCCGTTCATCCAGTTCTTTCCAGGAAAAACGAAGGTTCCGGTCGGAATAGACCATACACTCCTTATCCGGAGAGACCGCTGCCCAGTGTTCGAGCCACTGGCCCAATGTTCTGTCAAATAATTGCATGTCAGCTCTCCTTTCCGTTATAAGGGTGAATATACAACAGCCAATATCCTGGCAGGCTTTCCTTCATAAGAGTGTACATGATGAGGCACAATAGAGTCATAGTAAATACTATCTCCCTCTTCCAGAATATAAGTAGTTTTACCATAACTTATTTCCAGCACACCTTCCAGTACCATAATAAACTCTTCACCCTCGTGAGAGGACATTATAAAATCCATATCTTTGACAGGAGCAATATCAATAATAAAAGGCTCCATATGTCTTTCGGTCTTCGAATTTGCCAGGGAATAATAATTCATGTGTTTTCTGGCATCCACAGAGTTGTTAGAGAAGCTGATCGTGTCTTTCACTTCCCGTTTCCGGCAAACAGAAGGTCCCGTATCATTATTATCATCCAGAAAAGTACCCAGGCGTACCCCCAGAGCCCGTGCTATTTTAATCAGGGGAGCCAATGAAGGAATATTCCGGTTCTCTTCAATCCGCACGATCTGTTCTTCTGTCAGACCCGACCGTTCCGCCAGTTGCTCCAGAGTTATCTGTTTTGATTCGCGAAGTGTTTTTATCTTCTCTCCGACCACTTTAGTTGTATCCATGGCTTAAATCTAATTAGGTTTTATTTATTAC
>JAJQBG010000124.1 GCA_021203405.1 Bacteroides sp.
CCACATAATATTTATACTTTTGCAGAAAATTCAGAAGAAAATATGCGTATAGATATAATAACTGTATTGCCGGAAATGATCGAGGGATTTTTCCGGTGTTCCATAATGAAGCGTGCCCAGGATAAAGGGTTGGCTCAGGTCCATATTCACAATCTCCGGGAGTATGCGACCGATAAGCATCGTCGGGTAGATGATTATCCCTTTGGTGGTTTTGCCGGTATGGTGATGAAGATTGAACCCATAGAGCATTGCATAGAGAAATTAAAGGCTGAAAGAGAATATGATGAGGTTATCTTTACTACTCCGGACGGAGAACAGTTCGATCAGAAAATGGCCAATCAATTATCGCTTTGTGGAAATCTGATCATTCTTTGCGGTCATTTTAAAGGGATTGATTACCGGATAAGGGAATATCTGATCACCAAAGAGGTGAGTATCGGAGATTTTGTACTTACCGGAGGAGAGCTGGCCGCTGCCGTAATGGCCGATGCAATTATACGTATTATTCCGGGAGTGATCAGTGATGAACAATCTGCACTTTCGGACTCGTTCCAGGATAATCTTCTGGCTGCTCCGGTCTATACCCGGCCGGCAGATTATAAAGGATGGAAAGTACCGGAAATACTCTTGTCCGGACACGAAGTAAAAATAAAAGAGTGGGAAATACAGCAATCCTTTGAACGTACCAAAAGACTTCGTCCTGACTTATTAGAGGAGTAATCATGTAAAAATATATTTCTCTCAGATAACTCAATGAAAAAAATATAATGTAAATATTTATATTGGACTGTGCCCGTTGTTTCTAACCTGGTTCGTTTTCTTTGTTCCGTCTTTTTTCTTTCTAAACCCACATTTCATATAAAAGTTAAGGATGGCATTTCTTTGCTGTTTTACAGAGAAATCCATCCTTATATCATAACTCCTTCGTTTATCAAAATTCTACTAAATTTCTGCGAAGGATGATTCTTTGGTCAATCTTAAATTTCTAACGCACCTATAATTTCCTGCACTGAAGTGTGATTATGTTTCC
This sequence comes from Bacteroides sp., assembly GCA_021203405.1. Lineage (GTDB taxonomy): Bacteria > Bacteroidota > Bacteroidia > Bacteroidales > Bacteroidaceae > Bacteroides. Next base: position 1,031 of record JAJQBG010000124.1, read on the forward strand.
TGAGGTATTTTTCAATTCCTTCGGCAACTTTTACGGAAACAGTAGGATCAATAAAGTTGGCTGTACCTATTTGTATAGCAGTAGCACCGGCAAGTAAGAACTCAACAGCGTCTGTTTCGTTCATAATTCCTCCTAATCCTATGATAGGTATTTTTACTGCATGGGAAACCTGCCATACCATGCGTAAAGCAACAGGTTTTACCGCCGGACCTGAAAAACCTCCTGTTATGGTAGATAAAACCGGTTTTTTACGTTCCGTATCGATTGCCATACCTAATAATGTATTAATTAATGACACACTATCGGCTCCATTTTCTTCAGCAGCACGTGCCATTTCGGTAATATCCGTAACATTGGGAGACAACTTCACGATAAGTGTCTTTTTATAGACTTTGCGTACTGCATTTACTACTTCAGCTGCTCCACATGCAGTGACCCCGAATGCCATACCTCCCTGCTTTACATTGGGGCAGGAAATATTTAGTTCTATAGCAGGAATATTTACAAGATCATTGATCTTTTCAGCAGTTTTCACATAATCTTCTACCGCAGATCCGGAAACATTTACAATTATATTTGTATCGATGGATTGAATCCGTGGATAAATGTTCTCAATAAAGTAATCTACACCCTTATTTTGCAGCCCTACAGCGTTTAACATGCCTGCATTCACTTCTGCCATACGAGGATACAGGTTCCCTTCACGTTTGTGAAGGGTGGTGCCTTTTACAATGATCCCCCCTATTCGTGAAAGATCCATGAAATCTGCAAACTCTTCACCATATCCGAAAGTTCCGGAAGCTGTCATTACCGGATTTTTAAGACTTAATTCGCCAATCTTTACACTTAAATCTGCCATAACAGTTGTTTTGTATTAAATACGGGTCCTTCACTACATACACATATATGCCCTTCCGTAGTATTTTCCACACAGCACAGGCAAGCACCAATTCCACAAGCCATTTTATTTTCTAAAGAGGCCTCACACTCAATATTATGCTTTTTAGCATAGGCAGCTACCGCCATCATCATCGGTTTAGGGCCACAGGTATATACAAAATCGAAATCCGGAGTTGTCAAAATAGAATGATGAGTGACAAATCCCTTTTCTCCGCATGAACCATCTTCGGTGGTAAAACATACTTTTCCCAGCTTTTCAAACTTTTCCCGCTGTAACAGATCGCTTTCGGAGCGTGCTCCCAGAATGAATGTTGGATCAAATCCCTGTTTTACCAATTCTTTTCCCAGGTAGAACAAAGGGGCAATACCGACTCCGCCACCTACTAACAGGAGCTTTTTTAAGGGCTTTTCCGGGAAGGTAAAACTATTACCCAACGGTAATATGGTATTTAGTACATCTCCCGGCTGAAGGGATGCCAGTGCCCGGGTACCTGCACCTACAACCTGGATAAGGAACCAGACTTCATTCTTTTCCCGGTCTACATAATTTATAGAGATAGGCCGGCGAAGAAAAGTATCCGGGGAAGAGTCCACTCTTAGTTCTGCGAATTGTCCCGGAAGCATATCCGGAAGAGGATCCCGATGGGTGAGTTTCAGTAAGACATAATTTCCGCTTAGGCGTTTATTGTCAGTTACTGTAAGGTCTAATATATATTTCTTCATATTCAGTAATAAAAACGTATTCGGCGGACAAAGATACAGCAATATTACATATTATAGGGACTCGTCTTTCTATTTTTCAGGACGAAATACCTCATACGTATTGTCAT
>JAJQBG010000167.1 GCA_021203405.1 Bacteroides sp.
TATTTTATCTGGTTATAAATTTGTTTGATAGAAACTACTTACCAACCCTTGTTCTGGATCAGGTTGCTGTACTTCAGTATTTCAGAATAAGGAATAGGACCATATTGCATATAATTCTGATAAGCCCGTTCTTCTACACTGTTTAAAGGAGTATATACATTATTATTCACATCCACTCCCCTGGCTGTTTCATCCAGATCCAGTTTCCAGCGACGCAGGTCCCAGAAACGGAAACTTTCAAAACAGAGCTCCAGGCGACGTTCGTTACGGATCAGTTCCCGCATTTTATCTTTATCTGCTTTGCACTCCTCCAGATAGGGGTCATCGTTACCGGTTCCTACTCCGGCTCTTTCACGGATCGCTTTGATAATTTCATAAGCAGAGTAGTTGTTAGTACCTTTGCCGGTGGGTCCCCATGCTTCATTGGCGGCTTCGGCATAATTCAGGAATATTTCCGTATAGCGGATCCGGGGGTCGTAATGGGGTTTTCCTACAATAGAAGCCGGATTGCGGTTTACATCCATACGCAGACGTTTCTTCATGTAATAACCGGTACGGGTAGAGGTTTCCGTTCTGTTCACTCCGTCGTTGGATCCTGAGGTACTACCTGTATAGATCGTTTCATCGTTCACTCCTGCTTTGCTTCCATTGTAGATAATGTATAAACTAAGCCGCGGATCTCTTCCTTCATAAGGGCTGGATTCATTATATCCGCTTTTTTGCCTGATCGGCATAATCAATCGGATATCCGTTTGCCATGGGAAAAGCATCTACCAGATTTTGTGTAGGGTTCATACGTCCGTTACCGAATAGTGTCGGAGGGAAATTCTGCTCTTCCTGACTGGAGTTAGTGGCTGATAAATTATGACGCCAGATTATTTCATCAGGATTGGAACCTTCACTCAATCCATCTATGGCAGCGATGTCTGTATAGTAGAAATGACCATTTTCCGCCAGTTTTCCACCGGCATAGTCTAATACCTGTGCAGCTGCGTCGGCTGCATCTGCCCATGTTGTTGTGTTGGAAGGATCCTGAAAAGCAGGGCTGGCTGCCAGAAGAGTTACCTTGGAACGGATAGCTTTTACAATTAATCCATTGCATAACTGACGGGCGTCTACTCCCATAGCACGATTATACAATCCTACGTCTGTAGTAATGGATCTGTATTTATCAGGGATCTGGTCTGCAGAAGTGAGTGTATAATATTCCATCGGTAAAAGTGCATCTGCTTTATCCAGGTCGTCATAAATTTGCTGTATGCAGGCTTCAAAAGTTGCACGGGGGCATATTAAAATCGGCATCCGACTCTAAGAAGTCAGTAATGATCGGTACTCCCATTAACTCTCCGTTCGATGTAAATCCGGCGTGGTTACGTAACAGGTAGTACATGTGATAAGCTCGGATACCGTATGCCTCGCCTTTGGTACGCATACGCATCAATATATTGACTTCTTCACTGCTGTTTACAAAGGAAACGCCGTCAATGTGTGCAAGAAATATATTGATATTGAGTATGGCATTATAACTATCGTTCCAGCGGTTGAATGGATTATTCTTCGCTGTCCAGGTACCTGTAGCCGCTTTCAGGTAATTACTACCTTTGTCGTTGGTTACTGCGTCATCCGTAGCATATTCGGTATTATCGTAATATCCGGGAAGTCTGGAGTAAGCATTCAGCAGGAAGCTTTGTGCAAAATCCGGCTCGGTATACATTTGAGACCAGTCTTTGAAATTATCATTGGCCGGTGTGAACAGATCGTCACAGCCTGAACAGATCAAAGTGATCATTAAAATAAGTATTATATTCTTTTTCATATTTTTTTACTTCATATTTGGTTAAAAAGAAGCCTTTAAGCCAATATTAAAGAAGCGGCACTGAGGCGAACTTCCTACATTCATTTCCATGTGTTTACGCTCTTTAGAGAGGATCAGCAAGTCATCGGCATTGGCATAGATACTCAGGCTATTCACAAAAGATTGACCGAGAACAGATTGGGGGAGATCGTAGGTAACCTGTATCCTTTTCAGGTCAAATCGGTTTGTTTTATACATCCAAAAGGTTGAGTTCTGGAAATTATTGCTATTGTCTGTCGTTGTCAGACGAGGATAAGTAGCAGTATTCCTGGTCTCTTCCGTCCAGTGTCCTTTCATAATTTCTGAATATTTGCTGCTGCCTTTTATCCAGTAATAGGAATTGTTCTTAAAGCCTATGGCTCCCGATTGACCCGTACCCAATGCAAAAATGTCAGATTTTTCCATTTTAATGTGAGGTTGATCCCGAAAGTGAACGGAGAAACCTCCCACCCATTGTGTCCGAGGTCAACCATATCATTGGAATCGATCACGCCGTCCTGATTCACATCTTTGTATTTAAGGTCTCCCGGTTGTACAGTGCCTAATGTTTGTGTGGCGTGATTATCTATTTCGGTCTGGTCCTGGAAAAATCCTTCACAGATATAACCCCAGTAAGAGTCTAACGCTCTTCCCGCGCGGTTTTGATAAGATTCCTCATACATTTCATCCCTGCGTACAGCTTTGGTAGAGATATACATCCCGGCAAATCCAAGGGTAGCGTCAACTTCTCTGATCTTCTTATTCAGATTTAAAGAGAAATCGATCCCTGTACGCTTATCTTTATTAAAATTAATATAAGTCAGGAAATTGCTGTAATAAGAAGGAAAGGTGGTGGATGCTCCTTGTGTCAGTAATCCATCTGTATAC
>JAJQBG010000190.1 GCA_021203405.1 Bacteroides sp.
ATAAAGAGTGAATATATTAGGTTAATATCAGATATTTGCAAATGTACAAATTTTAAGGTATGTTTTTATAGTACCGGAAAGAATATTCAGGGAGATTCCATTCCTTCCTCCCCTTATGAGTATGTATTTGTGACAAATTAGTACACTTTCCTGCCATGTCCTTCCAGGCATCTCTTGTGGCAGGTTTCCGTACTGTTGTGCATTTCACATCTTACTACTTTTGTACAGCGCAGGAGAAATCATTCTCCACAATTAATTTGAAGGTTTAACCATTAAGACTATTTATTATGTACAAAAAGACACTTACAAAATTATGTCTGTTAGGAGCCTTGTGTTTTTTCATCTCTCTGCTACTGCCGAAGGAAGGTCGGACAGTCAGCCGGAGGCATTGGGTCTTCAACAAAGCCAGATGAAAAGAGTGACAGGGAATGTCTCCGACGAATCGGGGCCAATGGTAGGAGTTACTGTTTTACAGCAAGGTTCTTCCAGCAACGGAACAGTGACTGACCTGGACGGGAATTTCACTTTAGAGGTTCCTGCTAACAGTGTGCTTCAGGTATCTTACCTGGGCTATGTAACACAAAACATCAACGTGGGGAACCGTACCTCCTTCTTTATTATTATGCAGGAAGATACAGAACTATTGGATGAAGTAGTGGTAGTAGGATACGGTACCCAGAAGAAATCGGATATTACCGGTGCGATGGTCAATGTGAACGAGGCGGTACCCCGGGAAGCTCCGGTACCCAACCTGGCAGCTGCCCTACAGGGATTGGCAGCCGGAGTAGATGTGCAGATGGCCGGCGGGAATACTCACCCGGGAGCTGTGGCACAGATCCGTATCCGCGGAGAACGCTCCATTACTGCTACCAATGACGCGTTGATCGTAGTAGACGGAATTCCTTTTTCCGGAAGCCTGAATGAGATCAATAACGATGACATTGCCAGCGTGAGTGTACTCAAAGATGCCTCTGCTACAGCGATCTACGGTTCCAGAGGGGCCAACGGGGTGATCCTGATCACTACCAAACGAGGCAATAAGGGAAAAGTGAACGTTACGTACAGTGGCTATTATGGGGTGGTAACGGCTATCAAACAGTATGACCTGATGAATACCGAACAGTTCCTGCAACTCAGAAAGTGGTCCCAGTATAATGCAGCTCCGGATGATTTCATGGGACTGGATGACCCGAAACTGATGACGGTAGGGTATGTATTCCGCGACGCACAGGAAGAGACCAATTATTACAACGGAGTGGATACCAACTGGCAGGACCTGATGTTCAGGAACGGGATGACCACCAATCACCAGGTAGGAATAAGCGGAGGATCTGAAAGAACGACTTATAACGGGTCCATTGGATATTACAAAGGAGAGAATACCTACCGGGGACACTCTTTTGAAAGAATGACCGCCAAATTATCTATGGATACTGAGATAAACCAATACCTGAAAGTAGGTCTCTCTACCCTGAACACCTATATATTGAACCAGGGTAATGATAATAACCCGCTGACACATGCCTTGCAGGCAAGCCCCTTCGCTACTCCTTATGACGAGGAAGGGAACCTGGTATTAACCCTGGCCGGAAGTAACGGAAATGTATTTAACCCGCTATTGGATGAGGTAGATGGGGCGGTCATTGACGAAAGGAAAACATTCAGTACGTTTACTACCGGATATGCAGACATCAAATTACCCTATGGATTTACTTACCGGTTTAACGGGGGAGTGAACCTGAAGTATCACCACATCGGTAAGTTTGAGGATACTTATACGACCAAACGGGGAAGCGGAGTGAACTACTCTCTCAATGAAAATCAGTTCACCGCCGATTATACCCTGGAAAATATCCTGAACTGGAACTATTCCATCAACAAACATAACTTCTTCTTCACGGGTCTGTACAGTTATCAGGAAAATACCTTTGAACGTACCTGGATCAATTCGTATGATTACTACGACCGGGATGTGCAGTACTTCAATCCTTCCAAAGCGGAAGAGGTAGATGCCGACGGAGAGTTCAGGAAATGGACCCTTCTCTCCTACATGGCAAGGCTGAACTACAACTACAACGATAAATACCTGCTGACGGCTACCATCCGTCACGATGGTTCTTCCCGCTTAGCTAAAGGAAATAAATGGCACTCCTTTCCTTCTATCGCTCTGGGATGGAACATAAAGAAAGAGGCTTTTATGGAAGATATAGATATTCTCTCTTCTTTGAAGCTACGTGCCAGCTGGGGAAATGCGGGAAGTACTGCTATTAACCCTTATCAGACTATCTCCCGGTTAACCGATAACAAATATATACTGGGTGATAATGGGGTAAAGGGTGTAAAACCAAGTTCTGTACCCGACTATTCATTGGGTTGGGAGAATACGGAGACTATTAACCTGGGTATTGACTTCGGGCTGTTGTCGAACCGGATCACCGGTACCCTGGAACTCTACCAGCAGAAGACCACGGATGTACTGTTGGGTGTAAAGTTGCCTATTACCAGTGGGTATGCAGATGATTATGTAACTAATCTGGGAGCCACCAGGAACCGGGGATGGGAGTTCAACGTATCCGCTGTTATTCTTCCGGGAGATGGAAAGAACCAGCTTTCGTGGTCAACCGATTTCAATATTTTCGGGAACAGATCCAAAATAACCGACCTGGGACCCGGGGTGGAACAGGATACCGGTAACAACCGTTTCCTGGGAAAAGATAAATATGTGATCTACTCGTACGAAGCTGACGGATTGTGGCAGGATACGCCGGAAGACAGAGCCCTGGCGATCAGTTACAGCCTATGTGATGAGTCTACTTACCAGAGCCAGGTACTGGGAACGATCAAGATCAAAAATCACCACATTGATTACGAAGAAGATGGAGTGACACCGAAAGAAAAGCAACAGATCAACGAGGACGACCGGGTATTCCTGGGAACCAGGGCTCCTAAATTTGAGGGAGGTATCACCAACCGCTTTGCCTACAAGAATTTCGATCTCTCTTTCTTATGGACTTACAAATATGGTGGTATCATTACTTCGGATATGCACGGTGGTTATATGAATACCCTGCGGGGAACCTATAACAACCTGAATGTGGATTACTGGACTCCGGAGAATACAGGTGCACGCTGACCTCGTCCGACTTCGGGAACGATCAGCAACCTGGGACTGCTGGCACGGTATGACGGTTCTTACCTGAAACTCAGGAACCTAACCCTGGGCTATACGATACCTACGGTATTCCTCCAGAAAGCTTCCGTAGCCTCGGCCAGAGTCTACTTTACAGCGAACAATGTGTATACCTGGTTCAGTAAAGAGTACCGTAAAGATGGAGGTATTGATCCGGAAACAACCAGTACGATCAACCTGGTAATGCCCCCTACGCGTTCGTTCGTTTTTGGAGTTAATTTATCATTCTAATCCGTAAAAGATAGACACCATGAGAAAATAATATATTTATCAGCACTATTAATTGCTTTGGCAGTTACAACGACTTCCTGTCAGGACAAGCTGGAAGAGGAGAACCACTCCAACCTGGTCCAGGATTTTATGAGAACCCCTCGTGGGTACGGAATGGCCCTGAATTCGGTATATGCTTATATGAGAAGCTGGTATGGCTCGGAAGAGGGTTACCATGCCATGACCAATGTAGGAACGGATGAATATAAATCGAATATTGCTTCGGATAACCGTACCTCTGCTATATCCCGATACGATCCCCAGGCATTCAATACGGCTAATGAGTATCCTACCCGCCTGTGGACACAGGCTTATGCAAATTTCAATACGCTGAACTTTTTAATTGAGTTTGCCGATGAAGTAGACCTGACCACCCATTACCTGACTCCTGAAAAAAGAGATCAATACCTGGGAGAAGCTAAGTTCCTGCGGGCTTACTACTACTTCCAGTTGGTACAGCATTTCGGGGATGTAACGGTAACTACCAGTTTTAATACGGTTCCTTCTACCTCTGCCGAAAGACACGATATGCTGCTGGCTTATGAGGTTATTTTTGAAGACCTGAAAGATGCGATCGAACTTTGTCTGCCGGGGCCGTACGTAAGTGGTTTCGAATCCGGAAGAGCTACTGCACTGACAGCCCGCCACGTCCTGGCCCAGGCCTATCTGACCTATGCGTGGGTACATGATAAAGATGCAACGAATTATCCCAACAATCCTCATACGAAATATTATAATCCGTCCGTAGCACAGGAGTATTATAAGAAAGCCTACGATATGGCAGTAGAACTGATCGAAGAGGCTCGCGGACAAGGAGTAGATTTAATGCCGACCTACGCATCCGTATTTGACGAAGCGAATGATGCTCCCTCCGGCAGAAATACGGAAGAGCTTTTCGTAGCCCGCTGGGATTACGATATGGATATGGTATATGGTGGCCAGAGTACTATTAACCATTACTATGTGGGTGGATATGACACCTATGTAGGAGAGAGAACAGTAGAGTATGGTCGTCTTTACGGATGGAACAACCCCAATCCTTATACGTATGATGCGTTCACACTGCGGGATGTGGATACCCGTTATAACAGTACGTTCCAGAAAGTATGGTATTCCACCCGGGCATCCAATGGAGAGATCGTACTTACCGTAGACGGACAGGATGTTACCTTTGCCTGGAATACGACCGCACCAGGGGATACCGCTCTTTATTGCCCGGGTTATAATATGTCTCTGGAAGAGATCAATGAGCTACATAATAGAAGCAAAAATAAGTTTGTGATCTGGACACCGGAAATGTATAACGGACGGGGGTTACCATCCTACCATGATGAAGTACCTGGACCGTACCCGCAATGAAGCCAACGACGGTTCGGACCGTCCTGTGATCATTTACCGGCTGGCGGAGACTTACCTGCTGGCAGCCGAGGCAGCTTATAAAATGAATGACCTGCCCAATGCGGCTAAATACATCAATGTGATCCGGGAACGGGCCCGTGATAAAGAGAATAGTGTGGAAGGCGCCCTGGATATTCAGCCTTCGGAGGTGACCCTGGAGTATATCCTGGAAGAGAGGACCCGCGAGTTGCTGGCCGAGCACTGCCGCTGGAATGACCTGGCACGTACAGGAACTCTTCTGCAACGGGTAAGGGTGTATGATAACCATGTGGCTCGTGTCAACATCGCTGATAAGCACTGGTTACGGCCGATCCCCAGGGATCAGATCGAACGGACTACCACCGGAGAACCCTATCCTCAGAATCCGGAGTGGTAAAGTAAATATAAGGTAAATTGTTTTCTGGATGCCCACACACAGGCAGTTCTCCGGAACTGCCTGTTTCCCGGCAAAGAATGATTAAATTTGTAACCTATCCGATGGTACTTACGGATAGAGATTAAACAGGAACAAAAGATGAAAAGAAACACAGGTTGGCTGATCGCCATTTTGCTCTGCACAAACACACTGTTTGGCTATGCTCAGAAAAGTGAATTAAAAAAGTTCCCGAAGGGTACAACTCCCCAAGAGGTAGGACACCTGCTGGCAACCAGGTATCTGTCCGAACCTTTCCGGAATTTCGATGGGAATAAAACTCCTCCCGGAGAGGTAACCTATCCGGAAGTGTGTGCCTGGTACGGAGCTTTAAAGTTTGCCCATGTTACCAAAGACAAAAAGCTGCTCAGGCAACTGGAAGAGCGTTTCTTCCCGTTACTGGGGTCACGGAAAGAGTTGATGCAGAAGCCGGACCATGTAGACCATACTGTTTTTGGTTCTGTTCCTTTACAACTCTATATGCAGACCGGTAATGAACTTTACTATTACCTGGGGATCGATTTTGCAGACCGCCAATGGCAAATGCCGAAAAATACCAGCCATGCTGAGGAGTACCGGAAATACCTGGACCTGGGACTCTCCTGGCAAACCCGTTTCTGGATCGATGATATGTTCATGATCACCACGATACAGAGTCAGGCTTACTTAGCATCCGGAGATCCGGAGTATATAGACCGGGCTGCTTATGAAATGACCATGTACCTCGATTCGATCCAACAGCCCAACAGACTTTTTTATCATGCTTCCGGTGCGCCTTTCTACTGGTGCCGGGGCAACGGATGGATGGCAGCGGGTATGACGGATCTGCTTAAATACCTTCCGGCCGGCAATCCACACAGAGAAGCTATCCTGGCTCAGTACCGGAAAATGATGGAGACTCTTCGGAGTTATCAGAATGAGGAGGGGTTATGGAGCCAGCTGGTAGATGAACCCCAATCCTGGACAGAGACATCGGGTTCTGCCATGTTTACCTATGCTATGATCACAGGGGTTAAAAAAGGGTGGCTGGATGCAGAGATATACGGACCCATCGCCCGGAAAGCATGGCTTACTTTACTGACTTACCTGAATGAGGATAACGACCTGAGAGAAGTGTGCCAGGGAACCAATATCGGAGATACCCGGCAATACTACTTAGAGAGGAAACGGGTAACGGGAGACCTCCACGGCCAGGCACCTCTGTTATGGTGTGCAGCGGCTTTACTGGAAAAATAACTACTAACTACATACGATTATACCATGAAACGGATCGCTTTATTTACTTTGTGTTTTTCACTACTTACTGTATTACGCGCACAGACCATCAGCCTGGATTCTCCGGATGGGAATATCCGGCTTACTGTCCGGATAGCAGACCAGATATCCTATTCCGTACATTGTGACGGAAAAGAGGTATTGACAGCAGAGAAGATCGCTCTTCGGCTGGCAGATGAGGCATTGGGAGAAAAACCCCGGCTCAGCAGTCGGAAAACCTGCAGTGTGCAGGAAGAGCTTACCCCGGTAGTTCCGCTTAAGTTCTCTACCGTAACCAATCATTACAATGAATTATCGCTCTCTTTCAAAGGGAATTATAAAATAGAATTCCGGGCGTATGACGATGGAGTAGCTTACCGGTTCATCACCGACCGCAAATCTCCCCTGTATGTAACCGGAGAAGATCTGTCGGTTCGCTTTCCGGCTGCCTATACCGCTACGCTGCAACAACCCGGTGGCTTTAAAACAGCTTATGAAGAGGTCTATGCACAGGTAGCCACCAACGAGTGGAGACCGGAAGATAAAATGGCTATCCTTCCTATGTTGATCGATACCCATACAGATACTAAAATATTGATCTCCGAATCAGACCTGGCTGACTATCCGTGTATGTTCTTCCGGGGAGATGGGGAGAACGGTATGTGCTCCCTCTTTCCTTCTGTTCCCCTGGAATTCGGGGAGGATGGAGACCGTAGCCTGAAGATAGTAAAAGAGGCGGATTATATAGCAGAGACTTCCGGAAAAAGAGGTTTCCCCTGGCGCTATTTTGTGATTACGACCGATGATAAACAGATCATAGAGAACACCATGACCTATAAACTGGCTGCTAAGAACCAACTGGCTGATACTTCCTGGATCAGACCGGGACAGGCAAGCTGGGAATGGTGGAACGGGGCGACTCCGTATGGACCGGATGTAGAGTTTGTTTCAGGATTTAACCTGGATACTTACAAATATTTCATCGACTTTGCTGCTAAGTATGGGATTGAATATATCATTATGGATGAAGGATGGGCCCTGTCGACCCGCGATCCTTATACGCCCAATCCGGATGTAGATGTACATGAAATTATCCGGTATGGTAAAGAGAAGAATATGGGGGTCTTCCTGTGGCTTACCTGGCTTACCGTAGAGAAGAACTTTGAACTTTTCAAAACTTTTGAAGAGTGGGGAGTGAAAGGAGTGAAAATAGATTTCATGGACAAGAGTGACCAATGGATGGTAAACTACTATGAAAAAGTAGCCAGAGAGGCTGCCAAACATCACCTGCTGGTGGATTTCCACGGATCATTCAAACCTGCCGGACTGGAATATGCCTATCCGAATGTGATCTCCTACGAAGGAGTAAGGGGTATGGAACAGATGGGTGGATGCTACCCGGATAACAGCCTGCACCTGCCTTTTATCCGCAATGCGGTGGGGCCGATGGACTACACCCCGGGGGCCATGATCAGCATGCAGCCTGATGTATACCGGGCAGATCGTCCTAATTCGGCCAGTATCGGTACCCGGGCTTACCAGCTTGCCCTTTTTGTCGTTTTTGAGAGTGGTTTACAGATGCTGGCAGATAACCCGACCCTTTACTACCGGAATGCAGATTGTACGGAGTTCATCACCCGTGTACCGACTACCTGGGATGAGACGATAGCCCTGGAAGCAGATGCCGGCCAGTACATCATAGTGGCTAAGCGGAAAGGAGAAAATGGTTCATAGGGGGCATTACCAATAACAAAGAGAGAGCCCGGGAATTTGAGATCAGCCTCGATTTTCTTCCTGCGGGTAGATCTTATCAAATGACCTGGTTCGAGGATGGTATCAATGCTGACCGCCAGGCCATGGATTACCGCAAAAAAGAGAAGAGTGTAAGAACGGGAGAGAAAATAGCGATTAAAATGGTCAGGAACGGTGGCTGGGCAGCCGTGATCGAATAACACCCGAAAAAGAGTAATAATGAAAAGAAGTTTGATACTATGGAGCGGCCTGCTCGCCTGCCTGGTGCTGTTTGCACAACCGGGAGAGCGGATGGTGAAAGTGATCGTGGTTCCCGACCATACCGACTGGAATTATCATCCGGGCGAGCCGGTGAAGTTTGAGGTAACGGTTACAAAAAACAGTATTCCGATCGAAAATGTAGAGATCGAGTATGAGCTCTCTTACGATATGATGGATCCTTATCAGCAAAAGAGGGTTCTTTTAAAGAACGGAAAACTTTCTATCAGCGGGGGTACCATGCAGACAGCCGGTTTTTTACGGTGCAGGGTGTTTGCTATGTACGAAGGGAACCGGTATGAAGGAAAGGCGACGGCTGCTTTTGAACCCGAAAGGATTACTCCGACGACGCTTCTTCCGGAAGATTTCAACGAGTTCTGGGAAAAGGCAAAGGCAGAGAACAGTCGCATCCCCCTCTCTCCCCGTCTGCGGCATCTGCCGGAGAGGAGTTCGGACAAAGCAGATGTATATGAGGTAAGTATCCAGCATTATCAACACGGAGGAAGGATCTACGGGATATTGTGTGTACCGACTGCTCCCGGTAAATACCCGGCTATTTTACGGGTACCCGGAGCCGGGATCCGTCCCCATAACGGGAACCGGGCGGATGCGGAGAACGGATTTATCTCCTTAGAAATAGGGATCCACGGTATTCCGGTTACGCTGGACCCACAGATCTATGCGGACCTGAACGGGGGCGGACTCTCCGGCTACCAGCATTTTAACTGGGACAACCGGGATAAAGTTTATTATAAACGGGTATACCTGGGATGTGTAAGGGCAGTGGATTACCTCTTTACACTGGAGCAATTCGACGGGAAGAACCTGGCTGTGCAGGGAGGAAGCCAGGGAGGAGCGTTAGCTATCGTTACCGCTGCACTGGATAACCGGGTAACGGGTCTGGTATCTTTCTATCCGGCACTTTGTGACCTGAATGGTTACCTGCATAACCGTGCCGGTGGCTGGCCTCATCTGTTCCGTCATACGACGGACTCTCCGGAAGTGACCCGTATAAAGAGTGAAATGACGCCTTATTACGATGTAGTAAATTTTGCCCGCCAACTGAAGGTTCCCGGATTCTACTCATTCGGTTATAATGATATGGTGTGTCCACCTATCTCTATGTTCTCGGCATACAATGTTATTGAGGCTCCTAAAACGCTGCTTATTATGGAAGAGGCTGCCCATTTCGGTTATCCGGAACAGTGGGGTAAAGCCTGGCAGTGGATGGAAAAATTAGTGAAATAAAACCTGTTATTTGATTCCTGGAAAACATGAAATCAACTTATATACTTACTTTGATCTTCTTGCTGAGTGTGGCCGGATATGCTACTGCGGGAGACTTTACTAAACCGATGCCGGCAGAGGATGAGTACTGGCATACTCCCCGTGGTAATTATGAGGAGAGAAGAGAACTTTTCCTTACCTATTGCATTCAGAACGGGGATAAAACAGACCTGAGGGGTATATTTACCCAGGTGGCGCGTTTACTGGCAGGAATGAAAACGGAAGAAGGATATGTTCAGGAGGTGATCGATCTGATCCGGAGCAACCGGGATTGTACCGATTTTGTGATGAACGGATTGCTGCGCCTGCAATATATGGAACAGGAAAAGCCTACTCTTTCTGCGGAAATGGCCGAAAAAGTAGAGAACTGCATTCTGGATTTTAAATATTGGTGGAACGATGCCCGGAGGGACACAACGTACCAGTGTTACCATACGGAAAACCACCAGGCACTTTTCCATACGGCCGAACTGTTAGCGGGACAGCTGTATAAAGACCGTACGTTCAGCAGCGGACTGACAGGCCGTGAACATGTGGAACATGCAGAGTATCTGCTGAACCGCTGGCTTGACTTCCGCTTCCGTTTCGGTTTCAGCGAATGGTTATCGAGTTATTACGAAGTAGATATTTTACTATTGATCAATTTGTATGATCATGCAGAGAATCCGCTCCTGAGGAAAAGAGCGGAAATGGTATTGAACCTGCTTATGTTCGATATGGCTCTCAACCAGTTCCACGGTTCCCTGGCTTCTACCAGTGGCCGTATGTATGTGAGCTCCCTACTCCGGGGCAGCCATGATATGTCTCCTACCCTGAAACTTGTATTTGGAGAGGGAGCGTTCCTACCGCGGGATATTATGGGTAATGTGGCTCTTTGCGGAAGCAGCTACCGTTGTCCGCAACTTATTATAGATATTGCTACGGATTATACGACTCCCCTGTTGAACTACCAGAAAACCAGTATGGAGGTGGATGATGCCCCGCTCTACGGTTTATCGTTTGACCGGGAAGAAGATGTTCATCTATATTGGCAGATGCAGGAGTTTATCCATCCGGAAGTAGTACGCATGTCGAAAAAGATGTCTGAAAAGTACGGTACCTATCCGTACGGGAATTATGACCCTTATATCAACCGTTACGAAGAGCAGATGCGAAAATACGGGAAGGTTATCCACAACCGCCTGGATCGTTTTGCCCTTTCCGAAGCCAATTTCGTGACGTATCGTACTAACGATTATATGGTAAGTTGTGCCCAGGATTACCGCCCGGGTGCGGTTGCCTATCAGCAGCATATCTGGCAGGCAAGCCTGGATAACCGTGCCATTGTATTTACCAACCATCCCGGAGGAATGGACCTGGAACGAAGCCCGAATTACTGGGCAGGCAATGAAGCGCTTCCCCGGGCAGCCCAGTACAAAAATATTGTGGTCTGTATTTATAACTCTCCGGAAGGCGTAGGCAAGGATATGTCACACGCTTATTTTCCTCAGGCAGCTTTCGACCAAGTAGTCGAAAAGAACGGATGGTATTTCGGGAAGAGAGGGGACGGATATGTGGCACTCTATTCGCAGAAACCTGCTACCTGGCAACCGGACCAGGCGGGAGTCATGAACGACCTGGTTGTACCGGGGCGGCAAAACAGCTGGATCTGTGAGACCGGATCCCGCCAGGAGTGGGGAAGTTTTGAAGAGTTTGTGGAAAAGATCGCCGGGAGTAAAGTAGCGTATAACGGACTGGATGTTACTTACCACTCTCCGACTTCCGGAACAATAGAATTCGGCTAGGAAAAGGAGTTCAGTGTCAATGAAGAGACAAAGGCTCTTAGAATCGGTTACCGGTATAACAATCCTTACAGCCAAACTCCTTTTGCTTCCCGGGAGATCCGGATAGCTAAAGATCATACCCTGATCATGAATTTTGAGAATGCGACTATAATCTCCGAATAAGATGAAATATAAAAAAATAATTTCCGGTTTTCTGTTCCCGGCCTGTATGATCTTACTGGCGGGGGTACTCTTCTCGCAGTGCATCCGCAAACCATCTTTTGATATGGTTATTGTAGGAGGTACACCGGGAGGAATTATGGCAGCTATTGCGGCCTCACGGGAAGGGAAAAGGTGTGTTATCCTGGAAAGGACAGAACATCCCGGAGGGCTTCCTGTCAACGGACTGGGGGCGACGGATATAGCGACCAAAGGAGCAACTACGGGATTGTTCAAAGAGTTTGTAGATGGAGTTTACCACTATTATGTGAACAGATACGGAGAAGACTCTCCCCAGGTAAGGGATTGTAGCCAGGGTTACCATTTTGAACCGAAAGTGGCTGCTATTGTCTTTGAAGAGATGATCCGTAAGGAGGGAGACAATATTACCCTACTCACCATGCGACAGTTTGATGCTGCTCCACACCATGTAGAGATAGCGAATGGAAAGATAGCCTCCATTCTGGTTACCAACCGTAATAACGGTACTACCGAAAAGTACAAAGGTAAGGTCTTTGTAGATGCCACGTATGAAGGAGATCTGGGAGGAGCTGCAGGAGTACCTTACCGGATAGGACGTGAATCCGGAGCGGAATTTAATGAACCCGGAGCAGGGCGTATCTACAAGTTATGGAAAGGGCCCGAACTGGAAGGGAGTACCCACGAGGGAGACGAAGCCCTGCAAGCCTATAATTACCGCCTGTGCCTGACCAACGATCCGGAGATCCGCCTGTTACCGAAGAGACCGGAAAATTACAACCGGGAGGAGTATATATCTTTGATCGACGATGTATACTCCGGAAGACACGCCGGTGCGGATATGGTAGAGATAACCGAAGAGATGATGGAAAAGAACCGGGAAGCGATCCGGGAGGGAAACTCTACCCGGATACCGGGAGATGTGTGGGGTATGTGGAAAATATCCAGTATGACCACGCTACCGAACCAGAAGATGGATGCCAACAATCAGCACCTGGCTCTGATCTCCACAGACCTGCCGGAAGAGAATTATCCCTGGCCTACGGCAGACTGGGAGTGGTGTGACAGATATGCGAAACGGTTACAGGAGTATATTCTGGGGCTACTCTGGTTTGCACAAAATGACGAAGAATTACCGGAACGATTCCGCAATGCCTGCCGGGAATGGGGGCTTGCCTCGGACGAATATCCGGATAACGGACATTTTCCCCGTCAGGTATATGTCAGGGAGGGAAGACGGTTTGAAGGAGAATATTTCTTTACCGCTCACGATGCCCTGCCGGTTGAAGAAGGGGAGCGGCCTCCTTTACATGCCACCAGTATTACTGCCAGCCACTATGCGCTTGATTCGCATGCGGTAAAAAAGAGAGAACCGGGTAAAATGGCATTGGATGGTTTTTTCAGTTATCCTACTGCGGTATATACCGTACCTTTCGGAGTAATTGTACCTGCAACGATCGATAATCTGTTGATACCCGTACCTGTTTCGGGAAGCCATGTCGGTTTTTCAACCTTACGTATGGAACCGTGCTGGATGGCGCTTGGACAGGCAGCAGGAGTGGCTGGTTCGCTTTCCATAGAACAGGGGAAAAGTATCCGGGAAACTGATATAGCGGCCCTGCAGAAAAAGCTTATTGATCAGCATGCAACTTTGATCTATTACCAGGATATTCTCCCCGAAGATAAGGATTTCCCTGGTACAGCAACTGGGACTCAAGGGATATATTCCGGGATGGAAAGCCCGTCTGGATGAAGAGACCGATAAAGAGAGTGCTGAAGAGTGGAGCCGGTTATCCGGGATACCCCTTCCCGAAGGAATACAACGGCGTGAAGCACTGAAATTAATTTATGAACAGACAATAGTACAGTAATATGAGAAAGAGATACTTATCCATATTTCCCCCTTCTATTT
>JAJQBG010000349.1 GCA_021203405.1 Bacteroides sp.
CATCCAATTCAGCCCAGGGCAGAGCAAACGAAGTGAGCGACACCCTGGGGTATAGAATACTCACTTCCTATCCGGCCTGAAAGGCCAGCACAGGAATTCAGCATAAATAAGTAGGACTGGCCTTTCAGGCCGGATAGAACTTACATACCTCTTACCCAGGGTGACGTTTCGCTACGCTCTACTTTGCCCTGGGCTGTTACCTTTTTCCCTTTCAGGGAATAGATCCCTGATTTTTCCGGGAGATGCAGGTTAAATGAATGCATACATTTAAAAAACAACGAAGAAATTTGCTGTATAAAATATGTTTTCCTTAATTTTATCCCGAATAATAGAACCTAACTTTTAAATCTGATCCTATGGCGCAATCTCTATCCAAACTCTATGTACACCTGATCTTTCATGTCCGGTATCCTGCTTGTACTATACACTCTTCTCATATAGACCGGTTGTATGCCTATATAGGAACAGTGATCAGAAACAATGATTGCATTCCGATCCAAATAGGTGGAATGCCCGATCATATCCATGTACTTTGTGTCTTATCCAAAAACTTATCTATGGCTAAGTTGGTAGAAGAAATAAAAAGGAACAGTAGCCGTTGGATCAAACAGATAGATTCCCGGTACTCCGGATTTGCCTGGCAGGGTGGATATGGAGCCTTTAGTGTAAGTCCTTCGGTCTGTGACAAGACAGTAGCCTATATCCGAAATCAGGATACCCATCACCAAAAGAGTAGTTTCCGGGAAGAATATCTGCTTTTTCTGCAAGAGTATGGAATTACTTACGATGAAAACTATTTATGGAGAGAAGAACGAAAAAAGTAGAATGAACTCTTCTGTATATTCATATAAAAAGAGTACATTTGTCCCACTAATCCACTCTAGTAAAAGAGACTTTTAAGAATGAAACGCTATATAATGGCCTTCGTTACTACGGTAACGATCTGCACGACGGCCTGGGCTCAGCCCCGTATCTCTTTCAACGAAGAGGTACACAACTTCGGAACGATCAGTTGGAAACGGCCGGTAACTCATGAATTTACGGTAACCAACCTGGGAGATCAGCCTTTGGTACTTACTAATGTAACCGTATCGTGCGGTTGTGCGGTGACCGACTGGACTAAAGAGCCTATCCCGGCAGGGGGTAAAGGGAGTGTAAAGGTTACCTACGATGCCAAAATGCTGGGGCGTTTCGAAAAGAGCGTGGCTATTTACAGCAATGCAGAACCCAATCTGAAATACCTTACTTTTAAAGGTGAAGTGGTGCCCGAAGCCCGGAATTACCGGGTAAGCCACCCGTTTGTAATTGGTACGGTGCGGGTCAATAATACGCTGTTGGAGTTCCCCGATTCCCGCCGGGGTGAAAAACCGCAGGTGGTACTGGAGGTGGTCAATACCACCCGTTCTCCCTTCCGTCCCGCCCTTATGCACCTTCCTCCCTGGATCAAAGCAGAGGTCGATCCGCTGGTGGTTAATCACGAAGAGCGGGGAACCATTACCCTGACCCTGGATACGGAAAAAGTAAAAGATATCGGATTGGCTCAACCCTCTGTCTATCTCTCCCGTTTTCCGGGCGATAAGGTAAGTAAAGAGAATGAGATCGTACTTTCGGCCGTTATACTTCCCCGGGAACTTGAAAATACAGTGAATCCTCCTGTATTGCAGTTGTCTGTCCGGGAACTCGATTTCAGTCATAAATTAACCAAAGATAAGGTCTCCGAAAAAGTGCTGATCACCAATACCGGTAGTTCACCGCTGGAGATCCATAAATTACAGGTGTTTAATCCTGCCCTGGCAGTCAGTCTACCTAAACGGGTTATCAAACCGGGAGAGTCGGTTAAACTCACAGTTACCTTTAATCAGCGTAATTTGAAAGATGTGATCCGCAAACTCTCCATTCTGATGATCACTAACGATCCGGCCCGCCCCAAGGTGGAATTGGATGTAAGATTAACGAACGAATAAGAGATAACTTTCAAACCATACATTCCATGGAGCATCCTGAGAACGATGAAGCCTACAAAGGGCTTACGGTAAATAGGGGGATTGAGCAGCCTTCGTCTGTGAATCCCTACCTGAAAGGGCGGAAAAAGGTGCGTAAACCGGAACTCTCTGCCGGTGAGTATGTGGAGGGTATCCTGAAAGGGAATATTACTATTCTCAGCCGGGCGGTTACCCTGGTGGAGAGTGTAAAGCCCGAACACCAGGCACTGGCGCAGGAGGTGATTGAAAAATGTCTTCCCCATTCCGGAAATTCGGTCCGTATCGGTATCAGTGGTGTACCGGGTGCCGGTAAAAGTACCTCTATCGATGTCTTTGGGCTGCATGTACTGGAACAAGGCGGTAAACTGGCTGTTTTGGCTATTGACCCCAGTAGTGAGCGTAGTAAGGGGAGTATCCTGGGTGATAAAACCCGGATGGATAAGCTCTCCGTACATCCCGATTCCTTTATCCGTCCCAGCCCGTCAGCAGGATCCTTGGGAGGAGTAGCCCGTAAAACCCGCGAGACCATTATTCTTTGCGAAGCTGCCGGTTTCGATAAGATCTTTGTAGAGACGGTAGGGGTAGGGCAGAGCGAAACGGCCGTGCACTCCATGGTAGACTTCTTCCTGTTGATCCAACTGGCCGGTACAGGCGATGAGTTACAGGGAATTAAACGGGGAATTATGGAGATGGCCGATGGTATTGTGATCAATAAAGCCGACGGCAATAATATTGAGAAGGCGCAGCTGGCAGCTACCCAGTTCAGGAATGCACTGCATCTCTTCCCGGCTCCTGATTCGGGCTGGACTCCGAAGGTGCTGACCTATTCCGGCTTTTACAACATCGGTGTCAAAGAGATCTGGGATATGGTTTATGAATATATCGACTTTGTAAAGGCCAACGGATATTTTAATTACCGCCGCAACGAGCAGTCCAAATACTGGATGTATGAGAGTATTAATAAGCAATTGCGGGATAGTTTCTATAACGATCCGGATATTCAGGCCATGATTCCGGAGATGGAAAAGCGGGTGCTTTGTTCGGATGTTACTTCGTTTATCGCTGCCCGGAAACTACTGGATACTTATTTTGAGAAACTACGGAACAGATAATAATCTCTTTCTTTTCGAAAATAGTATAGCTTGCTACTGACCTCAACCCTAGTAGCTTTTTTTATACCGCATCCCGGCTATTTATATATTCCGTTCTCCCTGTTGCCGCCAGTTTCCAAACTGGTGGTAACAGGAGCGACGGAGTCCTCTGTTAATAGTCAATTAATTTTGATTTTTTATCGCACTTATTTTGTAGCTGACTTTTCTGTAAGATTACACTTTACTATTTTTACAAGCTCTTTTTGGAGATATACACAGTAACCTTTTGCCTTCCTATACAGTAACCTTCCCGGGCAGATACTTGCTATTTGTCTGACGTATACAGGCACTTCCTTTCAAAGATACTTGCTCCTTTTCATGGGCTACGCAAGCTCTTTTTTTGCAAAGATACAAGCTCTTTTTCAGGATAAGGTGCTTGCAAAGCAAAACAGAGAAGCCCGGCAGAAAGCAGAAAAAAAGAAGGAATGCTGGAAAAAATGTGCGGCATCAAACAAAAAAATAATCCACTGGTTTTATACTTTTTGGCTGTAGAATACTTCCTGTTTTTAGCACATAAACAAAAAGAATGGAGCTGAAACACTCCGGAGGGTTTCCTTATATCTTATTTTTAGTTCAGTTAAATCTGTTGTCGCCAGTTTCCAAACTGGCGGCAACATTAGGCAACAGTGTTTCGTTTTAGTTTTTATACAGCCTCCGGGCAGGGGAATATTATCACTTCACTATCACTTTCAAACTATTGGAATGCGAAACAAACTCCGGTGCATAGGCCGACTGGAGGGAGGCAATCCCTGCCTCATACTTTCCGCTGCGGTTTACATAATAGCTGTACTCCAGTATATAAACTCCTTTTCTCAGTGAATCAAAGAAGAAATGAGTTGCGGCATCTTTTACTTCCACATAATAACCGGTACCGGCTCCATATTGATAGCCGGAGACGGAAGATAACGGTTCGAAGCATCCGCCCCGGGCATCTTTCAACTGTACAAAGTCAAGATCGCGGTCGGTAGTCAGCGTAATACGTACCGTTACTTTATCCCCTACGGAAAGAAGAGTTTCCGAACTTACCGGAGTGATCTCTCTCCGTTGTCCGTTTATCTCTTCTACATAGAGTTGTTTTTTTACTTCTATACCGCTTCCTTGCGGGGATAGCCGGGAAGTCTCTTCTTTATATTGAGCATATACTGCTCCCCAGGCTACTCCTTTACCCTCTTTCCGGACCCTAATCTCCCGGCTGTTAACGACTTTAGGAGTATCGAAAGTACGCTGAATGTATCCGGTACCTATCTCTCCTTCCCGGGTATTCAGGGTTACATTGCCTACCTGTATCCGGATATTACTATCCTCCGGAGTCAGGCCGGAGGCTCCTTTCAGCAGTGCATAGATCGCGTTCACACTGTTTACCGGGGTATTCCAGGCACGGGTCTGTTTCTGTTTCAGCAACCATACCTGCATACCTTCCAGATACTCTTCATTTCCCGGTAAGGTATAAAGAGCTTCCATCATTCTTACATGGGTTTCTATCTTTTGATTGCCGCCAAAGTAACTATACACAGGCTGGTTGGAATAGATACCCATTTCATCGCTCTTGATCAGGTACTCTTTCAGGGAAGCCAGATAACGCTGAGCCTCTGCAACTTTGCCGTTCTTATAAAGAACAATGGCAGCGGTGGCTTTTCCCCACAAGGAAAGAACAGGAAGTTCCTCCGGCAAGAGATTCAGGAAATAGTTATAAGCTTCCTGATACTTCTGCGGAATAGCTTCTCCCGACAATGTAACCAGATAGAGGTAATTAAAGGCTTGCAGGGAAGTTGTAGAGGGGCTTTTTTCCCGTTTGGTGATCTCTTGGTATTCGGCCAGCGCCCGGTTATGGAGATAGGTAAGTGCCTGATCCTGCATCCTGCGGGCTTGCTCCGGCAAGGGAGTTCCGGTCAGTTCCGGGATCCGTACCAGTGTGTTGAGTACATACCAGGTGACAGGAAGGCTTTCATTCATGCCCTGATACCATCTCCAACCTCCACCCGGAAGTTGCAATCCGGCCAGTTTTTCAAGGGCAGCATTGTTATTGCTGTTAATGGTATTCAGATCGAACAGAAGAGCCAGCCGCTCTTTTTGCTCTGTCTCACTTTGGGCATCCAGCAACCAGGGTGATTCTTCGATCAGGATATTTTTAAGCTCCTCATTTTTCATCAGGTTACTCAGCAGCGTCTCCCGCCGGGTAGCCGGGCTGATTTTCCAGATCTCTACTATATGGCGGATAGCCGGGTGCTTCTCTACGATCCAGGCTGCCAGCGTATTGGCATAGAAAGCAGAGGCCCAGGCAACGGCGTTGTTGCCGGTTGGATTATCTAAGGTAGGAAGCGCCTGGATCGCGTACCAGATGGGGTTGGTGGTAAACTCAACCGTCAGCTTTTTATCGGTTGCTGTTTTACTCTGGTTATTAAAGAGGGTCGTTAAGGATATCGTTTGATCTCCCTCTTCCCGCAAAGGTACCAGTACCGATTCGGTGATCATCTCTTTATTACTTAGTACAGGGATAAGGTGTTGCTCTCCATCGCTGAAATTGTTTCCGGAGGCTACGATGCGACAACCGATCAGGTCGGATGATCCGTCGGCCTGTATGGCAAAAGTCACAGATGTTGTCTTTCCGGCTTCTACTGCAAAGGGCTGGCTTGTCCTCCGGATCACTTTTTCTGTTTCCGGGTTAAATAGTTCCATGGTAGCGGTTCCTTCTATCTTTCCGGCAGTCAGGTTGGTAATGCCTGAGGTGAGGGTCACTTCGTCTGCTACCCGGATAAAGCGGGGCATATTGGGAGTAACCATAAACTCTTTGGAGGCAGTGGCAGAGGCTGAGATCATCCCCGTTAACATATCCCGGGTATGGGCATATCCCTGGAAGCTCCACTCAGTAAGGCTTTCGGGCAGCGTAAAGGCAATCACTACTTCTCCCTTCTCATTGGTAAGGAGGTGCGGATAGAAGAAAGCTGTTTCGGAGAAGTCCTGACGCGGAGTAATGGAGATAGCATCGCTGTCGTCTGAAATGGCTTCCTCTTCGAAGCTTACTTCTACTGCTTCTCCACTTGGCTCCATGCTGTTAACAGCGCCTGTCATAAAAACTTGTTTGGCTCCCTCTGCCATATCTGTCATCAAGCCACCCAATCGGGATAAACTGGCTGCTCCCCGTATACGGATCTCAGGCATCAAGGTAAGGAGGCGGTTATACGTAAGAGGTTGTATGCGGTTATTACCATACGGTGCTGAAAAATAGAAACTGCTATTCTCTCTATTATAAAGGTTTCTCCAATCGTTATTGAAGTAGTATTCCGTTTTAAAACGCTCTAACCGTTGGCTGCGCTGATAGATCTTATCGAGCGAGGCATCGTACATCAGTGCCAGCATCTCTGCCCGGGCCGGAGTCTTATCGGGATTAGTAATGGTTAGTTTCCACTCTTCCTGACTACCGGGGCGTAATTGATCGCGGAATACCTCCCATTTGAGTTTCAGCTCCCGGGAGGGCTGTTTGCGTGTTAGTTGAGCGCTACGCATATAAATAATGCCCTCTTTCATAAACAGAAAGGTAACGAAGAGTTCCTCTCCATATTCCGGCCGGAGGGGAAAATCAAACCTTTCCACACTGTTGGATAAACGGATGATGCGACTATCCAGCACGCGATCTTTGCTAAATACATCGTAATAGAGTACTACATCCTCCTGGGAAGTACCAAAAAGGATAGTAGCCGGAGCGTCCTCACTATATTCGGCTTTTACCACTTTAAACCATTCCGGCGAGGTAACGGGCGGAGTCCGGTCGTGGAGGGAATAGAGAAGGATCTCTTTTTCGAAGGTTACCTTCCGGCCCCTCTCGTCTGTGGCTTCCATTTTCAGCTGATAGGCTCCGGAAGGAAGAGATTGCCACCGGGGAAGATTGGTTTTCCGGTTGCTGATAAATGTATCAGTCAGCAGGGCCTCCTCTTTTCCTTTGAGGTAAAGAGAGTAGGTTCCTTCCACCTCTACCGGTTTACCGGCCGGATTGGTAGCGGTAAAGCTTATCCGGATGGAATCATCTTTCAGTATTTCATCGCCTGAGTCGGTTCCTAAAATGATAGATCGGTTTCCTGCCAGTACGGAAATGGAATTACTTTGTGTCTCTCCCGACTCGTTGGTCAGTGTAGCCTCTATCTGATAGGAGTAGAGCATAAAATCCGAAGTACGGGTGCCGGGAGTCAGGTCCACAGGAATTGAGAATTTTCCGGTATCATCCGGAAATACCTCTCCGGAAACAATGATCTGCACAGGATCTGCGATCATTCTCCACCCTATACGGGAGGTACGGGTAATACTGTATTTTACCGGAAGTTCTTTGATGGGTACGCCCGAATAGGTTTTGGCTTCCCCGGTAATATGTATAGAGTCTCCCAACTGGTAACTTTCCGTAGGAGATTCCATAGTCAAAGTAAAAGTGGGGCGTTTATAGGATTCAACCCGGAACATCGTACTTCCCCGGGGAGTTTCCAGACTATACATTCCATTCAGGGTAGAGGCCGGTAGGGTAAAACGGGCGTCGAATGAACCGAAGTCGTTCGTACTTACTGTTTGAGTCGTGACCTCCTGGTTATTTACATTCCGCAGGGTAAGCGTATACTCTTTGCCGGAGATCACCTCTGCCGTTTCTCCCTGCTGCCGGTAGGCGATCCCTTTTACATAGACCACTTGTCCCGGACGGTACACAGAGCGGTCGGTAAGCAGGGTAACTGTCTCCCGGGTACGTTCTTCTACGGAGTTTGTACGGTTCCAGTACAGATTACGGTAATTCATGGCCTGATCGCCCTCTTTGGTGGCACGCATATATTCAATAGTCTCCGTACCTCTATAAAAGGCTTTCCCGTTGGAGTCGGTTGTCAGGTTGGCTACCTCTTTCCAGGTTCCCTGATTATAGACAGCCAGCGTAACGGTAGCCCCCGGTACAGGATGTCCGCTCCGGCTATCTATTACTAACAGTTCTGCCCGGTTATCCGGAAGTTGCCGGTAGAATACCTCCAGGGTAGTAACGGTGGTCAGGCTACACTCCTTTTTTAACTCCTTATGTTCCGGAGTTACTACGATTATCCAGTTCCCGGTAGCAGGAGGAGTAGTATATACAATCGTATCTTTCTGCTGGTAGTCGGCAGTTGGTTCCAGAGTAAAGGACTCTTTTCTTACGGGTTTACCCGTTGGTTTTGATTCTGCTTTGCTAAGTGTTCCACTCTTCAGGGCCTCTTCCTGTTGCGGGGTTGCTTTGTAATATTCCAGGGTAAAGCCTTTCAGATTCTTATAATAGATCTGGATAGGACTTGCCTGATCCGGGTAGGGAGTTTTTGCAAAGCGGAAATTAAGGAAAGGTGCCAGAATATCCTTCTCCATATTTTCCAGGGCAGTGATCCGGTTGTAGGTAGGATACCGTTTCACAGCCTCTCTGACTACTGCAAGGGCCTCTTCTTTCTTTCCCGAATTACTTAAGAAAGTGGCTTTCTCCAGATAGACTTCGGCCGTTACCGGAGTTACCGGACCATACTGTTCAATCAATCGGTTTAAGGTGGATATATAAAGATATGCACTCCCGCTTTCCGGGTCGCCATTTGTCCATGCAATGGGATAGAATCTTTGAAAGTTAGAAAGCCGGCTCAGATCGGTCAATACCTGGGCAGCAGGATTGTCCACCTCTTTATAGAGAGCTAAAGCTTGCTGGTAAAGTTGAATGATCAGCGCCTCGGCATCGTATTCTCCGGCCGGAGTGATATCGAGATGCTGAAATTTTTCGGAGTCGGAAAAAGCATCCTCTATGGATAAGCTGGTTTGAAGAGATAGATTCTCAGCCGTATAACGAATATTCTCCAGGGTATTGATCGCTCTCTGCGATAGCAGGTGATACATATCGTTGGCAAAGTAACGGCTGCTTTCACCTTTCTCTACAACAGGAGCCCAACTTTTTGCATCGGTACGCATCAGCAGGACAAAATCTTTCAGGGATTCCAGTATATGCTCTTTGATCTTATTAAAAAAAAGGTTACTGCTCCACTCCCGGATATCTTCCGGTACCTCTCCGGCCAGATCCCGCATGCGGGCAAGTTGCCATTGGTTCCGGGCAAGATAGGTTCCATATTTCTCAGCCAGTAAAGAGTGCCAGATCGCCTTTTCTATCGGGTTCGTGGCTGTTTCAGCCAACTCCTCCATTTCCCGGAGTGTTTCCTCATAACTATTTTGTGATAACCGGTTGCGGTACTCCGTAAGATAGAGTACAGCTTTGACCTTTTCCGGAGCGTTCTCTTCCCGGAGCGCTTTTTGATAGATCTGCTCACTCTTCTCTATAATCGATTGTGGAAAATCCTGCTTTTGCAGAGCTTCTACCTCTTTCCAGAGCTCGGTATAACTTTGGGCATACATGGATTGTTTTATGGTAAACACTAGAAGGGTTAAGGTAAAGAATAGTTTTACTTTCATACTCTTTTGTGTAAGGGTTACGGTTCTACTTTTAACAAAGTAACAACTTTTATTTGAAAGGGATAAAAAAGAGGAGGTTAAAAAAAGTTTTACTAACCGGATTAGAATAACAGGAATAGGGCAGTGGGAAAGTAGTCTATAGTAAAGAGATAGTAGATAGGCAAGAAACTGATTTGTGCCATAACTAAGGAAAGAACAGTTAAAAACAGTTTGTAAGATAGAGACCTTCTCTTTTCCGGGTCAGGAGGCGCCCTGTTTATCCTCCGTTCCGGTACTCCCGCGGAGTCATCTCTACATGCTGCTTAAAGAATTTATTGAAAAAACCATGATTGGAGAATCCCAGCTCCATAGCGATCTCTTTAATGGGGAGTTCGGTGGTTTTCAGTTGCGCCTTAGCATCCATGATCAGGATCTGGGTAATGACTTCGTGGGGAGTACGGCCACTGGCCTTTTTAATGGTAGAGGAGAAGTGTTGCAGGGTTAACCCCAGTTTCTCTGCATAAAACTGTACGCTGTGTTCTTTTTTATAATTCTCCATAATAAGGTAAATAAACTCTTTGTATATCTGTTCGCTTCGGTTCTGCTCCTTTTGTTTTAACGGCTGATACCCTTTATAAAGTTCCTGAACCTCCCGGATAACCACATTATATACGGTAGCAATACGATGTTTATTCATGGGTATACAAATACTATTATCTATTTTAATAAGAAGTTGTAGATAGTCTTCGGTCAGAACAGCCATTTCCGGGGTCAAAGGAATGATCGGGTGGTCCATAATAATGGGCAGATAATCCAGGGTAGATTTGAGGAAGTTGATACTTTGCAGAAACTCCGAAGAGAAAAGCAAAAGGAAGAGTTCTATCTCTCCCTCTATTTCGTGAACCTGTATAAAGGTTTCCGGGGTAAGGGTAATAAAGTCGTTATCCTTAATTTTATACTCATTTACATTGATGGTAGCACGGATGTTCGCCTTTTTGCAATAAACAAATACACCGGCTTTGATGCGGCAGGGGAACATACCGTACGTTTTTAAAAGATCGGTTGTTAAACCGGTACCTACAATAAAGTCGGTAGGAATGTCAAATTTAGGGATCACTTTTTTCATATACATGCTTAATCGGAAAAATCTAATATCAAAGATAGTACTTTTTTGTGCTTCTAAAGCCTAAATCTTAAAAATAGAACATCGAATCGTAAAAATGGATATTGTTTGGTAAGGAAATAATCCGGTATTTTGCAAAATATCTATGAACTAAACTAAAATGGGGAAAAGTGCAATACTCTGTTTGCTGGGTGCAATTAATGGGTTCCGGGTTTTTACCGGCCGTAATGATGACAGATCCAATAGAGTTCCTCCTGCTGCTTTTATTCCCTGATCCTGATAGAATGAGCTGCTGACAATAAGATCCTTTTCTTGTGTATCCAGGGAAGGAGTATGTTTTCGTGTATAGTGAATAACTTAAACTACAAGATAGTTTTTTATAAGTATTATGTTTTAAAACTAAAGTGCAATGAAGAAAAGTGTAATGTTTATTGGTTAGGTGTAATTTGTTTAACTGTGTTTATGGCAGGGTGTAGCGATGACGAAAAGGATACTTTCCCTGCTGAAGTATCGGCCCGGTACTCTAATAAATCTGCTGCAGGTGCGGATAGTAAACCGTTGAACTGAATTACAGTGGTGCTGAATTTTATGGAAAAGAGATAGATCTGCAGGTGGCGGATAATTATACGGCTACCCTTACGTTGTATGGTGTGTTTGCCGGTGAGGAGGAGACAAAGATAACCGGTATTTCTCTGGAAGATACAGGAAATGGTTATGAGTTCTCCGGAAGTGCCACTTCGGCAAGAAAGACTACTTTTACTTATAAAGGTAAGGTTAATAAGGAGTCGTTAAGTTTGGATCTGGCAGAGATTAAGATTGCGGATAATATATTTACGAAACAAAATAAGTATAGCATAGTACCGACCTTAGGAGAGGTAGAGTCCGGCAAAATGAGCTATTCGGCTATTTTTAACGCTACTTCTGCAGACAAAGAGCTGGGTACCTATCTTTCCCTCATTAGTGGAATTGCAACTCCTATATTTATTAGGGGCTGTTATAGATGTAGTTTTACAGGATGTATCTTTTATGGAAGATGGTAATATTGTAGCTACTTATCATAATTTACCGGATGATCTGGGTGACTTACTGGGTGGAATCTTAGTAGGCGGCAGTATTGAAAAACCGACTACAGGTTGGCAGACTTCTCCGCTTAATCTGGCTTCTTATTATGTGGAAGACGGATACTTGTATGTAGTGCCGCAGTTGGAAATGATCATGGCTGCCGTAGCTGCCCGTGACAACGCTTCAGAACCTTCCGTAATTGTGGAACTTCTGGAAATTATTAACAAATGGCTTACGGATGGAGTCCGTTTAAACCTGAATACAGATATGACAGCTGTAGCAGGAGGAAAGAATGAATTTGTAGGCGACCTTGAGATTTATGTGGATAAAAAGAGTTGCAGCCTGTTCTGGCTATTGTTCCTGTGTTAGTCGATCTTTTGGGAGATCTTTTGGGTCCTGAATTTAGTGAAGATGAAAGTGACCTTATTAAGGCACTTGTAACCGGTATTGATACTCTGGAACTGGGTATTTTGCTGAATAATAAATGAACGGATTGATTCAATCAGCAGTAGTTTCCTGATTTTAACTAACAAATTTTAGGACACAATGAATAAGAATAAATTAAGATTTTTACCGGGACTGGTATGCTTCATCCTGTTATTGGCAGGATGTAGTGACAATGACTTTGACGGACCATTACCCTCTGATGCCACATCGCTCTATTCTAATAAGTTGGGGCCCGCAGCCGGTAGTAAACCGTTGTCTCTTACTTATAGTAATAGTGATCTGTATGGAAAGAACCTGTATATAAAGATGTATAACGGATCTTCGGCAGATATTACCCTGTTCGATGTTTTTATGGGAGAGAAACAAACACTTATAAAAGGAGTAGCGCTGAAAAAGAGAGAGGATAAATATGTTTTCTCCGGAGATGCCGTTTCTGAAAAAGGGATCGTATTTTCTT
Organism: Bacteroides sp.; assembly: GCA_021203405.1. Classification (GTDB taxonomy): domain Bacteria; phylum Bacteroidota; class Bacteroidia; order Bacteroidales; family Bacteroidaceae; genus Bacteroides. Next base: position 12,637 of record JAJQBG010000349.1, read on the forward strand.
ACCAGGGTACTCTTTCTACGGAGGGTTTGACATTTTCAATTCCGGAAAGTAAGGTGCCCGGAAACGACTTTACTGCCTGGCCGGTTCATTACATCGTTCCGCAGTTTGGCAGAATAACAGAGAGCCTGGGAGGGTTGCCTGTCAGAAGGAATTGCTGGGATTATCATAGTACCCAACTGATCTGTAATTTTGATTCGGATGCAAGTTTCTATTCTTCTATTTTGCTCTCTCTGTTGGAAGAGCCTCTGCAGAGATTGGTGGCCTCTGTTTTAAAAGAGGTAAGGCTGGAACCGGACGGGAATGTACGGATACAATATGCTTCTTTGCTGGAGGAAGCTGATCTTGTGAATGATTTTATTCTGGGAGATGCTAATTTTATGGACCGGCCGGATGAGGAGTGGAGATTATCTGCTTTAAATCTGGTAAGGTGGTCGTTGGGCGAAGAGGATTCGGTGATCTATGTAAAGCCGGATGTGGAGACCCTGATCCGGAAAATACAGGACGGACAAGCTTACCAGAGGGCTATTACAGACCAGCTCGGTTTAATATTCTCGCTGCTGGATCTCTACAGCCAGGTCAACACGTGGATGGATAAGGGAATAAAACTGAATATCCGGAAGGTTCCCGATCCGTATGTGGATAGTAACTTTCTGGCTGTTAACTATATTACCCAAATGGGAGATGCTATTCTTACGATTGAAAAGGAGGAGCTGGAAAAGGTATTTGATATCCTTCCTCTGGTAAAGGATCTTTTGCCGGAATCTTTGCTTACGATGGTAATTCCTGCGGATCAGTTACCTGCCTGGGTTCAGCTATTATTCCCCAGGGAATTAAAGTGGGAGAGATGCTGGAGGGATTGATAGAGGATCTGGCTTATCATACGGATGATTTTTCTTTTGGCGTTTATCTCTCGAAAGAGGTATTGGTTCTGGAGTAAAGTTATTCAGCTGATTACAGAAGATGGATCGCTTCTTTTTTCTATACTACTATGGAA
>JAJQBG010000404.1 GCA_021203405.1 Bacteroides sp.
CTATATGACAAAGAAAAAAAGCTTTTTTTAATTTGTTCATTTAAAAAGCCGGAATTAAGAAAAAACAAAAGGAGTATGCTCGTGAGCAAACTCCTTTCCGTATAATACGATACATACTGTTTTTCCGACGGTTTTAATTAGCCATTTCAGATATAAACTTAATACGTACCAATCTCACTTCATCTTCCGTAAACTCATCTCCTAATTCTTCCAGCGCATCGGCAATACGATCGGTCACAGATTCTTTAAAATAATCATAGATATCCAACAGATGATCTTCGTCCATGATCTCTTCCAGAAAATAATCAATGTTGAGCTTAGTTCCCGAATAAACAATAGCCTCAATTTCATCCAGCAAATCTCCGAACTCAATACCTTTAGAGAGAGCAATATCATCCAAAGCTACTTTTCTGTCAATGGCCTGAATAATAGAAACCTTTAATTTAGATTTATTGGCAACTGTACGTACCCGTAAATCTTCCGGACGCTCTATTTCATTCTCTTCACAATGTTTTTTAATTAATACGCAGAATTCCTGACCATAACGTTTTGCTTTTCCTGCACCAACTCCCGGAATATTCTGTAATTCATCCAGACTGACCGGATAAATAGTAGCCATGGCCTCCAGGGAAGGATCCTGAAAGATCACATACGGAGGAACATTTAACTTCTTGGAAAGCTTCTTCCTAAGATCTTTCAACATAGAGTAAAGAGCCGGATCTACTGCCCCTACTCCACCTCCACGCGAAGGCGTATCTTCTTCAGTATCCTCAAAATCGTTATCTTCGGTAATCTTAAACGATTTCGGTTTCTTCAGGAACTGATGTCCTGCGGGAGTAACTTTCAACAATCCATAGTTCTCAACATCTTTACCCAGATATCCGGCAATAAGTGCCTGACGGATAACCGTATTCCAGAGTTTATCATCTTCGCCCATACCCGATCCGAAAACTTCCAGATCTTCGTGCATATGCGCCTGAACTTCGGAGGTCTCCCTTCCCTGCAAAATATCAATAATATAATCTGCTTTAAAATTTTCTTTAGCCGCTATGATTGCTTCAATCACAGCACATAATGAGTCTTGAGCCTCCACTTGTTTTTTAGGGTTTAAACAGTTGTCACAATTTCCACAATTTTCTTCATTGTACTCTTCTCCGAAATAATGCAATAAAGACTTCCGGCGGCATATAGACGACTCGGCGTAAGCAGCGGTTTCCTGGAGCAATTGTTTGCCGATCTCCTGTTCGGCAACAGGTTTTCCCTGCATAAATTTTTCCAGTTTCTGAAGGTCTTTGTTAGTGTAAAAAGTTACACACCGGCCTTCCCCACCGTCTCTGCCGGCACGTCCGGTTTCCTGATAATAACCTTCCAGGCTCTTAGGGATATCGTAATGGATAACATAGCGTACATCCGGCTTATCGATCCCCATACCGAAAGCAATGGTAGCTACAATTACCTCTACTTTTTCCATCAGGAAATCATCCTGATTGGCACTCCGGGTATTCGAATCCATTCCGGCATGATAAGGATGGGCATTAATACCATTGGCCTGAAGGATCTCAGCAAGTTCTTCTACCTTTTTACGGCTCAGGCAATAGATAATCCCCGATTTACCCGAATTATTTCTTATAAATTTAATGATATCCTTATCGACATTATCGGTTTTGGAGCGTACTTCATAATATAGGTTGGGACGATTAAAGGAAGATTTAAACATCATCGCATTGATCATCCCCAGATTTTTCTGAATATCGTGTTGCACCTTGGGGGTAGCAGTAGCTGTCAGCGCAATCAAAGGCGCCTTTCCGATCTCATTGATGATCGGTCGGATGCGTCTGTACTCCGGACGGAAATCATGTCCCCATTCCGAAATACAATGTGCCTCATCCACTGTATAAAAAGATATCTTCACAGCTTTCAGAAAATCGACATTCTCTTCCTTGGTCAGAAATTCCGGTGCCACATAAAGCAATTTGGTTTTACCTGAAGTTATATCGGCTTTAACCTGCTTAATAGCAGCCTTGTTTAAAGATGAATTGATAAAATGCGCTACTCCGTCTTCCTCGCTGAAGTTTCTCATAGCATCTACCTGATTCTTCATCAGGGCGATCAGTGGAGAAATAACAATAGCCGTACCATCCATCAACAGAGAAGGCAACTGATAACAAAGAGATTTTCCACCTCCTGTTGGCATCAGTACAAAGGTATCATTACCAGCAAGCACATTATTGATAATTGCTTCCTGATTACCTTTAAATTTATCAAATCCGAAATGAGTTTTCAGTTGGGTTATTAAATTCGTCTTCTCTGTCATTGTACAAAATATTTTACACAGTTTTTCATGATTACAACTTAGTGCTTGTAAATAAGCTTAAAAACAAAGTTATAAACAACTTCCAAAAAATCAAGTAAAATCCAGATATATTTTTCGGAACCTCCGGAAAAGGTATTTTTTACCGGTTATGCCCTCAGGCAGACTGTAAACGTCCAAGATTTGCCTTTTCAAGCTGCTGACGCGCATATTCAAGCGTTACTTCAAAAGCCTGCTGTTCCTTGGAGGGGATCTCAAACATAGCTTCCATCATGATAGTTTCTACAATAGAACGTAAACCACGGGCACCCAATTTATATTCAATCGCTTTATCTACAATATAGTCAAATACATTTTCCTGAAAGGTCAGGGTAATGCCATCCAT
>JAJQBG010000133.1 GCA_021203405.1 Bacteroides sp.
GACAAATACCCACCATCACCTCATAATTTTCCGGCAGCTCCAGGGCATCCAGAATCTCTTTACCCTCCGGAGCATTCAGTACCTGAGTAACCGAACCTACGATCACCGTACCTAAGTCCATAGCCTCGGCAGCCAGTACAATATTCTGCGTCAATAATCCACAATCAAAACCACTGAAACGGTTCTCCTTATCTCCGGCAATAAAAATAACCGTAGGAGCATTATAAATAGTTCTATCATTTACCTCCCGGATCTTACCCAGAAGCTCCGCATCCTGAACCACACGCACCTCCCAGGGCTGACGATTCATCGCACTCGGAGCATTGATCGCACAATTCATCAACGTTTCAAGTTGTTCCTGAGATACCTGTCCGTTTCCATAACTACGCACACTCCGGCGGGCTAGGATATTTTCCACCACGACCTCTTCTTTATTAACCTCTACAGTAGTTGTTCCCTCCTGCTGCGGCGCACAGGCAAACAAAGCAGCCAAAGCTGCTACCGCAAACATAACCTTTTTCATAACCTATAATTTTAATAATTAGACTGTTTCCGACGGTAAAAATAAAATAATCCCGTAAAATAAAAAAATACCGGGATCAAAATAAAAAACAACCACCAGAAAAACATTATCTTTTTTCGTATTCCTCCCGCTTTTTCCGCGGTAACTTCTTAATAACCTCAGTTACAGAAGACTCGATTAATCTTTTCAAAACCGGATCCGGTACATCCGAGACCAATTCAACTCCACTCCAGTACTTTTCCCTATCCTGTCCGGGAGAAACCATTCCCCTGTACTGCTGCCTGAGTCGTTGCAACTCTTCAGGATCCCCTTTAAACCAGACCCGGTGCACTCCATCCTTAGGGAGCAGATCTATATAAGCAAACATCTTCTCCATTACTTTAAATGCCAGAATATTCTCTGCTCCCCGTCCGAATTTTACAAACGGAAAACTCTCTGATGCCCCCTTTACAGAAAGACAACATTCTCTTAACTCCTCTACATTCATCGTTGTAACTAAATATTTCTCTGTAAAGATAGTAAAAGAATAAAGGCAGTAAGAGAAAAATAGCGGATATAGCAGTTGATCTCTGGCAAAATAACTTGTTCAAATCAAACAATCATACCTGTTAACCAATTAAACTGAGTACAATCCTACCCGTAAATAAGTCAGAAAGAGATGAGAGACACCATTATATCCACAAAACGAATTGAGATCATAGATGCCCTCCGGGGGTTCGCCCTTATGGGTATTCTATTGGTACACTGCCAGGAACATTTCGATGCCTTTGGCTTTACAGGAGAGGCCAATGCTTTTGTAGCCCCCCTTAACAGTGTAATAAGCGAAGTTATTGAATTCTTTTTTCTGGGTAAAGCATACGCTATATTTTCCTTGCTATTCGGACTAAGTTTCTTTATCCAGATGGAGAAACAGGCTGATAAAGGAATTGATTTTCGCCTCCGTTTCGCATGGCGTCTGTTTCTACTTTATCTATTAGGCCATTTAAATGGCTTGTTCTATTCCGGTGAAATACTGGTAGTATATGCTCTTTGGGGTTTGATACTGATCCCCATCCATAAACTATCCACCCGGTGGCTTTTCAGATTATGCCTGATATTGCTCCTTCAATTACCCAGTCTTATTTACCTGGGCGGTCTGTTACTGGACCCGCAAACCTACAGTTTAACCGATCTACTGAGAAAACTGGCAACGGGGCGTTTCCGGGAGATGATGGTCGTGCTTACGGAAGGATCTTTCACAGAGGTTATGGCTTATAACCTCTGGAAAGGTCAGGTTATCAAATGGCTCTACTACCTGCAACCTATTAATATGTTCCGGATCATCGGCCTCTTTATGGCCGGAGTGCTGATCGGAAGATGGGGTATCCATAAAGACGAGAATCTAATGGTAAAGTATGCTAAACGGGGAGTCTGGTGGGGACTGACACTGTTCACTCTCTTCTTCTACATAACCAAAATACTTCCGGCATTCGGCTGGGAAGGCCAGGCAAACCGGATAGCCACACAACTCTGCCGCATGTATAGCAACCTAGGACTTATGTTTTTCATCGTAGGGGTCTTATACTCTCCTATCTAAAACTGGAGTACCACTCTCTCCTTAACAAACTTGCCCCCTTGGGTCGAATGAGCCTGACCAATTACATGATGCAATCCCTACTGGGAGCCTTCATTTTTTATGGATTCGGTCTAGGTATGGCTACCTGTTGTGGTGCAGTGAGTTCCCTGCTGATTGCCCTCGTACTGTTCATCTTCCAGATCCTTTTTAGCAGATGGTGGTTGAAACACCATGGATATGGACCTTTGGAAAAAGTATGGCGGATGGCAACCTGGATTTATTCATAAAACATGGTAAACCATAAAAGTCTTTCCATCAAAGCAGGAAAAGTGTTTAAGCTAATCCACTCCCATTTTTATCAGGTATAGGTAAAGAAACTGCCCAAACCCCATATTAGCATTTATACGGTAAACAATTACCCAAAAAGTATCCTATCTAAAGGCAAGGGGAATATCGCTATGGAAGCCATTCACTCAATTTAAGGAGTGCCATTTTATACTCTCTTTTTATATAGTTATTTTCAGCTATTTATTTGGTAAATAGCTGAAAATAAATTTGTTTTGCTACCCGGGCCGTGCATCAGCCGACGATTCCTGACAGCGGTAAAAGAAGC
>JAJQBG010000076.1 GCA_021203405.1 Bacteroides sp.
AAACTTATCTATTCTTTTAGGGTTCCTTCTCTATTGTTTGCCGGGAAGTGCTCAGTATGAAAACTATAAACTGAACTGGAAAAATATCTCCCGTGAGAACAACTACACCGCCGAAGCGGAATGGCTGAAGGATGCCAAGTTCGGTATCTATTTCCACTGGGGAGTCTACTCTGTTCCGGCTTTTTCCTACGAGTGGTATCCCCGTCATATGTTTATGGAATCGCGCAAAGAGTACCATTTTCACAAAGAAAAATATGGCGATCCCAAAGAGTTCGGGTACGATGCGCTTATACCCCTGTTCACAGCAGAGAACTTCAATGCCAGGGAGTGGGTTGATCTGTTCTACAGGGCAGGAGCCCGGTTTGCCGGTCCTGTTGCTCAGCATCACGACGGATTTGCTATGTGGGACAGTAAAATTACTCCGTGGAATGCTAAACTGATGGGACCTGAAAAGGATATTCTCGGAGAGATTGCCAGGGAGGTGCGGGAGCATGGAATGAAGCTGGTAACCACTTTTCATCATACCCATCTGCTCCAACGGTATAAGAATGATAAGAACCGTCCTGCCAATCCGGAATTCTGGGATATGTGGGACAGTCATTTTCCTTATATAGAAGGAATACCTACCACCTCTGATAATCCGATGTTACGTTTACTCTACGGAAATGTAACGCCGAAAGAGTTTTACGAACCTATCTGGTTTGGTGAGTTGAAAGAGGTGATCGATACCTATAGTCCCGATGTGATCTGGTTTGACTCCTGGTTAGATGCTATTCCGGAAGAGTATCTCTATAAATTTGCAGAATATTATATTCGTGAATCCCAGACAAAAGGGAAAGAGGTCGTTATCTGTCGGAAGCAAGGCGACTTACCTTTAAATGTCAGTATTGAGAACCTGGAGAAGTCGAGAAAGCAGAATATCGAGCCCCATCTCTGGATGACGGATGAGACCATCAGTACCGATAGCTGGAGCTATACCGACAATATGGAGCTTAAAAAAGCGAAAGACCTGATCGATGTATTGGTAGATGTTGTAAGTAAGAACGGTGTGCTCTTATTGAACGTTTCTCCCCGTGCCGACGGAGTTATACCGCAGGAACAGCAGGATATCCTGTTCTCTATAGGAGAGTGGCTGAACGTGAACGGAGAAGCTATTTACGGAACCCGCCCCTGGTACACCTACGGTCAGGGACCTACCACACAACCGGAAGGCGATTTTGCCAATCACCGGGAGTTCCTGAAAGTAAAATACTCCTGGAAGGATGTACGTTATACTACCAAAGGAAATACTATTTATGCTATTACGCTGGGTGTACCCAAAGAGGGAGAGGTTCTTACCCTGGAGGCATTTGCTGCCTCTTCTTTGCCTTCCACCTTAAAAATTAAAGATGTATCCGTAGTCGGTAGTAATCAGCTGATCAACTGGAAGGAACTTCCGGAAGGATTACAGGTAAGGACACCTCAGTTACAGGGTGAGTATGCGGTGGCTTTTAAAATAGAATGTGAATAGATAATTCTTAAATAAAACCCAGGAATGAATTATATAAAATGTATCCTGACAGCTTATTGCTGCTGTCTGTTGACCGGCTGCAAAAATCACGATCGTTCCCTTACCGTATGGTACAAAGAGCCCGCTAAAGAGTGGGTAGAAGCACCGCCGGTAGGAAATGGCCGTCTCGGAGCCATGGTCTTTGGTGGAGCGGGAGAAGAGCTGATCCAGCTCAACGAAGAGACCTTATGGTCGGGGCGTCCTGTCGATCCGAACCCCAATCCGGAAGCGGTAACTTACCTGGAGCAGGTGCGTGAAGCTCTTTTTAAAGGAGAGTGGGGAAGAGCCGGAAATTTGTGTACTAAAATGCAGGGTTACTATACCCAATCTTATCTTCCTCTGGCTGATCTGAAGATCAGGCATCTTTTTTCATCAGATCCAGGTCTCTGACCATTACAGAGACCTGGATCTGATGAATGCTACTGCTACGACCCGTTTTACCACAGGTGGTATAAAGTATGAGCGTGAAATATTTATATCCGCTCCTGATCAGGTCATTGTCATCCGTCTGCGCTCCGGAAAGCAAGGAGAACTTAATTTTGATGCTACGCTGGGAACCCTTCTCCACCATACCCTTCATTCCGAAGAAAATGCTTTGTGGCTGAGAGGAGACGCTCCCGTACATGTGGATCCGAACTATTTATATAGTGAGAACCCCATCGTCTATCAAAATGAGAAAGGAGAGAAGGGAATGCGGTTCGCCCTTAAGATGCGTGCACAAACCCGGGGAGGAGAAGTAGATCTCTCCGATTCATTGCTAAGTGTTCGCGGTACGGATGAGGCGATGCTGATCCTGTCGGCAGCTACCAGTTTTAACGGTTTTGACAAAGATCCGCAGACAGAAGGAAAAGATGAGATCCTTTGGGCCGATACATACGATAAGAAAGCTTCCACCTATGCCTATACAGAACTGAAAAAGAGACATGTGGAAGATTATCAATCCTATTTTAACAGAGTCCGGTTCGAGTTGGAAGATAAGACCGATCATTCGGATAAAGATATCAAAGAACGTCTGTTCGCCTACCGGGATGGGGTGCACGATCCCGCCCTGGAAGCCCTGTATTACCAGTTTGGTCGTTACCTGCTTATCTCTTCCTCAAGGCCGGGCGGAATGCCGGCCAACCTGCAAGGGATCTGGAACCATCTGCTCCGGGCACCCTGGAGTAGCAATTATACCATGAACATCAATGCCGAAATGAACTATTGGCCGGCAGAAGTATGTAATTTATCGGAAATGCATACCCCCTTTCTGGACCATGTTCAGCGAATGTCGGAGAATGGAAAACAGACCGCCACCCATTTCTATCGTACCCGGGGTTGGGCCGTTAGTCACAATTCGGATATCTGGGCGCAAACAAACCCTGTCGGTAACCGGGGGCTGGGAGATCCCGCCTGGGCTAACTGGTATATGGGAAGCCCCTGGGCATGCCAGCATCTGTTCGAACATTACCGTTTTACAGGCGATATCCGTTTCTTGAGCGAAAAAGCTTATCCTGTCATGAAAGAGGCTGCTCTCTTCTGTCTGGACTGGATGATAGAAGATGAAGAGGGCAGGCTTATTACCGCCCCTTCCACCTCTCCGGAAAATGTATATATGGCAGAGGATGGAAAACCCTACAGTGTGACTATAGCCACGACCATGGATATGTCTCTTATCTGGGACCTGTTCACCAATCTGATAGAAGCCTCTGCCCTGTTGGATAGGGACGAAGAGTTCCGCACGCTGCTTGTGGAAAAACGGGAACGTCTGTTTCCTTTACAGATCGGGCACAAAGGAAATCTACAGGAGTGGTACAAAGATTATGAAGACCGTGACCCGCACCACCGTCATGTATCCCATCTGTTCGGATTACATCCCGGCAGACAGATCACTCCTTTTACGACCCCGGAATTTACGCAGGCCGGTAAACACTCCCTGGAACTGAGAAGTGACAACGGTACCGGATGGTCCCTTGCCTGGAAGATCAATCTATGGGCCCGGTTACTGGATGGAGATCATGCCTACCGGTTACTTCGCAAGTTACTTTATGTGGTAGATTCTCAGGGAGAGAATTATGACGGAGGTGGCTCGTATGCCAATCTGTTCTGTGCCCATCCTCCTTTCCAGATCGATGGGAATTTCGGTGGCATATCGGGTATGTCCGAAATGATCCTGCAAAGCCATGACCAGGAAATCCATTTATTACCCGCTTTGCCCACTGCCTGGCAGGCCGGGAGCGTTCAGGGATTATGTGCAAGGAATGGCTTTGAAGTAGATATAGAGTGGAAAGAGAACGCACTGACCCGGGCTACTATCCGGTCCGGAAATGGGGAGTTATGTAGATTACGGACCTCTGTTCCGGTACAGGTGAAAGGGGTACAGGTGAATGCTGAGAGAACGGAAACAGAGTGGGGTACCTGGTACCTGACTGTTTTCCCTACAAAAAAAGGAGAAGTTTATAAAATAAGTTGTAATTGATCTGAACACATGAAATACATTTTTTATACATATCTGGCTTTGGTCCTGGTATCCTGTAGTAATAATAAAAACTCCTCTTCTCCCCGGTGGGAGCAGGCGGCCCGGGGAGTATGGAAAGTCTCTGTAGGCGATCCGGATAAAGTGAATCTTTTGAGCGAATTAAATATTGTTCCCAATCTGGATGCTATTGCAGAGATAAGGGAATCCCCTTTGCCTTTCGGTCGGGAAGAGGTAGAGATAGAGGTAGTTGATAACCGGACTTTCCTTCGTTTCCCCCTGGAAGAGAGTGAAAAGATCTTCGGACTGGGACTCAATTTCAAAACGGTAGAGCAACGCGACCGTATCCTGCGGTTGCATGTAGATCATTATGGAGGTCGTGATGACGGACGCACGCACGCTCCCGTACCTTTCTTTGTTTCCAGCAGAGGCTATGGCGTACTGATCAATGCCGCCCGGTATATCGATGTCTGGGTAGGCACAGGCGTCCGCAAGGATAGTGAACACCCTCCCGTAGCGCGTGACCGCAATTCAGATCTCGACTGGACCGCAAAACCCTACTCAGACAACCTGGAGATACTTATTCCTGCCGGTGGAGCCGAAGTCATTGTATTTTCCGGACCCACCATGCTCGATGTGGTGCGCCGGTTTAACCTCTATAACGGCGGAGGATGTTTACCTCCGAAGTGGGGGCTCGGCTTCTGGCATCGCGTACCGACCCTTTATACCGACAAAGAGATCGAAGAGGAGGTAAAAGAGTTTGAAGAAAAAGGATTTCCCCTGAGCGTGATCGGACTGGAACCCGACTGGATGACCGCCGCTTATCCCTGTACCTACGAATGGGATCCGGGTAGATTCCCGGAGCCTGCCGCTTTTCAGCAAACCATGAAAGAGAGGAACATCCGCACCAACCTCTGGATCAATCCCTATATATCTCCCCAGGGTGAACTCTATGATAAAATAGAGCCTTATACCTCCAGCCATACAGTGTGGTGCGGGCTTGTTCCGGACTATACTATGCCTCAGGCACAGGATCTGCTCAAACAACATTTCCGTAAACATCAGTTGGATATCGGGGTGAGTGGATATAAAATGGACGAGAACGATGGTTACGACTTTTGGTTGTGGCCGGATGTGGCTACCTTTCCCTCTCATACGCCGGCAGAACAGATACGTCAGATCTATGGCTCGCTGATGCAGAAAATAACCACTGAAATGTACGAGGAAGAGAATATTCGTACCTACGGACTGGTTCGGGCCGGCAATGCGGGGACCTCCTCCTTCCCTTTTGTACTCTACAACGACTATTACAATCACCGGGATTTTATTACCGCCCTGATCAACAGCTCCTTTATTGGGGTGTTCTGGACACCGGAGGTGCGTGCCTCTCATACCTCTGAAGAGTGGTTACGGCGTATGCAAACTGTCTGTTTCTCTCCTTTAGCCATGCTCAATGCCTGGGCAGACGGTACCAAACCGTGGTCGTTCCCGGATGTGGCAGAGCAGGTAAATGAAGTAGCCCGGCTACGCATGAGCCTTATCCCTTACCTCTACAGTAGTTTTGCCGACTACGCTTTCAAAGGTATTCCCCCGGTACGTGCCATGAATCTGGAAGAGGGATACAGGGCGGATGTTGTCCTGAAGGAGGTCTCTTTTGATGCTACCGCCAATCCGTATGCCATGGCTCTGAAGCAGGAGGTAAAAGATCAGTTCATGGTGGGTGAATACCTGCTGGTCGCTCCTCTGTTTGAAGGGGAGAAAGAGCGCCAGGTCATTCTTCCACAGGGTAAATGGTACGATTTCTATACAGGTGAATGTGTCGGTGAAGGAGAGGTGATCACCGCTTCTCCCGGATTAAGTAAGATCCCGGTCTATGTAAAAGATGGAGCTGTGATCCCCCTCTATCCTGAAACCGCCAAGCTGGACGGTACGAAATATCCGCTTGAGATCCGTCATTACGGAGAAAAGCCCGGAACCTATAGTCTGTATGACGACGATGGAGAGTCTTATAACTACCGGAAGGGAGAGTATATGCGTATTCCGTTAGAGGTGTCGGTAGATGCTTCGGGTAAAAAAGAGGGCAAAGTAGAAACATCGGATATAGAAAGATCGTGGTCTTTCAGCGACTATCGTTTTGTGTTCTATTAAAAACAGCGTTGTGCCCTGAACATTCAAACTGTCATTTCAGGAGTTAGATGCATGTAGAGAGATAAGTCTCTTTTCAGGACACAGGATAGAAAGATACTTATAAGCGCCCTTAACATAGAAGGGCGCTTGTTTTTTCCTCCGAAGAGTTTGGAGGGCTTAGGATACTATCCCTCTTTCCACTCTAAATATTCTAAATAGATTTCCATAAGCTTGGCACAACCATTCCATAACCTTGGCATTATTGTGTCAAGCGGGTGGCACAGTTGTGCCAAGCTTATGGAAATCTATTTATATAGCTTTGTAAAGCGTTAAAGAGTCGGTTAAATGGAAAGATTTAACACCCAATGTTCTTTTTTCAACTCATTGTTGTCGAATTTCACCCTGGTAGTATCCCCGATCCCATACATTTGTCCCATCAAAGTATGATATGAAAAACAATTCATTAATCCTTAAAACATTTATTATGTGTAAAACACATCGCATGAAAAGAGGCCTTCCTGTACGAATGGCAATTCTATTCATTTTTATTATGGGAAGTATAACCCCGGTGTTTGCTCAGAACACCCTTACAGGGAAAGTCGTGGATGAGCATGGAGAAGGTATGATAGGGGTGAATATAGTGGTGAAGGGTACTTCTAACGGTACTATTACCGACATCGACGGTAACTTCAGCCTGAAAGTATCCGAAGATGATGTGTTGAATATAACATCTATCGGGTATATCTCTCAACATGTAACAGTGGGTAATCAAAAGAGCCTCCGTATTGTATTGATAGAAGATGCGTAGGCCCTGGACGAACTGGTCGTGGTAGGGTATGGTACGGTGAAGAAAAGAGATCTTACCGGATCGGTAAAGACTGTCGATAACAGTACCCTGAAAGCTACCGGCCAATACTCTACGGTAAGTGCACTGCGCGGACAGACAGCGGGTGTGAATGTTACCCAGAACAGTGGAAAGCTGGGTACGGATTATAACATTGAGATCCGCGGTATGAACTTCATAAAAAAAATCATCCAGCCCGTTGGTGGTAATTGACGGGGTGATCGGTGGAGATATGAACGCTATCAATCCTGCGGATATTGAACGTATTGATATCCTGAAAGATGTTTCGGCTACGGCAATTTATGGTTCCCGTGGTTCCAATGGGGTAATCATTGTAACCACTAGAAGCGGTCAGAGCGGACGCACTACCGTTACGTACGATGGTACGGTAGGGTTCACTACTCCCTCTAACCTTCCCTGGATGTTTAACGGGCCGGAATATATGGCTTATGCCAAAGAGGCTATCAACGGAGGTTCTAACCACGACCCTTTTATCGGTCGTGAGAAAGAGAATGCCGAGAATGGTAACTTTACTGACTGGTTAGACTATACCTTGCAGAATGGTTTCCAGACCACTCATTCCATAAGCCTTACCGGTGGGAACGACAAGACCAAACACATTATGTCGATCGGTTATGTGAACCAGACGGGTAGCGTTCCGGGTGAAGAGCTGCAACGACTCAATGTCAAGCTGGGTATTGAAGGAAAAGTGGGCGATTTTACCATGGGCCTTTCCGGATATGCGCGTTATGGGAATATAGATAACGGTGCCCGTGAGGCAGTACGTTCCGCTTTCCGTCTGCGTCCTATCGCCAGCCCCAATGATGCGGAGGGGAACCGGCAGTTCTTTGTGCAGGATTATCGTCCCGACCGTTTTACCAATCCCCTGTACGATGCTGAGAACGAAGTGCAGAACAACCGCCAGTTAAACGGCCATATCAACTTTTTCCTCGATTATAAGATCATGGAGGGGCTTACGGTACGGAGTACATTCTCGCCCTATGCCTATTTCGATCGTTTCGGGTATGCAGCCGATACATTTACAAAGACCAATAAAGGGGAAAATCTGCCGAAAGCTGATCTTACCAACAACAACGGATACTCCTATACCTGGGACAATACTATCAACTTTAACAGAACATTTAAAAATGATCATTCCCTGAATGCCATGCTGGGTACCAGTACCTACGAATCGCAGTGGGAACACTCCTATATTGCGGTGAAAGATCTGCCGTTCAACTCCAAATGGCACAATATCGGTTCGGCCGGAGAAGAGACGAAGCGAGAATCCTGGGAGGGACGTGACAGGTTGGTCTCTTTCATGGGATGTATTAATTATGCTTACAAAGATAAATACCTGGTTACTGCCACAGGACGTACGGATGGTTCGTCCAAATTAGCGAAGGGACATAAATGGGGATTTTTTCCTTCGGCTGCCTTAGCCTGGCGTGTAACGGGAGAAGATTTCCTGAAAGATAACGATGTACTGAATGAATTGAAAGTACGGGTTAGTTACGGGGAGTCGGGAAACAATGCGGTAGATAATTATTCAACTATTTTAGGAACCGTCAATACGCAATACGATTTTGGCGGGAACAATGCGAACGGACAATACATCAACCGGATCAAAAATGACGAGCTGGATTGGGAAAAGAGTAAAGAGGTGAATCTGGGTATTGATTTTGGTCTCTTTGGCGGACGCTTATCCGGTAACATTGAGTTGTATAACAAGAAAACTACCGATCTGATCCTGGCCCAGCAGATACCGCAAACCAATGGTTTCAGGGATGTAGGAGCTGTCAATGTAGGAGCGACCCGTAACAGAGGGCTGGAGATCGGGCTCAATAGTGTCAATATACAGACCAGGAACTTTTCATGGATTACCAACTTAAGTTTTGCCACCAATAAAAATGAGATCACTAAAATCTTTGGCGATAACAAAGATTATCCCGACCAGGGACTCTTCATCGGTCAACCGGCCATTGTTTATTACGACTATCAGTTCGGAGGGATTTGGCAGCTGGACCAGAGAGAGGAAGCTGCTAAATATGGCAGACAACCGGGAGAGGTGATCGAGGTAGACCAGGATAAGGACGGGGCTATTACTCCCGATAAGGACCGGGTGATCCTGGGAAATCCCTTTCCCAAATGGACCGGTGGTATTACCAATACCTTTACCTGTAAAGAGTTTGACTTCTCGTTCTTTATCTATACCCGGCAGGGTGAAATGAAGTTCAGTAAGTTCCATAGTGAACTACAGAATGAATATTTAGGAGAGATCAACCAGTTGAAAGTAGATTACTGGACACCGGAGAATCCATCGAATACCTTCTATCGCCCGGGCTTTAATACCGGAAATAAAGGCCTGTTGCTTTATAAGAAAACATCCTTTGTTAGGGTTGGACATATAACACTGGGATATAATTTGCCCCACAAGTGGTTAGAACCGATAAAAGCCTCTAAACTGAGAGTGTATGCTACGGCTATCAATCCGTTTGTCTTTACTAACTTTACAGATCTTGATCCTGAATTCGGAGGATATGCTGTAAACGATCCTGATGATAATGGTACAGCCACTTATAATGGTGGGGTAGCCGTTTCAACTTATCAATTCGGGTTAAGTGTTACATTCTAACTAATAAAAAATCAATAATTATGAAACTCAATAGATTCAAAAATATATGCCTGGGAGGCTTTCTGTTGGTAGCGGCAACCTCCTGCGTCAATTTTCTGGAAGAGAAACCGGAAGGAATGGAAGATGCTTCCAAATATTTCACCACCAAAGAGGGGTATGAGTATTTAGTGAAGGTAAATTATGAGCCTGTACGGTATGTAACCCGCAGAATCCACACCTATATGCTGGGTACGGATGTATATACCTCTCCGGGATGGGGATTGGATTATGGCAACGTAGAGAACCGGGATGAATACAGCAGTTTATACCTCAGGGGTATGAATGAGTACTACAAGACTGCCATTGATGCAAGTAATGCAGACTTTAAGGATACCTTTATCGATGCCTATAATCTTATCCAGCGTTCCAATACGGTCATTGCTTACGGGCAACGTGCGAATATTTCGGAGGAGACCCGGGATCAAAGGGCCGGTGAAGCTAAATTCCTGCGTGCCCTGGCTTATTATTACCTGGTAGAGCAGTTCAGTGATGTGCCTTTACTGGTAGAGGAGATCACTGTTCCTCATCTGACGGCCGAACGTACGCCTGAGAAAGAGATCTATGCCTTCCTGATCAGCGATCTTGAAGAGTGTTACAGCAGGGTGGCTCCCAAGAACAGCCAGCACGAATTCGGCCGGGTTACCCGGGGTGCTATTAAGACATTGTTGTCGAAATTATACCTTACCCGTTCTTATAAACCGTATGCTGAAAGCGGTGACGCGGCAAGAGCATACGAACTGGCGGTGGATGTGATCCATAACGAAGGATACAGACTACTGGATGACTTTGGGGATGTATTTAAAGAGGGGAATGAAGAGAACGATGAAATTATATTCTCGGTTCAGTATAGCACCAACCTCCTGACCAACTGGGGTGGAAATATGGATTATTCGATCTTTCAGCCTTTTATCTATTCTATCCCCGGAATGGGGACTAAAGATGAGTATCTGGAGAGGTATATGGGCTGGGTTGCTCCCACACGGGCTGCTTATCTGATGTATGACCGCAGCTGGGACAGCCGGTTTGATGAGACTTTCCAGCGTGAATATTTTGCCAATGAATACAAACCCTATGAGGCCGGAGCATTCGGAGAGATCGAGGTGGGACAGCTAATGATCCATTGTGTATTCCCGGACGAACACCAGATGACGCGTGAAGAAAAAGATGAATTCCCTTATTTTGTGGTGAACTTTGATGAGTATGCTGATCAGCCCCTGGTTGGTGGATTGAAAGACGATAACGGGGACTATCGGGTCAATGGTTTTGCCCAGGATGAGAACGGGAATGATACCAAGACAAGATATTACGTCTATCCGGGGATCAGAAAGTTCAGAGACTCTAAGGCATGTTACAGCGATGGCGGGGAACAGGGTACCAGAGATCATTTTGAAATGCGTCTGGCAGAGGTTTACCTGATCGCTGCGGAGGCTTCGCTCAAAGCCGGCTCCGGTGATGGTGCAGGTTATCTGCAAAAGTTACGCGACCGTGCCGCAAAATCGGGTGCAGCACCTGCCCTGGAGTTAACCCTTGACAATATTCTGGATGAACGGGCCCGTGAACTGATGGGAGAGGAGAGGCGCTTTCTGGATTTAAAACGTACCGGTAAACTGCGTGAAAGAGTCTTTACCAAAGGGATGAACGAAAGAGCGGTCCGTGCCCTCGAGGTTTTCGGCTCTGAAATGGCCTTTAAAGATGAATATATCAACCGTCCCCTTCCGTATGAGTGGACCCGCTATCTGCAGAACATAGTGGAGCAGAACCCAGGTTACGATTATTGATTATGTGGAGAAACAGAACCTTCCTTTTAACGATCCTTGCTGTTACAGTACTATCCTGTATGCAGCAGAAGCAACCGGAAACTCTTCTCTCCTATATTGATACCCGTGTAGGTACGGCTGCCAGTACTACCGGAACAGCCGGCCTTTTTGGTAAACATACCGAAGAGTACGGGCAGGTTTTGCCGGCTGTATTGGTGCCGCACGGTATGAATTTCTGGACACCTCAAACCCGGGATACCGAGCAGAAGTGTGTGGCCCCTTACTATTATAAAGATACGCTGATACAGGGGTTCCGCAATTCGCACTGGATCGTGGGCGGATGTACACAGGATTATGGTTCCATGACCCTTATGACATTGACCGGCGACCTGAAATATACCCCTGAGAATCGTGGAGGGAGATTTGTTCATGAGAATGAGGTAGCAACTCCTGCTTACTATTCGGTATATATGGATAACTACCGCACGCTGGCGGAGATGACGGCTCAATCGCGTTCGGCTATCTTCCGTTTTACCTATACCGAAGGTGGAGAGGCCTGGATCGTGGTAAATCCCAATAGTGACGAGGGAGAGGGGTATATAGAGATAGATCCGGAAAAAAAGAGATCCGGGGATATAATCCGGTGCACCGCATCTATCAGGGATGGGGGGAACCGGCCGGATTCAGCGGATACTTTGTAGTCTCTTTTCAGGAGGAGCCTGTAACTTACGGGGTCTATCAGGATTCTATACGGTATGAAAATGAAAGTTCAATCGGTGAAGGTAAGAATATAGGTGCGTATGTGGGCTTCCACATGAAGCCCGGTCAGCAGTTAATCGTCAAAGCTTCCTCTTCCTTTACCGGTCCGGATGGAGCTCTGGCCAATCTGCAGGCTGAGATACCGGGATGGGAATTTGATAGTGTACATACACAGTTGGAAAAAACCTGGCAGCAGCGGCTGGCCTCTATAGAGGTATCCGGTGGAACGGATGAGGACAAAAGAAATTTTACGGAGCGTTGTACCGCTCCTCTTTTCTTCCCCGTGTATTTAACGATGTAGATGGTGCCTATCTGGCATTCTCTACGGGAACTCCCATCCATTACACAAAAGGGGGAGATTATTATGAGGATTTCAGTATGTGGGATACCTACCGTGCCCTGCATCCGTTTAAATATATGGGAACCTTCCCGCTCGGGGCAAATGGTACATTCCCTCATTACTAAATATGAGCAGGGAGGATGGCTGCCTATCTTTCCGTGCTGGAACAGCTACACCGCTGCTATGATAGGGGATCATTGTATCTCTGTGATCGGGGACGCTTACCTGAAGGGTATTACGGGTTTTGACATTCGGAAAGGATATGAAGCGATGAGGAAGAACGCTTTTGAAACTCCTGCTGATCACGAAGATTATGAGAATGGTATGGGGAGGCGTGCCCTTACTTCCTACCTGCACTATGGATATATTCCGCTTGAAGACCCGGTGGCAGAAGCTTTCCATACCGAAGAGCAGGTTTCGCGTACGCTGGAGTATGCGTATGACGATTATGTACTGGCATTGGTTGCCAGGGAACTGGGAAAAGAGGAGGATTACCGGCAGCTTATTTCCTGTGCGGGAAATTACCGGAATGTAATAGATCCTCACACCGGCTATGCACAGGGAAGGTATGCCGACGGAGGCTTTTTGCAGGAGGATAACGCATTCGGTTTTACTTCGTTCATCACAGAAGGGGCTCCCTGTTATTATACCTGGTATGTTCCTCATGATCCGAAAGGATTGATGGAGGTAATGGGAGGCAAAGAGGCCTATGTAGCCAAACTGGATTCCATGTTCAGTGAAAGGCGTTACTGGCACGGGAATGAACCCTGTCACCAGGTGGCTTATCTCTTTAATTATGCAGGTAAGCCCTGGAAAACCCAAAAGCAGATTCGTCATATTATGGATACCGAATACCTGGATGCTCCCGGAGGCTTATCGGGCAATAACGATGCCGGCCAGATGTCTGCCTGGTATGTTTTTTCGGCACTGGGTTTCTATCCGGTTTGTCCGGGAACGCCTTATTATGCTATCGGCTCTCCTGTTTTTGAGAAAAGCTCTATACAGTTGGAAAATGGAAGAACATTTACTGTGATCGCCCGGAATACATCTTCACAGAATATATATATATATATATATATATATATATATA
>JAJQBG010000031.1 GCA_021203405.1 Bacteroides sp.
ACATTATAAGAGTAGTTTGGGTGATAATTCCCTTGGTATAACCATATTATTTTTTATTTTTGTCCAATCAATAAAGTGTATTATGTACACGTATTTATTCAGGTAAGATGATCCTATCCGGATTTCGCTTTAAAACTTATGTTGAACGATAACCTCTTTAATGACCAGGATGAAAAACATTATTTTCTCTTTTCTTTTGCTGATAAGCAGCTCTCCGGCACTTTTTGCCCGGGTAGCAGGTATACAAAATGAACCTGATTCTGCTTATATTTTTTCGTATGCAACCAACAGGAACCAAAATCATGACGGATTACACTTTGCCTGGAGCCTTGATGAAACTACCTGGTTTCCCATAGGTCCGGAATATAGTTATATGAAGAGTGATTTCGGAAGCTGGGGGAGTCAGAAACGGATGCTATATCCGGTTATTTTTCAGGACCGGGCCGGACTTTGGCATTGTTTCTTTTCTGTCAATGAAAAGGATGGGGTGTTGGCTCATGCAACTTCGGGTGATTTAATAAAATGGCGTCCTCAATCTTATCATTATATGATGGAAGCGGGAAATTGTATGAATATTGAAGTAAATTATGATAAACAAACTTCTGTATACTTAATTTCCTGGGTAAGCACAGAAGGGAAAGAGCGGGGCGTATATGGTATTACCACTCGTGATTTTAAAACCTATACGCCTGTAAAAAAAGTGACTAAAGCAGAACGTACTAATTCACGCAAAGCGGTAAACATTTCCGGAAGTCAACAAATGGGTATAGCACAAAAAGTCTCCTGGAATGTAATTGATGAATTGATCAAAACATCTCAACTGGCTGACTATAAGAGAATCCTACATAGTGAAACGACTGCTAATGATCCCGTGCGTTTTGCCGGATTAAATAGTGTAGAAGCTCAATTGACCCTCTATCCGGAAGAAAGCAAACCTATCAGTGATATGTTGATCGGGATCTTCTTTGAGGATATTAACTATGCAGCTGATGGTGGAATTTATGCCGAATTGATCCAGAACCGCGGTTTTGAATATGATCTGTCGGATAAGCAAGGACGTGATGAAAGCTGGACTCATCTGAAAGCGTGGAGTGTCAGTGGAAAAGGAGCTACTCTTACTATTGATACAATTTTTCCCATTCATCCGAATAATCCTCATTATGCTAATTTGCAGATCATAACTCCCGGAGCCGGATTGGTCAATGAAGGATTTGATGGTATTCCTTTAAAGGCCGGAGAAAAATATAATTATTCTGTTTTTGCGCGCACTCCGGAGGCAAAAAGAGGAAAGTTGAAAATAAGACTTATTGGTAAAGATGGTGAAGTGTATGGTGAAGCTACTACCTCGACCATTACGGGACAATGGAAAAAGTATGAAGGGGTTCTTACCCCTTCTCAGACTGTTAGTGACGCCGGTCTGGAGGTCATTCCTCAGATGAGTGGTTCGGTACAGTTAGATATGATTTCTCTTTTTCCGCAGAAAACTTTTAAAGGAAGAAAAAATGGTTTGCGTGCCGATCTGGCACAGACACTGGCAGATATGAAGCCACGTTTTGTGCGTTTTCCCGGGGGATGCGTGGCCCACGGTAACGGATTGGATAATATGTATCGATGGAAAAATACCCTTGGCCCGCTTGAATCCCGGAAACCTCAACGTAATCTCTGGAATTATCATCAGACTACCGGTTTGGGTTATTATGAATATTTTCTGTTCTGTGAAGATATAGGAGCTGAGCCTCTGCCTGTACTCCCGGCCGGTGTACCTTGTCAGAACTCCAGCATAGGGGGACATGGTCAGCAATGCGGTATTCCCCTGGAAAATATGCAGGAGTATATCCAGGAAGTCTTTGACCTGATAGAATGGGCAAACGGGGATGCCAAAACAACCGTATGGGGTAAGAAGCGTGCCGAAGCCGGGCATCCTAAACCGTTTAATCTGAAATATATTGGTATTGGGAATGAAGATCTTATTTCGGATGTGTTTGAAGAAAGATATGTAATGATTTGCAATGCTGTTCGCGAAAAGTATCCGGATATCATTGTGATCGGTACAGTAGGGCCTTTTTGTGAAGGAAGTGATTATGAAGAGGGATGGAGAATTGCAACCGAAATAGATCTTCCGATGGTAGACGAACACTATTATAATCCTCCCGGTTGGTATATACACAATCAGGATTATTACGACCGTTACGACCGCAGTAAATCCAAAGTGTATCTGGGTGAATATGCTGCACACCTGCCCGGACGTCCTAATAATATTGAAACAGCTCTTGCCGAAGCTCTTCATCTTGCAAATATTGAACGTAACGGGGATGTAGTAAGTCTTACTTCGTATGCTCCTTTACTGGCTAAAGAGGGTTTTACCCAATGGAATCCGGATCTTATTTATTTTAATAATACTGAAGTAAAACCCACAGTAGGATATTATGTACAGCAATTATATGGGTTAAATAGTGGAGATACCTATTTGCCTGGTCAGGTACAGCTCTCTAATAATGATGAGGCAGTAAGAAAGCGGGTTACCACTTCTGTTGTGTATGATAGTAAAAGCGGAGACTATATTCTTAAATTTATAAATATACTTCCGGTTCCGGTACAGATGAATGTAGATCTCAAACCTCTTCAGATTGCCCGGTCAGCAGGTATTCTGACGATACTTAAAGGGCGTCCCGATGATAAGAC
>JAJQBG010000122.1 GCA_021203405.1 Bacteroides sp.
CTCTCCAAATCAACGCCGAAGGTGTTGAATTTCTTGTAAAAAAGAGACTTTCAATAAAATCTCATTTATAAAACAATTAGATATACTATATGAGCAGATTAATAAAAAACGCCCCGCTTCGGGGAATCATTCCACCATTGGTAACCCCTTTGCTGGATAACGACACATTGGATGTAAAAGGGCTGGAACGCCTTATTGAACGGTTGATCACAGGCGGAGTACACGGACTCTTTATCCTGGGCACTACCGGTGAGGCACAGAGCATCAGTTACGAGTTGCGCCGGCAGATGATCCGGGAAACGGCCCGTATCAATACAGGACGGCTTCCGCTTTTGGTATGTATCTCTGATACCAGCATCACAGAGAGTATCAACCTGGCACGTTTGGCAGCAGAGAACGGGGCGGATGCCGTAGTCTCGGCACCTCCTTACTACTATGCCCCGAGCCAGGTAGAGTTGGCCGAGTTTTATCTGGATCTGGTGGAACAGTTACCCTTGCCTCTTTTCCTCTATAATATGCCGAGTCATACCAAGGTGAATTTCGCGCCGGATACCATCCGTCGTATTGCGGAGAATCCGAATGTGATCGGATTTAAGGATAGTTCGGCCAATGCGGTCTATTTCCAGAGTGTAATGACTGCCATGAAGGATGTTCCCGGATTCTCCATGCTGGTGGGTCCGGAAGAGATCACCGGTGAGATCGTACTGATGGGCGGTCACGGAGGAATTAACGGAGGAGCCAATATGTTCCCGGAGTTATATGTGAATTTGTATAATGCTGCCGAAAGAGGCGACCTTGCAGAAGTGCGCCGGCTTCAGCAAACGATCATGCAGATCTCTACGACTATCTATACGGTTGGAAAGTATGGAAGTAGTTATCTGAAAGGAGTGAAGTGCGCATTGGGCATACTGGGTGTTTGTAACGATCACCTGGCTGCACCGTTCTATAAATTTGAAGAACCTGAAAAAGAGCGGATCCGTCAGGCCCTGGAAGCTTTGCAGTTCTGACCCATTCCTTTACCGGTATAAGGGAGTAACTCTTTGCCGGTAATCATACCTTTATTGAATACCTAAAAAACACAACTATATGACCATACTTGATATTATTGTTTTCCTTGTATTTACCGGAGGAGTCGTTTTTTTCGGCTGCTCCTTCTTTGAAAAGAAACGTTCCAGTGATGACATGACTGCTGCCGGAAGATCCCTACCCGGTTGGGTAGTGGGTATGAGTATTTTTGCTACCTATGTGAGTAGTATCAGCTACTTAGCCTATCCCGGTAAAGCCTATATGAGCGACTGGAATGCTTTTGTATTCGGGCTCTCCATTCCCATTGCCTCCTATTTTGCCGCCCGCTATTTTGTGCCGTTCTACCGGAGCCAGGGTAGTGTATCGGCCTACTCCTTCCTGGAAAGACGTTTTGGTCCCTGGGCCCGTATCTATGCCTCTACCTGCTATCTGCTTACCCAAATCGCCCGTATGGGGTCCATCCTTTACCTGCTGGCCCTGCCGATGAATGCCCTGTTGGGGTGGGATATTAAAACGATCATTGTCTGTACTTCGATCGCTATTACCCTCTATGCTATGTTAGGAGGGATCAAAGCGGTGATCTGGACAGAAGCTATTCAGGGATTTATCCTGATCGGAGGAGCGTTGGTCTGTATGGGAGTGCTGATGTTTGGTATGCCCGAAGGCCCTAAACAGTTGTTTGATATTGCCATTGAAGAGAATAAGTTCTCATTGGGTGGTTTTGGTCCCAGTCTGACGGAGTCCACCTTCTGGGTCTGCTTAGTGTATGGTATCTTTATTGATTTACAGAATTACGGCATTGACCAGAACTATGTACAGCGTTACCTCACTGCCAAAGATGATAAGAGTGCCAAATTCTCAGCCCTGTTCGGAGGTTATCTCTTTATCCCGGTGTCGGCTATCTTTTTCCTGATCGGTACCGGACTCTATACCTACTACAAAACTCATCCGGGATTACTGCCCGAAGGTATTGACGGCGATTTTGTGTTCCCTTACTTTATCGTAAACCAGTTGCCGGCCGGCCTTACCAGACTATTGATCGCTTCAATCTTTGCAGCCGGTATGAGTACGGTGGCTACCAGTATCACCAGTTCGGCTACCATTGTGCTCACCGACTATTACCAGCGTTTCTTTAAAAAGGATGCTACCGATAAACAATCGGTACGGATGATCTATATCTCCAATGCAGTGATTGGTATTATCGGTATTTTGTGGCAATCGCCTTCTTACAGGTAAATAGTGCATTGGATGCCTGGTGGGCTCTTTCTTCTATCTTTAGCGGGGGAATGCTGGGGCTCTTCCTGTTGGGATATATCTCTCGCAAAGCCCGCAATATCGATGCCATTATCGGTACTATATGCGGTGTGATCGTAGTCATGTGGATGAGTCTTTCCCCTATTATATTCAAGGATGGCTTCCTGAGTGAATTTGCCAGTCCACTTCATGCTAACCTGACTATCGTATTGGGTACCATTATTATCTTCCTGGTCGGTTTTCTGCTGGCGAAGTTCTCTTTCCGTAAATAAGGCTTTTGAGTACAAAGAGGGGGGATTTACGTCCTCTCTCTATACAAACTCATTAACCAGGAAACAGAAAATGTTCAAATCAAGATTGCTATTACTAACCTTTCTGATAAGTCTTCTGTGCAGTTGCGGGAAGACCGGTGTACATATAACGGTTGCTCCCGATGCCGGTAAACGGGCAGAGTTCGCAGCCTCGCAGTTAAAAGAGGCACTTACCAAAGCCGGATACGATGTACATATAGGCGAAGGCGAAGGAAAAACCATCCGCCTGGAGCTCTCGAATGATACTACCTTAAAAGCCGAAGGTTTCCACATTACTACCGAAGGCGATCTTACCACTGTCAGCGGACGGGATGGTAGCGGGGTGATCTACGGAGTCCGTGAACTGATAGACTGTATGGAGAACCAGAAGAACCTGGAATTCCCCGCCTCTTTTACTGATGCACCCGAAATGGTACTGCGCGGAGCCTGTGTCGGTCTGCAAAAGATGGTTTACCTGCCCGGACGCGGCGTATACGAATATCCCTATACCCCGGAAAGTTTCCCCTGGTTCTACGACAAAGAACAATGGATCAACTACCTGGATATGCTGGTAGAGAACCGTATGAACTCCCTCTACCTCTGGAACGGTCACCCCTTTGCTTCACTGGTGAAACTGGAAGATTATCCGTTTGCCGTGGAGGTAGATGACGAAACCTTTCAAATGAACGAAGAGATGTTCTCTTTCCTCACCGAAGAGGCCGATAAAAGAGGGATCTTTGTGATCCAGATGTTCTACAATATTCTTCTTTCCAAACCCTTTACCGAACATTACGGGCTCAAAACCCAGGATCATAACCGGCCCATCACCCCGCTTATCAGCGACTATACCCGTAAATCCATTGCCGCTTTTGTAGAGAAGTATCCCAATGTAGGCTTGCTGGTCTGCCTGGGAGAGGCTATCTCCAGCTACGAGGAGGATGTGATCTGGTTTACCGAAACCATCATCCCGGGTGTAAAAGATGGTCTGAATGCCCTGGGACGTACGGACGAACCTCCGATCCTGGTGCGTGCACACGATACAGACTGTAAAGCGGTAATGGATGCTGCACTGCCTATGTACAGCAACCTCTATACCATGCATAAATACAACGGTGAATCTTTAACCACCTACGAGCCCCGCGGGCCGTGGACAAAGATACATACCGACCTGAGCTCCCTGGGAAGTACCCACATCAGTAACGTACACGTATTGGCTAACCTGGAACCCTTCCGTTGGGGATCGCCTGACTTTATCCAGAAAACAGTCAATGCTATGCACGATGTTCACGGTGCCAATGCCCTGCACCTCTATCCACAGTCCTCTTACTGGGACTGGCCCTATACGGCTGATAAATTACCCGATGGAGAACGGGAACTGCAATTGTACCGGGATTGGATCTGGTATCAGGGGTGGGGACGCTACGCCTGGAACTGCCGCCGTGACCGCAGCGACGAAATTGTATACTGGACCGGCCAGCTGGCAGATTTTTATGGAACCACTCCGGAAGCTGCCAAAGCCATTCTGGATGCGTACGAAGCCTCCGGAGAGATCGCTCCCAAACTGCTACGCCGTTTCGGTATTACGGAAGGGAACCGTCAGACCCTGTTGCTGGGCATGTTTATGAGCCAGCTGGTCAATCCCTATAAATATACCATCTATCCCGGATTCTATGAAAGCTGTGGCCCGGAGGGCGAAAAGCTGATCGAATATGTAGAGAAAGAGTGGAAGAACGAGCCGCATGTAGGTGAAATGCCGCTTGATATTATCGCTCAGGCCGTACAGCACGGAGACGATGCGGTTGCAGCCATTGAAAAGGCAGCCGGTAAAGCAAAAGCCAACAAAGTAGAGTTTGAAAGATTGCGTAACGATATGCACTGCTACCGCGAATTTGCCTACGCATTCAACTATAAAGTAAAAGCAGCCAAACTGGTACTCGATTACCAGTGGGGAAAAGATATTAAAAACCTCGAAGAGGCGATCCCCCTGATGGAACAGGGCCTGGAACACTACCGTAAGCTGGTAGAGTTGACTAAAGAGCATTATTACTATGCCAATAGTATGCAGACCTCCCAGCGTCGTATCCCCATCGGTGGCGATGAAGGTAAAAACAAGACCTGGGAAGAGATGTTGGTACATTACGAAGCGGAACTGGAAAACTTCAGGAATAACCTCGCTCTGCTGAAAGCCCGTGCCGAAGGCGGGTCGGAAGAAAAAGAAGTTGAAATTACTGCTTTGCCTCAGGCAAATATAACATTGATCAGTAAACTACAGCCGGTTAAACTGACTAAAGGCGCTGCCCTCTTTACCAATCTTCCGGGTGCAAAGGTAGAAGAGCTGGCTCCGGAACTGGAAGGATTAACTGCTTACCGTTTTAACGGGGATGAGCAACGCAATACCGGTACAACCCTTGAGTTTGAAACCAAAGAGCCGGTGAAGATCCTGGTGGGTTATTTCCGGGACGATCAGCGTAAATATGCCAAAAAACCAACGCTGGAAACCGATGCTTCTGCCAACGATTACGGACAGGCCGAAGCCCGCCTGACCAATGCTATCCGGTTGAAGGGACTTCCTCTGGCAGACATCCATGCTTACAACTTCCCGGCCGGTAAACACACCCTGTTCCTGCCGAAAGGGTATCTGTTGGTAACCGGTTTTACAACCGCTGATATTACTCAGCGCAATGCTGGGCTGGCCGGTGCCGAAGAGACGATGGACTGGTTGTTCTATTGATCCGGAAGAGAATAAAAAACAAATTTCAGAATTGTTAGTTGATTGATATGATAAAGAGAACTCTCTTAACCTATGGCTTGTTTTGCTTCACGCTGTTTGCTTTGGCACAGCGTGAAGTATCGCAGGCTACGATGGCCGAAATTTACGAGCAGGTCAAAACACCGTATAAATACGGATTGGTAGTAGCCCCGGAAACAAACTACTCCAAGATGGGCTGCCCTACGGTGTTCCGTCACGAAGATACCTGGTATATGACCTACGTAGTGTACAACGGAAAAGAGGGCAACGACGGCCGGGGATACGAAACCTGGATCGCCCGGAGCGAAAATCTATTGGAGTGGGAGACCCTGGGCCGGGTACTCTCTTTCCGGGATAATGTCTGGGACCAGAGCCAGCGCGGAGGATTTCCTGCCCTTCCGGATATGGAGTGGGGAGGAAATTACAATCTCTATCCCTACAAAGGAAAATACTGGATGACCTATATCGGAGGCGAGAATCCCGGTTACGAAGCCGGCCCGCTTAAGATCGGGCTCGCCTGGACGGATGAAAAGAACCTGGGTAAACCGGTCGAGTGGGAGGCACTTAATAAACCTGTTATGGCCCCCGAAGATAAGGATGGACAATGGTTTGAGAACCTCACCCAGTACAAAAGCACCGTCTATTGGGACAAAGAAGAACGTTTCGGCTATCCGTTCGTCATGTTCTACAACGCCGGAGGGATCAATCCGGAGAACGAACTCAAAGCCGAGCGGGTAGGGATCGCCCTCTCCAAAGATATGAAGAAGTGGAAACGCTATCCCGGCAATCCTGTCTTTGCCCATGAATCCAAAGGTACCATTACCGGAGATGCCCATATCCAGCGATTCGGCGACCTCTATGTCATGTTTTACTTCTCCGCTTTTGAACCCTCACGCACTTACAAAACCTACAATACATTCGCCTGTAGTTACGACCTGGTCAACTGGTACGACTGGGAAGGCGAAGACCTGATCATCCCAAGCAAGGATTACGACGATCTGTTTGCCCATAAAAGCTATGTAATTAACCACGACGGGGTAGTCTACCATTTTTATTGTGCAACCAATAAGTTCGATCAGCGTGGTATAGCCGTAGCGACCAGCAAACCGATGGGGCGTTCTGCCGTTCGTTTCCCCGCTCCCGAAGTAAAAAAACGAAGAGGGATCGTAGAACTCAATGATAATTGGAAAACCTCCCTTTTGCAGGATGGAAAAAGAGAAATATACGCAGTATGTAAACGTTCCCCATAACTGGGACGACTATTACGGATACCGTCAGCTTACACACGGTAACCTACACGGCAGTGCAGTCTATACCAAAAAGTTCCGGGTGGATGATCCGGGAGCGGGAAAAAGCTATTTCCTCCATTTTGACGGGGTCGGTACCTATGCAACGGTTAAACTCAACAGGGTCGATCTGGGACGCCATCCGGCAGGCCGTACCGTTCTTACACTGGATGTATCGGATGCGATCCGTCCGGGAGCCGAGAACGAACTGGAAGTACTGGCCGAACATCCCGCCATGATAGCCGATATGCCCTGGGTATGCGGCGGTTGCTCTTCCGAATGGGGATTCAGTGAAGGTTCTCAGCCACTGGGTATCTTCCGTCCGGTACGGTTGGAAATTACCGATCAGGTACGCATTGAACCTTTCGGGGTACATATCTGGAACGATGAAAACGCCTCTACCCTCTATATTGAGACCGAAGTAAAGAACTACGGAAAAGAGACAGAGACCGTAGAACTGGTGAACCGTTTCAACAACGATCTCAGTATCCAGGTATTGTGGTTTACCGAAAAGCTAACCCTAGCTCCGGGAGAGACCAAAGTGATCCGCCAGTCGGCACCGATCACCGACCCGGTATTGTGGAGTACGGAAAACCCATACCTCTACAAGCTGGCTACCATGATCAAAAAAGGTTCGCTGACCACCGACGAAATAACCACTCCTTTCGGGGTACGTACCATCAGCTGGCCGGTGAAACGGAACGATGGGGACGGACGCTTCTACTTAAATGGAGAACCCGTATTCCTGAACGGAGTGTGTGAATACGAACATCAGTTTGGCCAGAGCCATGCGTTCAGTGCCGAACAGGTAAAAGCCCGTGTCAAACAGATGAAAGCTGCCGGATTCAATGCTTTCCGGGATGCCCACCAACCGCACCACCTCGATTATCAAAACTACTGGGACGAAGAAGGGATCCTTTTCTGGACACAATTCTCTGCCCATGTATGGTATGATACACCTGAATTCCGCGAAAATTTTAAAACCCTGCTACGCAAATGGGTCAAAGAGCGCCGTAACTCCCCTTCGGTAGTGATGTGGGGCTTACAGAACGAAAGTACCCTGCCCCGTGCCTTTGCCGAGGAGTGTAGCGAAATTATCCGCGAAATGGATCCTACCGCCCGTACCATGCGGGTGATCACCACCTGTAACGGAGGAGAGGGAACCGACTGGAATGTAGTACAGAACTGGAGTGGCACCTATGGCGGCGACCCTACCCAATATAACCGGGAACTGGCCCGTCCCGATCAACTCCTGAATGGAGAGTATGGAGCCTGGAGAAGCCTGGACCTGCACACCGAACCCGGTGATTTTGAGCAGGAAGGTATCTGGAGCGAAGACCGGATGTGCCAACTCATGGAGATGAAGATCCGTCTGGCGGAAGAAGCACGCGACAGCGTGTGCGGACAGTTCAGTGGATATACAGCAGCCACGATAATCCTGGGCGTCGCCAGCCCGATGAAGCTTACCGGGTCCTGGATAAAGTAGGCCCTTTCAACTACAAAGGATTGGTATCTCCCTGGGAAGAACCTCTCGATGTATATTATATGTACCGGGCTAACTATGTAAGCCCTGCCAAAGACCCGATGGTCTATATCGTATCCCACACCTGGCCGGAACGCTTTGAAAGCGGACGCCGCCGGGCTACCGTTGAGGTATATAGTAACTGTGATTCCGTATTACTCTATAATGACGTTACCGATAACGAACTCTATCGCTCTAAAAAGAACAACGGTATCGGTACTCACTTTATGTGGGAGAACCGGGACATCCGTTACAATGTACTGCGTGCCGTGGGTTACTACAAAGGAAAACCGGTAGCAGAAGATCTTATTATCCTCAACGGATTGGAAGAGGCACCTAATTTCCATCGGTTGTATGAAGGAGCCCAACCTCTGTTGAAAGGCCAGGACGGATATAACTACCTCTACCGTATCAATTGCGGGGGAGACGACTATACCGATGAGTTCGGGCAAAAGTGGTTGCAGGATCATACCAACTTCTCCCGTTCCTGGGCCGAAGATTTCGAAGGACTTGATCCCTACCTGGCCAGCCAGCGGGTTACGTTTGATCCCATCCGCGGCGTACGCGACTGGAAACTCTTCCAGAGCTTCCGGTTTGGTCGTCATAAACTCAATTACCGCTTCCCGGTACCTGACGGGAACTACCGGGTAGAACTCTACTTCACCGAGCCGTGGCACGGTACCGGTGGCAGTGCCGCTACCGATTGCGAAGGATTCCATATCTTCGATGTAGCCATCAATGGGCAGACAGTGATCGATGACCTCGATATCTGGGCGGAAGCCGGACACGACGGAGCACTCAAGAAAACAGTAGAAGTTCAGGTAAAAGGAGGAGAGCTGCTTATCTCCTTCCTGGAAGTAAAAGCCGGACAGGCCCTGATCTCTGCCATTGCCGTAGCTACTACCGATGCGACTGCTAAACCTGCTGTGTATGCCCCCGTAGAATGGAGTTGGGAAGAAGCTGCCAAAGAGCGGATCATAAAGACCCCGAAAGAGATGCTGCCCGAAGATGTAGACGAACGTCCCAATGTAACCTACGAGGCAGAAGATGCAGTGATCAAAGGAAAATATACAAAGAAAGAGCATCGTAAACAACAAGGTGTTTTCTTTGAAAAAGGTACAGATCAATCCATTGAATGGAATATCTCTACCGGACTGGCACAGGTCTACGCCCTCCGGTTCAAGTATATGAACCTCACCGGCAAACCGGTACCGGTGAAATTACAGTTTATCGACTCGAAAGGAGTAGTGATGAAAGAGGACCAGATCACTTTCCCGGAAGCCCCGGAAAAGTGGCGCATGATGAGCACGACAACCGGTACTTATATCAATGCCGGATACTATAAAGTGATACTTTCCGCTGATACGATGGAAGGTCTCGCCTTTGATGCGCTGGATGTACAGTAACTATATGTTTATTACAAAGTAGAGAGTTAATTAAGAAGCCCTATTGTTGAGAATGATGTGAGAGGATCATTACAGGCTTTTTTAAACTAAAAAGTAGTTAAGTTTCAGTATTAAGTTAATGTATGTAGCTATGTTCTGAATAAAAGCTAACTACAATCACCCCGGAGGGGTGAAATGTGAATAACCCCCAGTGAAGCGAAAGCGACTGGGGGTAGTAGGCTCTCTAAGAGACAACACCGAAGGTGTTGAATGTCAAATTCAACCCACTTTGGGGTTGCGTTAAGAAATGCCTTCTTTACCCCCAGTCGCTTTCGCTTCACTGGGGGTTATTAAAATTCAAGCCCTTCCGGCTTTTATTACTTGTCTACAAATATCTGTACAATAGAGTAATTCAAAAGAGGGCACCTTGGATCCGATCTCCATTTCAAAAAAACAAGATCTTTACTAAGTATGACTTATTTCCGGATTTACGTAAAATATAAAGAGTATATGTTTAACAAAGGTATTCTTTTCACCCTTCTCTTTTCCCTGCTGCTTCCCGCAGCCGCCCAACCGGTCCATGACTGGGAGAACCACCATGTATTGCAGATAAACCGCGAACCCGCCCGGGCCGCTTTTGTACCTTACGGGGAAAACCCGGAAGACCGTACCCTGACTCTGGATGGTACCTGGCGTTTTCGCTGGACCGCCACCCCCGATGAACGGATAGTCGATTTCTACCAGACAGATTTTGACGATGCTGGCTGGGTCGATTTCCCTGTTCCGGCTAACTGGGAGGTACACGGTTACGGAACCCCGATCTATGTATCGGCCGGATACCCGTTTAAAATTGACCCCCCGGGTAATGGGCGAACCCAAACCCACCTATACTACCTTTACAGAGCGTAATCCGGTAGGGCAGTACCGCCGTAGCTTTACCCTTCCGGCAGGTTGGGAACACAGCGGACAGGTCTTTATCCGTTTCGAAGGAGTGATCAGTGCTTTTTACGCATGGATCAATGGCGAGCGGGTAGGATATAGCCAGGGGAGCATGGAACCCAGTGAATTCAATATTACCAGCTACCTGAAAGCCGGAGAGAACCAGGTTGCCGTTGAAGTATACCGATACAGCGACGGTTCCTATCTGGAAGACCAGGACTTCTGGCGGTTCAGTGGGATTCACCGGAGTATCCATTTGATCCACACACCCGATATCCGTATCCGGGATTTTGCCGTACGCACCCTGCCGGATGTGGATTATAAGAATTTCACCTTACAAATAGATCCACAACTCAGTGTATACCGCGGTATGACCGGTCAGGAATACAAAGTCGTTGCAGAGTTGGAGCAGACCCGGATAGAAGCCGATGCCGTTCCTATGCTGAATCTCGACCATAAAGCCGCTGTGATGAATGAATGGTATCCGCAGCGTGGCCCTCGTAAACTGGGGCGGATGAGTGCCGAAGTAGAGTCTCCCCGTCAATGGACGGCCGAAACTCCCGATCTGTATACCCTGACTCTCTCCATGCAGGACAGTACCGGCAGGGTGGTAGAGCGTATTGAACAAAAAGTAGGATTCCGGAGTGTGGAAGTAAAAGATGGCCGTGTACTGATCAATGGAAAACCCATCCGTTTCCGGGGAGTGAACCGTCACGAACACGATCCCCGTACCGCCCGTGTGATGAGTGAAGAGCGGATGATCCAGGATATCCTGCTGATGAAGCAGGCCAATATGAATGCGGTACGTACCAGCCACTATCCCAATGTTTCCCGTTGGTACGAATTATGCGATAGCCTGGGGCTTTATGTAATGGATGAGGCCGATATCGAAGAGCACGGCTTACGCGGTACACTGGCCAGTACACCCGACTGGCACGCTGCCTTTATGGATCGCGCCGTACGCATGGCAGAACGGGATAAGAACTATCCTTCCATTGTCATGTGGAGCATGGGGAACGAAAGTGGATACGGCCCCAACTTTGCCGCCATCTCTGCCTGGTTGCACGATTTTGATCCTACCCGCCCCGTACATTACGAAGGAGCGCAGGGAGTCAATGAAGCCCTCGATCCCTATGCGGTTGATGTGATCAGCCGTTTCTATACCCGTGTACAACAGGAATACCTGAATCCGGGTGTACCCGAAGATACCGATGCCGAACGGGCGGAAAATGCCCGCTGGGAGCGACTGCTCTCCATTGCAGAGCGTACCAACGACAACCGTCCGGTGATGACCTGTGAGTATGCACATTGCATGGGAAATGCACTGGGTAATTTTAAAGAATATTGGGACGAAATATACAGCAACCCCCATATGCTGGGTGGTTTTATCTGGGACTGGAGCGATCAGGGAGTGTATAAAGCCCTGCCCGGCGGAGGCGAATTTATAGCCTACGGAGGCGACTTCGGGGATGTTCCCAACCTGAAAGCCTTCTGTTTTAACGGAGTGGTGATGTCGGAGCGGGAGATCACTCCTAAATACAAGGAGGTAAAAAAGATCTATGCACCGGTGGCTTTCCTGCAGGAGGGAAAAGAGCTGTTAATTATCAACCGCAACCATCATACCGGTCTCGAAGCCTATCGTTGCAGCTGGGAGGTCACCGTAGATGGCAAAGTGACCCGGAAGGGTGAAATACTCCTTCCGTATGCAGAACCGGGAGATACAGTCAAAGTCCCTTTCCCGGATGCAGGTATACTGAAAACCGGAGCAGATATCCGGATGATCGTGCGGGTAGCTCTGAAAGAGAATACCCTGTGGGCACCGGCCGGTTATGAAATAGCCTTTGAACAGTTCACCTTGCAGGAGGGAGCACTGGCCACACCTGCCACAGCGAACCGGGGGAAAGTAGAGGTACAGGAGCAGGACGGAAAGCTTACGGTACAAACAAAAACCCTGACGGCTGTATGGGATCTGATGGATGGCAATCTGGAATCTCTGCTCTCCGGTGGAAGTGAATTGCTCTCGGCACCGGATGATTTCCCGGTACAGCCCTTGACCCAGGCCTTCCGTTCACCCACAGACAACGATCGGAGTTTTGGAAACTGGCTGGCTAAAGACTGGGCCAACCATGAAATGGATAAACCGGTCATCACGACTCCGGAAGTAACCCATAGCCGGCGTGCGGATGGCTCCGTAGTCATTGAAGTGGAGTGGATCAACCAATATAAAAGCGGAAGAGTCGTTTCACTCTATGAATACACAGTGACCGGTGAAGGAGCCATCGACCTGAAAGTAACTTTCCGTCCGGAAGGAGAGCTGCCCGAATTACCCCGTCTGGGAATCGCCCTGGCACTCAATCCCCGGTACGATCGTTTTACCTGGTATGGACATGGGCCGAAAGAGAACTACCCCGACCGGAAACAAGCTACCCCGGTAGGGTTGTGGAACGGTCAGGTAAGTGAACAATATACCCACTATCCCCGTCCGCAGGATAGCGGGAATAAAGAGGGGGTGCGATACCTTACCCTGACCGACCCTAAAGGAAAAGGGGTGAAAGTAGAAGCGGTAGGAGAGACCTTCTCTGCCTCGGCCCTTCACTATACCCCACAGGATATTTATGCCGTCACTCACGATTACCAGTTAAAAGAGCGTCCCGAAGTCTTTCTGAACTTAGATGCAGCAGTACTGGGATTGGGCAACAGTAGTTGCGGCCCGGGAGTACTCAAAAAGTATGCGATCGAGGAAAAAGAGCATATCCTGCATGTGCGGATTACGGCAGTTAACTAAGAACGATCAACTATCCGAAATCGTACAAGGGTATCAAAAGTAACTTTTAGATGAAATGAAGTTACAATTTATAAGTTTACAAGTCCAAAGGACTTAAATTTGAATAATCGCGGGTGAAACCCAGTCATATTCGGAAGATCTTTTGAGCTGCAAAGCAGCGGAAGATTATAGCCCAGGGTTTCAACCCTGGGCAGCTGTATACCAGCATTTTAAGTCCTGAAGGGACGGCCGAATCACCCTCCGGTCGTTTTGTATCGTGC
>JAJQBG010000306.1:0-3020 GCA_021203405.1 Bacteroides sp.
ATATATATGACTCTTTAATCTCTTTGTATTAGGATTAGGAAGCATATTGAATTCCTTTTGTTCTCCAAAAGAAAAAATGTTTTCTAAAAAAAGCGTAATAACATAGCTACGTGATATTTTCTCACAAAGTTAATTGATATTTTAAATAAAAACGGTTTTGTGCTAAAAAGTTTGAGTTTTACGTGAAATTATCACCCGAAGTCGGTGTGTCTTCCAATAAATAAAGCGCTTTGCGGTGAATATCTATCAGGGTTTCCCGCAGGCTCGCCGGCTCTATTACCCGCATGCCCGCACTCTGTGAAAGCAACTCCATAATAAAGTCGGGCGTGAGCTTTACCCGCAGTTCCACCCTGTACTCCTCTTCGTTGTGAATAAGCGTTCTCTGGCTCTCGTGCAGGGGGAGCGAATCGGTATATTTACCGCTCAGGGGCGAAAAAGAGAGCACCACCCGCTCAGGGGGCAACTCGCTGTTAGTATAAATACCAAAACAGTGCTCAAACTTTTTCTTCAGGTCGATGGCGGGATCTTTGGTAAATTTCCGGTTTGTCAGGGTGAGTTTGCCGATCCGGTCCAGTCCCCAGACCTTCATGGTTGTCTCACCCGCTTCCATAGCCAATAGATACCACCTGTTCTTAAACTCCCGCAGCCCGTAAGGGTGCAACAGGCGGCGTTGCCCGGGAGTGGTAGAGGTGCTGTATTTGCGGTACTCTATTTCAATCTCTACCAAACCCCGGATGGCACTTACCAGGGTAAAGCGGTGTTCCAGACCACGGGGTTTGCGATGGTCCGTAAACAGGATCTCTTTGAGCAGGCTGAAAGAGAGCAGCGAACTCACTTCGAAGAGGCGGTTGAGTTTGGAGAGCGACTTTTCATCGGTGGGAATGTAATATCCTTTCCGCTTGCGGCAATATTCAATGCTGATATCCATATAGGGTGCCTGGCGTATCTCCGAAAGGTCACGTTCGAGGGTTCTGGACCGGGTGCCGACTCCCGCTATACCGTCGTACACGGTAAATTCGCTCTCCAGGGCAGCCTCCAGTTCTTGTTTACTGATGTAGGGGTGTGCGCTGATCTTGTCTATGATAAACATCCACCGTTGTAAGAAACCGATCTTCTTTGACATAGTATTTCGTGGTTTAAGTAAATGATAAAGCAAAGGTAAGAAGGGAAACCGTCATACAGTGACGCCGGGGAGCGGGAAAAGGCAAAAAAGGGGAAAAAGTTCATTTTTTTGTTTAGCTGCGAAATGCGGATTCGTTTGGCTGCAAATGGGAAAAGTGTTTTGCTGCACGATGAGAAGGGGGTGAAAAAGGGGCTTTTCAGGTATGGGGAAAGGGCGGCTGGCTATACTTGTTTACTGACCAGCTTTTCAATACTATCAATAAATTCAATGGCTTTGGGATAAAGTTCCTCTACTGTTTCTCTGTCAAACAGAACAAAGTCATCATAATCGCCCGAATGTCTTTTGGTAAATAAGTTGGAATAATAGTTACCCCATTTCTGAGATAATTTTCCGGTTCTTATAAAATGTAATCCTAACATCTGCCGTACGCCTGCATGGGTGTGGGCCTCAATGCCATTGTGTATTAATAATGCCAAAACTGCATAATAACAGGCATAATACATCCGGCTGATAGAAGCATTCCAGAACTCATTATCAGACATTAGTTTAGACTCCTCCATAGACTGCCGGGCACCAGCCAGACGTAACTTTACTATTTCGTTTCTATCTTTATCTGTGATCATAGTACGACCCCTTCTTTCATCACATTCAGGTAAAAAGGAGTAGCCAGTTTACCCCATTGTTTCTTCAGATAGACTACCGGATTGATGAGAATACCGGTTTGATACTCTATATCAAAGAGGGGATAAATAATCTCCTGACTCTCTTTCTCTGTAATTTTTTCCTGATCTACTACCACTACAAGGTCAATATCACTATCCGGCCGGGCATCTCCCCGGGCCTCACTTCCATAAAGAATAACAGTAACGTTTTCAGGCATGGCCTCTACTTTCTTACGAATTTGCTCCACTACTTCTGTACGTTTCATAATCTACTGTTTTTGAGTCACAGAACAAAAATAAGTTTT
Organism: Bacteroides sp.; assembly: GCA_021203405.1. Taxonomy (GTDB): domain Bacteria; phylum Bacteroidota; class Bacteroidia; order Bacteroidales; family Bacteroidaceae; genus Bacteroides. Next base: position 2,091 of record JAJQBG010000306.1, read on the forward strand.
ATTTTTCACTTATAGCTTATTTATATAACAAAAAACCGCCCTTTCTGATGTGAGAAAGGGTGATCTTATCAGTTTAAGTTGTTTTTCCCGGAGAGGGTCAGCCGCCGTATGCAGAGGACCTCGCCGGAATTTTTGATCGTTACCCCTTCTGTGAACTCTGTTATAAAACACCCTGTTAAAGAACTTCTTTTTTCGTGAAATCGCTTATTTTTGCAGACTATAGGATCTAAATAGTTTAACTGATGAAAAAGAGATACGACCTGCCCGAAGAAGAGGATAATTTTGAAAAGAATATGGTGAACGAACCTGCGGCTCCTGCGTATGGGATGCAGGCAGAAATGACCTATTCACCCCCACTGACGGAAGAGGAACTCAAGAACACGATTACTACAGAAGAATTATTGGATGATATTACCCAATATATTCATGAGTTATTTGCTAAGAAATGAATCGAAGATCGACCGTGGTCAAAGTTACTTATACCAGATCCGTTAAACAATATCTAAGAGACCTTATTAAAACTCTATATGACAAAGAATATTTTAGTTATGAAGAAACGTCTGTAAAATATGTAACTTCTTTACTTCTGGAGGTGAAAACCACTATACATGTCAGGCAGCGAAAAAAAGCTCCTGCCTATTTTTCAAGGTACGGCAAAAATCTCTATTATGTATGTTACCCGAAAAGTAAGCGAACCACCTGGTATTTCTTTTTTACTTATCATCCCGAAGGTAATGTGTACCTTATCCGTTATGTGTCCAATAACCATGTAGAGGGGCATTGGGTGCGATAAACCTGTTATAAAACTCCTTATTAAAGAACTTCTTTTTTCGTGAAATCGTTTATCTTTGCAGACTATAGGATCTAAATAGTTTAACTGATGAAAAAGAGATACGACCTGCCCGAAGAAGAGGATAATTTTGAAAAGAA
>JAJQBG010000306.1:3030-3551 GCA_021203405.1 Bacteroides sp.
AACTGATGAAAAAGAGATACGACCTGCCCGAAGAAGAGGATAATTTTGAAAAGAACATGGTGAACGAACCTGCGGCTTCTGCTTATGGGATGGAGATAGAAATGGAAACATTGCCGGCCCTGACAGAAGAGGAGTTGGCGGAATGTATGAGCAGTGATGAGTTTTGGGAAGATATTTCAGAATACGTGGATGAGCTCTATACTAAGAAATGAAAATTATTTATCCCAAAGCCGTTAACCTCTACCTGAAAGAACTGATAAAGATACTTTATCAAAAAGAATATTTTGGATATCATGAATCTGCCCGCGATTATGTGCTTTCTTTAAGGAGAGAGGTCGAAGCAACTATACACATCCGACAAAAACGAAAGGCCCCCTCTTATTTCTCCCGTTATGGCAAAGATCTATGGTACGTATCTTACCCCCGAAGCAAACAAACTACCTGGTATTTCTTTTTCACTCACCATGCAGAGGATGTTTATGTAATCCGATACATTACCAATAACCATGTAGAGGGACATT
>JAJQBG010000306.1:3561-13479 GCA_021203405.1 Bacteroides sp.
GCAGAGGATGTTTATGTAATCCGATACATTACCAATAACCATGTAGAGGGACATTTTTTGCAATAACAACTTCGTTATTCAAAGAATGTTCTAAACTAAAACTCATTCAAATACGAAATGCATTTGTGCAACCATAAATTGTTGCACAAATGCATTCCCGGCAACTATCAGGAGATCTTTATCGAATCCCCGGATCGGGATCTCTGGTCACAGTGAGTATGTCCCGCAGGTTTCCTGACAGTTACCGGGAAGTTAGCTGCTTAATATTCCGACGCCGAATAATCCCTTTCTGTATACGGCATGGTGGTATAATAATTCGAATAGGGAGGATAAAGTGGATCGATGGCTACCCCGTCTGTCATGGGGTTAGTAAAACTACCTCCTACCGGAGCCCGTTTGCCTCCGTCAATGGTGCGTTTGTGAATGATCAGGAAGTAAGAACGGTCGCCTGCTTCGAAAGCCAGCTCTTTGATACGCTCTTTTTCCACATCCTCTTCCGTGGCATACGTCAGTGAATTCAACCCGGCACGGGTACGAACTTTATTAACGTCCGAGGTACGGGTAGATTCATTCAGGGAGGCACGGGTGAGGTAGACTTCAGCCAGGCGGATCAAAGGCACGTTGGAGAATTTACTGTCCGGGGCACGGTAGTATTTATCACTCCAAAACGCATTCCACTTCACGCCAAAGGAGGTGGTTTCATGGGTGGTTTCATACTCAAACTGTTCACTGCCACTCAACGTATTGTAATAATTCTGGTCTGCGGGCTTGAGTAAACAGTGCAGCTGGGTGAAACGTTTGTCTTTCAAAGCCTCTTCCGTGGGTACATAATTTGTAAGGTCCATCGGATCGTTCGTGGCGGCCCAGCCGATGTAGTAAACGATGTTGGGATTCCAGTAGCCACAGGCCCAGGAGCCGTGCGAATAATAGGTAGAGGTCTCGTCGAAAGCCCGCAACCCACCTGTCCAGTTGGCATCAGCAGGGTCAAAGAGTCCCGGTTTGGATCTCATTCCATACGCACCCGATTTGCTCATCCGGGCGAAGGGAATACCTACGTTTTTTGAATTCTCATCAAATGCCAGTTCAAAAAGCACCTCTTTGGCTACCGGATTGGCGGTGTATTTGCTCTCCGTGTTGCGGTTGAAAGCCCGTATCGGTTCTTCCTCCAGCGAATAGTCTCCGGTGCGTTCGGCATACTCAATGATCTGGTTACACTCTGTAAGGGCATCCCGGGTATTGCCCATCAACCAGTTAACGCGCATCAACATGGCAGAAGCCGCATACTGGCCCGGCAGTCCGCGTTGCCTGTATTTTTCCGGCAGATACTCTTTTGCTTTTTTAAAATCAGCCAGCATCAGCTGGTATACCTCTTCGGTAGTGCCCATATAGGGTGCTCTCATGTCATCCGCAGTGGCAATGAACTTGTCTTTCAGGGGTACTTTTACCGTGGTGTTGTCTCCTCCGGGATTGTAAGGGGGCAGGAACAGGTGGGCAATATGCCAGTGAGCAAATCCACACATAAAATAGAGCTCTCCTTTTTGCCTGCGCAGGGTCTGGCGGTCGGCCTCTGTCATATTCTCAAACACCGGTTGTCCGGCCTCTTCTCTCTCTTCAATGTAGGTCAGCGGAGCGTTGCAGCCGGTTATCACCGTATAGAACCCTGCCCATGTACCTCTGAGCTGCATCTCTTCCGGGTCAGAACTACCGGGAAAGTTACGGGTATAATATACAATTCCGTCCTGCTCATACCCGGCAAAAGGGTTGGCATAGGTTATGTCACTTGCCATCTCGTTGACGAAAGCCATCAATCCGGCGGCAGAGTTCCACCCCATACCGGTTGAAAAAGCCCAGTATGGATTGATAACGGAGAGTTCCAGTTCGTCTACCGAGAGCCAGGGGGTTGCTTCCGGACGTTTCAATTCAAAGAAGTCATCCATATTGCAGGAGCCAAGTAAAGCTGCTGCTGATAAAAACATTATTATAATCTTTTTCATATAACTACAGTCTAAAAATTAAAAACTCAGATTAAATCCTCCTGAAACAGAGATGACCTGTGGAAAAGAGTTTCCGGCACGGGCTCTCACTCCTTTATTGTCACTGGGTAGTTCCGGATCCCAGCCCGGATATTTGGTGATGGTCAGCAGGTTGGATGCGGAAAAATAGAAACGCAGGTTTTGCAGTTTCATTTTTTGCGCGTAAGACTGAGGGAAAGTATAGCCTACGGTGAGGTTTCGCAGATGCAGATAATCTCCTTTTACAAGTTGTTTGGAGGTAAATTGGGAGTAAGATACATTGGAAGCGGGGTTGCCCTCGTCGTCGTAGTTGTATCCTCCCCAACGCATCTCAGCGTACTCTGCTTTGTCTCCCGGTTTTTTCCAGGATTTGGTATAGGTTTCGGTATAGTATTGCCCCCGGCCATCCCCGGTTCCAAACTGGGAATAGGGTTCATAAGCGATCCAATTGCCCAGAGAGAAGTAGATATCCATAGAGAGATCAAAATCTTTATAACGGAAGGTATTGTTCAATCCTCCATAGACAGTAGGCAGGGATGTTTTTCCTTCGTGGATATAGGGGTTTTTAGAGACGTTGTTATCCGTAGCGGGAATGATCCTTCCGGTCTTCACCGTATTGCCGGTTGCACTATAAATGTCCTGGTCAATTTCATAGATCATATTGATACCCTTTTCCGGATCTACTCCCACCCAGTCGGCCAGCATATATGTACCGATGGAAGATCCCTTACGGGTGATCGTTCGATACACTGACCCCGATTCTGTAATGATAATCCCCGTTCCGTTGATATCTACCTCGGGAGAAAGAGCGGTGACTTTATTTTTATTGGTGGTTATGTTGAAGTTGGCAGTCCAGCTAAAACCTTTCTTTTGAATGAGCACTCCATTCAGGTCTACTTCAATTCCATGATTATAGAGATCCCCGATATTGCCCCAGATGGCATTGGAGGCAGGAGTTCCGTTATCTCCGTTAGAGTTAGCTATCCCTCCGGAGATAGGAAGGGCTGATTTGAGCAGCATATCCTGCACGTTCTGCCGGTAATAGGCTACTGATCCGGAGAAACGGTTATTAAAAAATCCGAAATCGATACCCAGGTCAATGTTTTGGGTCTTTTCCCATTTGACTCCTGTATTGCCTACGGAAGAGAGGTATTTGCTGGGCAGTCCCAGGTAATAGTTGTTGGTCCGGGAGGTATAGACTGTTTTGATGGCATCCGCGGCAATATTCTGGTTGCCGGTTTCTCCCACACTTCCCCGGATCTTGAGCAGGCTGATCCAGGAGATATCTTTCATGAAAGATTCGGAGGAGAGGATCCAGCCCAGGGAAGCGGAATAGAAATCGCCCCACCGGTTCTCTTTGGAGAATTTAGAGGTACCTTCCCGGATATAGGTGGCTCCGATGATGTAGCGGTCCAGCAGTTTATAGTCTACCCGGTTGAAGAAACTAATAGAATAGTTTTCGCTGTTGAGGTAGGCCCGGTTGTCTCCATTCATCTTACCGATAGAGGATAATTCCTGGAATTCACCCATCAGGTTCGTACCGGAGACTCTCATGTTCCAACCGGTTCCCCTGTTAATTTCGGTACCGGTCACTACATCTACCGCGTGTATGCCAAAGGTTTGATTGTACTTGAGGAAAAGATACCACTGACTGGTTTTACTGGTGTTCTTATCGGAGTAACCTCGGTTTCCTGAACTATCGTTATAGCGATATTCCGAATTCCACTCTTTGTTATGGTTCAGGGAGTAGCCCAATGTTCCTTCTCCCCGGACAGCCAGCCCTTTTACATAGGGGATAGCTGCTTCGAGGTAAAAGAGTCCGTTCACACCCATACTCTCCCGTTCGTTGATCCGGTATTTTGAGTCTGTAGCGATCAGGGCATTTCCGATCTCCGGGTTCCAGTAGCCTGTGGGGTCATTTTCATCGTATACCGGCAGCCAGGGCAGTCCGGAAAAGTTAAATGCGCTGAAATTATCCCGGCGATTGCCCGATGAATAGTTGGCCGTGAGCTGGTAACCTGCCTTGAACCAATCCTTATTATAATCTGTACGCAAGCGGGCTTTGAGTACCTGACGTCCCGTCCCACCTGGTTGGTTACATCATTGCGGTAGTTGAAAGAGGCATAGTTGGACACCACATCGGTTCCCTGGGTTACCGAGAGGTTTACATCGTTGTAGTGACTGGTACGGGTGAGCAGATCGAGCCAGTCGGTATTGGTGGCTAAGGCCTGCTCACGGGTGATGGGTGTTTTGCCACTCCAGTAGAGCGCGTTCACATGGGTCTGTGGGTCGAACTCGGACAATCCTGCTACACTGCGGCCGTAATCGATCATTTCGAAGATCTCGGCGGTGGAAGCGAGCCCGATGTCACGGGTATTGATGAAGCCGACCCCGCCGTTGTAAGAGAGGTTTACCCGGGGAGTTCCTTTGGTTCCCCGTTTGGTAGTTACCATAATGACTCCGTTGGAACCTCTGGAACCATAAATAGAGGTGGCGGAGGCATCTTTGAGGACTTCGATAGACTCTATGTCATTGTAGTTAATGGAACCTGCTCCCATCACCATTCCGTCTACAACCCACAAAGGGTCGGTTCCGGAGTTTATGGAACTGATACCTCTTACTTTTATCTGGGGTCTTCTCCTGTGATTCCGGAAGAGACCACCTGCAAACCCGCGGCTTTTCCCTGAAGGGCCAAACGAAAATCTCCACCGGAAGAGAGCGCGGTGATCTCATCTGCTTTCACCTTGACTACCGAGCCGATCATGTCTCTCTTCTTTTTGGTTCCATAGGCCACCACTACCAATTCGTCGATCTCGTTCATCTCTTCAGACATCACGACTATGATCTCCCTGCGGTTGCCCACTGTTATGGTTTGTTTCTCATACCCTATATAGGTTATATTTAAAATCGAAGAAGGACCTTTTACTGAGAGAGAGAACCGGCCACTCAGATCGGTGACACTACCGTTGGTAGTTCCCTCTTCCATCACATTGACTCCTATAAGTTCTACCCCTTCACGGTCTTTTACAATCCCGGAAACCTGATAAGATTGGGCAGAGATTACCGGACATAGACAAACAGCTATGAGAAAGAGACAAAAAGATGTCCATCTTCCTCCTTTTAAATAATTCTGTTTCATAGTACTCTTTATCGTTAATACTTTTTTTTAAATCATGATTTAATGTGATAAAGATACTCCTTCCCCGGGTTTTCCGCATTGAAATATTGGTCGGAACAAAGTATTTTTGTTGCAAAGCAGTACCGGGTTCTCTTTTTCTGTTCTCTTTTTTCTCTCTTTTTATCCCGCATGCAACCAGAGTACTTAATTCTGCAACCGCCAAAGGCAATATAAGCGTGATGAAACAACTATTTTTATATCATAAACTCATAAAACAGAAGATGATGAACAGGCTACTACGTACATTTTTGGTGTGTTTTTTATTTCACTACTTAGGTGGACTCTTCCCTCTGCGGGCAGAGATCCGGCTTCCGGCTATCATTGATTCGGGAATGGTGCTCCGGCAAAACGCTTTTGTGCCTGTGTGGGGAAAAGCTACTCCGAGTGAAGAGGTCACCATAACTACGGAATGGAGTATTCAGAAGTACCGGACAAGGGCGGACAGTGAGGGGAACTGGCAAGTAAAGATCAGAACGGCAAGCGCGGGAGGGCCTTATACAATTTGCTTTGAGGGAGAGAACCGGATCGAGCTATCTGATATTTTATTAGGAGAGGTATGGCTGGCCAGTGGTCAGTCGAATATGGAGTGGAGAATGCAGAAGGCAAGGGATGCAGAGGTAGAAATAGCTCAGGCGGATCATCCGCAGATACGACTGTTCAAAGTAAATCATATCATAGCTGATACACCCCAGGAGGATTTCCCGGCGGGAAAGGCGCAGTGGAAACTGTGTACTCCGGAAAATGTCCCTCCTTTTTCGTGTATGGCGTACCACTTCGCTACGAACCTGCAAAGAGAGTTACAGGTACCTGTGGGTATTATTGATGCCAGCTGGGGAGGGACTTCGGTGGATTCGTGGACATCGAATATTTATATGCAGGAGGTACCGGAATTGAGTGGGGTCTACGACCGCTGGAAAGAGTGGGAACGTGATACAACGACCTCTGCCAGCCGGTATATGCATGCACGTCCTCACAGACGTCCGGGGGTTCTCTTCAACGGGATGATCCATCCGGTTATCCCCTTTGCGATCAGTGGATGTATCTGGTATCAGGGCTCTTCCAACAAAGAGTGGTCCGGCGAGTATTTCGATCAGCTGCGTACTTTGCTGCGTTGCTGGCGCAGCGAATGGGACCAGGGTGATTTTCCGTTCCTGATCCAGCAACTCTGTGTTTACCAGAGTACGGGAGAGAGTGGTGAAGATAAATCTGTGATACGGGAGCATCAACTCAACATGCAGCAATTTAACAAGGTCTATGTGGGGTCTGCGTTGGATCTGGGAGACCTGAAAGATATACATCCTACGGATAAACGGGAGTTCGGGAGGCGTTTTGCGAATATGGCACTCAACAAGGTATATGGAAGAACAGAGATCCCGGCTTTCGGGCCGCAATACCGGAGCCATAAAAGAGTCAGAAATGCGATCCGGATCACTTTTGATCATGGCAGATCCCTGCACCATACCGGAACCCGTATCAACCATCTCTATATAGCGGGGGATGATCAGATCTTTTGTGAGGCCAGCTACCGGATCGAGAAAAACCGGTTGTTTGTCTGGAGCCCGGAAGTGGACAGGCCTGTTACGGTGAGGTATATGTGGAGTGGTGTGGGTTTCGGCAATCTTTTTAATGAAGCGGGTTTGCCTGCTTCGGCCTTCCGGCTGGACAACTGAGAACGGGTGCCCCGGTCGGATTATCATACCCTTCCCTCGCTGATTCAACCGGGGAACGGGCTTCCGGACTATTTTGAGAAAGCCAGGAGCGATAAAGAATCAAAAGAGATCGTTCTTATCTGCCGGGATAGTGTACAGGAGGTTGCCCGGGATACGGACCTGGTCATCATCCGGTTGGAGAACCCACCGAAGCGTAATGATCCGGAAACTATGGGCCGGGAAATCGAAAACCAGATCCGGTATATTAAGGAGCAGAATCCCCTCACAGACATTTGCCTGGTGAAGATAGGGAGAAGAACGGAAACGGCTCTAAGGGTATTAACACAGCTGGGAGATCATTATGGGATTCCGGTGATCGATGCCAGTGACCAGAAGTGTCCGGAGGAATTTATTCAAAAAATGATAGAGAGTATGAGTGCCATGAGAAGCCAGAAAACGTATAGTACTAAATTTACTGCTCTTTTTGCGGTGAAAGAGTGATAAAGAGGGGGGTGGGAAAAGTCCGGTTCTTTTTTGAACAGGTTACAGGTTGTACGTATATCAGCCGCGTAGCGGTTGTATGTTCATAGCGCCGTGCGGAAGCGCGGGGTTAAAAGGTACATATCCATTGTGCCCCGTAGGGGTGCTATGTAATAGATCTATCTATATTGGGCAGAGATACCTCCTGGTAGTGCCTGGATACACAGGAAACATAGCACCTCTACGAGGCGCTTTGGATGATGCTTCGTGTAAACCCCGCGCTTCCGCACGGGGCTATAAACATGCCACCGCTACGCGGCTACCCAAAGTCGATATCCTTATGCGGTTGGATAAGGGTTTCGGGATGTCTGCTTACAATTTGTTACTTACTCAAAATCTGCCCGGACTTTTTGAACAGGCTCTTCACCCCTGATAAGGGGTAGCTCATCATAGCCCACGGCAGAGCGTAGCGGCACCGTGGGGTGCAAGACAGACCACAGGGTGCGGGCTGAAGGCCCAGCTCAATTTTTTAAGAACAGGATATATATAGAAACACCATTGTCCCCTATACATTGAGCTGGGCTTGCAGCCCGCAGAGATAGTATCCCGGTTTAAACCCACGGTGCCGTTCGTATTCTCTACGCTATCGCTACGAAAATGCTCTCTCTGCCGTGGGCTATGATGACCTACCCCCTTCGGGGATGAAAACCGGGGATATTAAACAGGAAACTACCAATCAACAAAGGATAAGTATTAAACTGAAGGCTATGCTACTTTGGGATTGATAAGATCCCTGATAATAGCCACCGTCCCCACCCTTCTTCTCCCCCATTTTCATCTTGCAGCAAAACACTTTTCCCATTTGCTGCAAAACACAAATTCATTTTGCTGCAAAACGAAATCGCATTTTGCAGCAAAACGAAAAATGAACTTTTTCCCCCTTTTTTGCCTTTTCCCGCTCCCCGGCGTCACCGATACGGTCCTGGTCATGATCCGGTTGGAGAACCCACCGAAGAGCAACGATCCGGTATCTATGGAACGGGGTATCGAGAACCAGATCCGGTATATAAAGGAGCAGAACTTGTTACTGCCGGCTTCCCGGCGGCAACAGAGTTATTATTATGCATTCACAGGCTATTCTTCGTGATTATCAAAATGTATTCTATTCTTAACAAGAAGTATATATCCTGTATCAGAATAAAAATTTTCCATCCTCACCATTTGGCCTGTTCTAAATAGTGGTTTTGCACTATTGGCTATATATGCTTTTTTTACAGTAAAGTCCCTGGCTACTGGTCTTTTTTCAAAATGTCGGATCGTTGCCCGAAGTTGTTTTTCTCCATCGGCTACCCATTTACTGCCATATTCATTCCTTTGCTTAAGCTCCACAAAGACTATGGTTGTTTCGTGGAAAAGAAAGCAGTCACAACGATTATCCATCGTATGATCCGGCCTTTTTAACTCAATACAATAATCAACAGGGATAAAATTAATTTCGTATTCATAAAAATTTTCAACTACCGCTATCCAGTTTTCACCGTTTTTCTCATCCAGGTAAGCCATTTGATGAGGAGGTGGTGGACAATCACAGAGACCAAACCGTTTCTTTTTGGAAGTGAGTTTGTATTTCTTAGGGAAAAATTTATTCATAGCCCTGCTGTATCTGTAATAGTTGTGCGAACATATTATTACTCTCTTCCAGCATCATATTCAGGAAATTATCATCAGAAGGTAAACCTCTGTAGCTTTCAAGGATTTTCACAGAACCAGTCCCCTCATCCAGTTCATAAATGATGAGATCATCCGGATCAATAATCGAATCTATTGGATAAATTACATTCAACTGATCCAATAATTCCTGTTTATCCTGAATCAGTTTTTTTACTATAGCCGTTTTAACAGCAATAGTGAATCCGTTTATTAAATATGGACTATGAGTTGTTATAATCAATTTGTTTGCTTCCAGAGAGTTATTAAATGATAACAAACTTTCATCATATCCCACTGAGAAGATGGAAATAAATTTTGCTCTGGTTCTTCCACGATATTAATAAAAGCCGATTTATTAAATCTGGCAGACAGAGCTGATAGAGCTGCTCGTCTTTGCTCGTCAGTCAAACTCTTATTGTCCCAAATACTTTTCACATTTTCTTCAAAGCGCTTTGTATCATCACTACTCATTTTAGTAGAGTTATTAGCTTGGTTTTTCACCGATTCCGATAAATATTTTGATACAATGTATAATGGGACTATGGATTGAAAGCCGCTTGATGCCTCGTTTAATTTTATTTTATGATCCTCTCCTTTTACGGTTACTATATCGTTTTGTTTGTTATATTCCAAAAAGGCATTATTTATAGGAAGATTAAATGCGCCTCTAATGCTATCCTTTGCATTATCATACTCGGATAGAAATGTAAGTAATCCGTCAGGAAGTTGTCTTATCAGGTTAGGTTTATTCACCATGCTAATAAAATTTCTTTCGGCAGGTACATACATAATTTGTGGCAATGGATATCTATTCAGACCCTTCTCTATTTTCTGAATTATGAAACGATCATCCTTTGTATAAGTTAAGTTGTAAGAATTACCCTCATAG
>JAJQBG010000388.1 GCA_021203405.1 Bacteroides sp.
CTTTATAAGTTAGGGTAGAAACCCGGTTCCGGAAACCTCAGCAGGCTACCGGTTCATTTAAAAATATTAATTAAAACAGTATGCCAACAATTTCCGTTCGTGGTCATGAAATGCCGGCTTCGCCGATCAGAAAACTCGCTCCTCTGGCCGATGCCGCCAAACAGAGAGGGATTCATGTATATCACCTGAACATCGGGCAACCCGATCTTCCTACTCCTGAACCGGCACTGGCGGCGATACGTAACCTGGATCGTAAAGTGCTGGAATACAGCCCGAGCGCCGGTTACAGAAGTTACCGCGAAAAACTGACAGGATATTGCAAAAAATTCAATATAAATCTTACTGCCGACGATATTATTGTGACCAGCGGCGGATCTGAAGCAGTACTTTTTGCCTTTCTCTCCTGCCTGAACCCGGGGGATGAAATTATAGTGCCGGAACCTGCCTATGCCAACTATATGGCGTTTGCTATCTCTGCCGGTGCTGTGATACGTAGCATCCCTACTTCTATTGAAGAAGGGTTTGCACTTCCCAAGATAGAGAAATTCGAAGAGTTGATCAACGAGCGTACCAAAGGGATCCTGATCTGTAATCCCAATAATCCTACCGGTTATCTCTATTCACGCCGGGAGATGAACCAGATCCGTGACCTGGTAAAAAAATACGATCTGTTCCTCTTTTCGGATGAGGTTTACAGAGAATTTATCTATACAGGATCTCCCTATATTTCAGCCTGTCACCTCGAGGGCATTGAGCAGAATGTAGTATTGATCGATTCCGTCTCCAAACGTTATTCGGAGTGTGGTATCCGTATCGGTGCCCTTATTACTAAAAATGAAGAGGTGCGGAAAGCCGTAATGAAGTTCTGTCAGGCTCGTCTGAGCCCGCCACTTATCGGGCAGATAGCCGCCGAAGCCTCCCTGGATGCGGGTGAAGAGTATATGCGTGGAATATACGATGAATATGTAGAGCGGCGTAAGTGCCTGATCGACGGACTAAATAAGATCCCCGGTGTCTATTCACCGATCCCCATGGGAGCTTTTTATACCGTAGCCCGCCTGCCGGTAGATGATTCCGATAAGTTCTGCGCCTGGTGCCTTTCTGAGTTTGACTATGAAGGAGAGACTGTATTTATGGCCCCTGCTTCCGGATTTTATACCACTCCCGGTACCGGGATCAATGAAGTACGTATTGCATACGTACTTAAGAAGGAAGATCTTACCCGGGCTCTTTTTATACTGGGTAAAGCGCTGGAACAATATCCGGGACGTATCGGTTAAGAAGATAACCGGAAAGTAAAATGCTCGAACTTTTTATAGCCAAACGTATTTACCGGGATAAGGAGGAGGGGAAACAGGTTTCCCGTCCTGCTGTTCTGATCGCCATGGTCGGTATCGCTATCGGCCTGGCAGTGATGATCGTATCCGTTGCGGTAGTGATTGGTTTTAAAAAGGAGGTCCGGAATAAAATAACCGGATTCGGCTCTGATATCCATATCCATAACTTCGATGCCATCCGTTCTTACGAAACCCAACCCGTTTTGATCGATTCGCTGGTTATGCAGGATCTGGCCGGATTCCCCAATGTAGTACATGTGCAACGTTACAGTACCAAGCCGGGAATTATTAAAACCGACGATGCTTTTCAGGGAATGGTACTTAAAGGGGTAGGGCCGGAGTATAACCTGGATTTTTTCCGGGATCATCTGCTGGAAGGAGAAATCCCGCTCTTTTCGGATACAACGTCCAACAATCAGGTACTGGTTTCCCGTACTATTGCAGCTGATCTACAACTCAGTGTCGGCGATAAAATACTAACCTATTTTATTGAGAAAGAAGTACGTGCCCGTGCGTTAACTGTAGCTGGTATCTACCAGACCAACTTCTCCGAATACGATAAGATCTTTTTGGTTACAGACCTTTATACCGTAAACCGGCTCAATAACTGGGAGCCCGGACAGGTAACAGGAGCCGAGATCCGTATTGCAGATTATAGCAAACTGGAGGATACCGCTTATGAGATAGGAGAGGTATATGATACCCTGGAAGATGGATACGGTGGTATCTATTTTGTACAGGACGTGGAAGACCTCAATCCACAGATCTTTGCCTGGCTGGGATTACTTGACTTAAATGTATGGGTGATCCTTACCCTAATGATCGGCGTGGCCGGTTTTACTATGATATCGGGACTTTTAATTATTATCCTGGAACATACCAATATGATTGGTGTGTTAAAAGCACTGGGAGCCGATAATAGGACCATTCGTAAAATATTTCTCTGGTTCTCTGTATTTCTGATCGGTAAGGGAATGCTGTGGGGAAATGCTATCGGTCTCCTGATCTGTTTCCTCCAATCCCGGTTTGACCTGATGAAGCTTGATCCGGCAACCTATTATGTAGCCAGTGTTCCTGTCTCTTTTAACATCTGGTGGTTTTTACTGCTCAATATCGGTACATTACTGGTTTCGGTGTTGATGCTGGTTGGGCCTTCTTACCTGATCACCCGGATACATCCCGCAGAATCTATAAGATACGAATAACTCCTTTTAGAAATACTTCCTGTTTTCAATCCATTTATACGGTTGAAGAGCCGAATCTCAAGATGTAAATTACTAATTTACTACAATTTGTTCATTCCTAATCTATAAAT
>JAJQBG010000369.1 GCA_021203405.1 Bacteroides sp.
TGATAGATGATAGTACATTTGAAATTTTAATCTTGTGTAGAAGGGTGTTTTTCGGGATCCGGTAATAATAAAAAAGGAAGTACTCTGTATAAAAGTACTTCCTTTCTATATAAAGAGGATAAAAACGATAGGTCTCCGGGGCTATTCTCCTCCCAGATCGATATCTTTTTCTCCTCCGTCAATCCATTGGGTGGGATCTTCGTGGATTTGCTCCAGGGTAATTTGCATCACTACCCGTTTGGAATAGATCTTCAGATCCTGCAGATTGCGCGATTGATCATTGGGATCGAAATCTCCCAGCGCAGTGATAAGCAGAGCTTTGATCTTGTTCTGCTCGTCAAAGACAAATTCTACCTTGAAACGATCGTTCGCGATCGAGTAGCTTCCGTCTACCTGTGTACCGTTACCGGAATCGATAAATTCCATCGTAAGATCGTCGGTCGCGATATTGGTGGTAAAGCTGACAGAGCGGGTGGAACCGGCCAGGTCATAGAGATAGATATGTTTGGATTCTATGGAAATAAAGAAAGGTCCGTCAAATCCCAGTTCATTTTCGTCCTTCAGGTTCCAGTCGATAATTTCGACCTCCAGGCGACTGTCATCTGCCTGAGCTGCCGTACCCGGATCGGGATATCCTTCTGAACTTACGGAGGCAATATTGATCACATATTTATAATTCCGGGTGGCCTGAAGAATGGTTGTATTATCATCCTCCAGAAGGTCTACCGGATAGTAGGTGGTGGCACCTCCTTCAAAGCTTCCCCCGATCACAAAACGGGAGTATCTCTTCTGCCCTACCGTATTGGTGGGGGCATCATTCTCATACAGATAGAGTTGATAAAGGAGTTTCTCGTCCTCTACATTATCTACTTTCAGGGAAGAGGCAAGGTTCTGCATATCTGCCGGAGACTCCGGTCCGGAAACTCCTTTTTCACTGATACTGTAATTGGCAGGCGAAGGGGCCAGATACCCTTTATCCGGGGCAAAATAGATATAGGCTTCCTGCAGGGAAAAAGTAGCGGGGTCTTCACTGTTAAAAACATCTACAGAGGCAACGGCACGCAACAGGAAGATATCAAAGAACTGATTGATCTGTCCGGCTACTATATTCACATTCTCCCGGATCCCCCACATAGGAAGTGAATCGGAGGCCAGCAGGCCTTCCGAATCTTTCAGGATCAGGGAAGGACGGATGTCGTTCTCCCAGCTTTTCCCTTCTACCAGCTGATCGCTGCTTTGCAAGACACTGCGGGAATTGACTATAAAATAGAGGGTAAGCCCCTGCTCTATTTTCAAAGTACTCATATAGCTATTCTCACTCCGATAGGCCTCCCGGTAATACTGGAACTCATCTCCTTTAAATATAAGGAGGTCTATCTCCTTGATATTCCTTTCCGAATCGCTACCGGTATGGGTATCGGCGTAGGTAGAAAGATCAGAGATAAATATTTCGACCAACTCCTTGTCCGACTGGACAACTCCTGCCGGATCGCTTTTATCGGTACAGCCGGCACAGGCCAGTAGCAGTATCCATAGGGATCGGCGTATGTATGGTAAACTTCCGGTCATCATTCTTTTTTGTATCATATTATTTATTGGTTATCTCTCTTTACGGAAGAATAAGAAGAGTTATACGTAATAGGTGTATTCGGCATTCTTTACTCTCCATCCGTTTATGGTTACCGTTACTCCTCCATTCAGTGTAGCCTCTATTTTAACTACATCCCCTACTTTGGCTTTTTCGTTGGTATCTACCCGACAGATACGGACTCCATCAACATAGACTGTAGCGGAAAGGGACTGATCATCTCCCGACTCCAGTACTCCTATCCGGTTGGAGATAAGGATCTCATCTGCCTGGTCATAGACCAGATCCTTATGAACGGTAACTTCCCGGCCCCCGTAACGGCGGCCCAGTCTCATTTCTGATTGTACTCCCTCAAGTTCTACCCATATTTCGGGACTACCGGTAACGGCATCCACTACCATATCGGCATTGTGGAGAGTAAAATAGACCTGACAGATACAGGTGGTTAAAGATATTTCGTGCCGGGAAGTTTGTTCCCGGTTAAGGACTACGGCCGATTCTCCTTCGAAGATCTCTCCCAGGGAGTTGCGATACGTATTGTTCGCTGCGCTAACCGGTTGTTCCAGCACCTGGTCCCGGTAGTGCGCTCCGACACTGACCGGAGGAATGGTGGCTACATCCGGATCTTCCGCAGGGAGGGCCCAGGCTACAAAAGAGTAGCTTCCTGATGGGTAGTCCTTGATCTCATATTCTTTTCCTCCTTTAATTGTTTCATAAGCTATGGTCTTTGTATCTATCAGCATACTATCCTGATATACCTGTAGCCGTACGTCGTTACCGATGACCGAATCAAACTCTCCCGCACTGTGGTTGTAGGTAAAAACAAGAGTCTGAACAGCGCAATCGTCGTCGCGGTCTTCACGGATATATGCTACCAGCAGCATACAGGTTAAACAATAAAAGAGTAATTTTTTCACGGGCTGTTTTTTGAATGAATAAAATAAGATCCGAAGAGGGTGTATCAAAAGTTTGTGGAACCTTTTCAAGGTTCATACTAGTGAGGGGCTCCTACCCCAGGGTGTCGCTTCGCTCTACCCTGGGCTATTTATAGATCCCTTC
>JAJQBG010000360.1 GCA_021203405.1 Bacteroides sp.
CTTTGCTGTTAAATATATCTTCTCTATCTTTGCCCAAGAGATTGACTGAGTATATTTATGTGAAACCCTGAACAGAGTCTTTTTATAGCCTGGGGTAATCCGGACTCTGTATCCTACAACCGGAAGGAGAAAGTTCTGTGCCATATCCGGACTTTTTCTTCTCTGTTGTATCATTAAACCTATGAAAAACAGAGATAAGGAAACCCCTCTTGAGCAAGTAAATGAGGCGTTATTTGAAGTAATCGTTCAGGGGGAAATAATGGAATCTTCCTTTTCGGGGAATTATCACTATTTACCCGAATTAAAGGCTATAAAGGAGGAAGAGATCTTTAAGAAATTTCCTTATTACAGACAACTTCCTGCCTCCGGTAACGGATCTTGCCGGGAATACCATGCGTATACTGCCGAAGGTATCCTCTTTTTTACTACTATGGAGGGGCGTTGTGTGGAACATACCCTGGTTCCTTATAGAAAGGAAAGAACGAAGAGACTCTATCAAAAACTATTCGGCAATAGATGGTAAGGAGAACCGAAAAAGAGCTTCTCCCTGGGTGATAGTATAATTTTGGTTAAAATCCTCTTTTGACCGGGTAGCCGTATGGATAATATGATATCTTTGTATCCGTAAATCACCGGGGTTTACAGACTTAACAACTAAGAATGAATATCCTTTTTCCCATGAAAAAATACCTGACCCTACTCTTTGCTGTTACTTTTCTTTTTGCCGCATGTACAGAGGACAAACCTTATCGGGAACCTGATCCCGGCGTGCAACCTCCTCCCGACCCCGGACCCGATCCCGGACCCAAAGAGAGTCCCTATAAAACCGGCGTGGATAAATCGCTGGCTTTGTTTGTGGACTGGGATTACGGGGATACGGATGAATATTTCCTGTTGGGATATGGCTATGATGCCACCGGAAGATACGCCCATCCTGGTTTTGTAAGGAAAAAAGGTCTTGGATATCCGGACCCTTGAAGAGGAGTTGGGGGATGTGGTAACCATTATACAGGGTAATTCGAGCGAGGGGAAGTATTATTTCTGGGGGCCTGAGCAGGAGTGCAGAGAAGATTTTGCGATCCATGCAGAGTTCAGTGAGGAAGAGATCCGAAAATATCTGAATCTGTTTAAACAGGCTTTGACTCCTGTTTTCGGTAATGACGATGTGTTTCCGGAACTTTATTATACATACTACGGTTATTCCAGTGTAATCACTTACCTGAATATGAAGTTCTTCTGGAGGGAACGCTGGCATTCGGAAAATCACCTGAGTGAAGAGTTCAGGTCGGCCCTTACGGAGCTGACGGCTGAGGAGATCATAGAGACATTTGGAACCCATATAATTACGGGTCTGAGAAAAGGGTCGAGGCTGGATCTCTATTATAGAAGTACCTCTTCCGACCTCTCTCATGTACACGATTGGTTTATGTACAGTTCTAATTATTACCTGCGTTTAGGGCGTGTTCCACAAAAACCGGATGGAGAGCCTCCCCTCAAAGATAATATCTATTTTGAGTTTGTGGAAGGAAGCAAACCCAATCCGAATGCCTGTATGGTAGATATTCTCCATTACGAAGGAGAGCTGTTTACCTTTGAAGGAATGAACAGTCCGACAGAGGAACATGCTACTTTAGTAGGGTTTAACCAGAAGATGCTGCCCATTTATGAACTGGTAACAGATCCGGATAAAAAGGAGGAACTTAAAAATGCTTTTGAGAAATATTTAGGAGCTTCCGAATAAACCCTTAGAGTAATTTTAATTATATTTTTAATGAAAAAGAAAAAACAAGGATCATAGCCTGTTTACTCTATATAGCTGGTTTTTTCCCTATATGTATGCTTATCCTTCAGCTGCTCTTTCCGCCGGTGAGCCTGTTACCATCAACCTGTTTGATACGGCACGTAACCGGCAGATTCCTCTGGCTATTTATATGCCTGCACCTTCTTTGCAGCACAAGACTCCTGTTATACTCAGCCACGGATATGATAAAAATATAGGGGGTTCTTATAAAACATATTCTTATCTGGCAGAAACTCTGGCCGATGCAGGGTATTATGTGATCAGTATACAGCACGAACTTCCCGGTGATGATCTTCTGGCTATGGAGGGGGAGTTTTATATAACCCGTATGCCCAACTGGGAGCGGGGCATGGAAAATATTCTTTTTACGATCAGGGAGATCAAAAAACTGCGGCCGGACCTTAACTGGAGTGAATGTATCCTTATAGGGCACTCTAATGGTGGCGATATGTCTATGCTTACTGCAACCTGCCACCCCGAAGAAATAGAAGTAGTGATCTCTCTGGATCACCGCAGAATGCCGGTTCCCCGTACCGGGGCAGTCTGTATTCTATCCCTCCGCGGATGTGACTATGAAGCCGATCCGGGAGTGCTTCCCGATCCGCAGGAAGGGAAAGAACTGAACATTACTATAGAAAAGTTTGCTGATATTGGTCATAGTGATATGGACGATAAGGGAAGTAGGGAACAGAAAGAGAAAATAACTACTGCCATTCTTCGTTTCCTCAGTGGGAGGACTTACTAAATTTTCTACATAATTTTTATCAGTTCGGTTATTTATTCGTTTCTTTTGTCATTCTCCCGATATTCTCTTACATTTGCTTACCGGATAAAGGTTACATAT
>JAJQBG010000200.1 GCA_021203405.1 Bacteroides sp.
ATAAAGTAAAAATTATCTACCATTTTACTATCATAGATCTATCATTTACTATCATGGGGCTACCTGATAATTTAAAAAGGCATCTTGGGTTCTCACCGGCTTCATAGCCCCCACACGGTACAGTAGCGGCTATGAAGCCGCAAAATAAAAAGTCACCGGCTGTGAAGCCGGCGACAGCAAAGGAGCCGTGCAACAGTTACTATTATACCTGCGGTATCTCCACTACCAGGTAACAATTCCCGTACTGAGTACGTTGTACCGGAATATCCAGCTTTTTCAGGATACGCCCAAAGGATGTTATCTTTGTCTGTGGCAGGGCTAACCGGCTCTTTTTCCGGATGTTCTCAAAAATTTCTACCGCCAGTAATTTCTGCGGGACCTCTCCGGCCCGGGGTGCCCGGTAGTATTGGCAGAACAGCTGTTCAATCGGGGTGCGTTGCTCAAACTCCTGGTTGTACTCACTGATGAGTCTCTCCCCTTTCTCGTCAAACCAGTGCCGGGTACCGTGTTGGAGCTCTTCAAAAGCCTGTGCATAGAGCTGATAGTAGTTTACCGGGGTCAGGTTATCAATAGTGCCCTCTACCCGGATACAGATAAAACGGCGGCTGCCCGAAGTATCGGTAAGCAGATCGGGATGGTTGCTGGTGCCGATAAAAGAGGCATAGCGGTTGAGCGACTGGATCTGGCTCTGGTGCGGTTTCCGGGTCTGGATCACTGGTTTCTGGAGAATATGTTTGAGGAAGGCCTGCTCTTTCGGGCTGATCTGGTCGAACTCATCCATATTGATCAGGGCAAACCGGTTCAGGTAGAGTTCGGCCTCCTTTTTCAGGGTAAAATCAATCCGGTCGGTGTAGTAGGCGTGCAATTCCGGTGGCAGGATCATCCGGCAGAAGGTCGATTTTCCGCACCCTTGGTTACCGATCAGAAGCGGAGCTACGGAGTTGGCATGGCGGGCACTGCGGCCGATCCACTGGGCCACCATTCCCAGGAACCAGCGATGGAACAGCTCCGGCCAGTGGGGATTGCCGCACGATACCCGGGAGGCAAAAGCGCGGATCCGTTCCTTGTCGTCCCAGTCGGGAAGTTTATAAATAAACTCCTCTACCGGAGAGTAGATCCGTACTTTATCCGACTCGATCCAGCGGCGTACATCTTTATTCCAGATCTCAATCCCTTCCGACATGGCTTTTACCGCAATGGAGTTAAGCACCCGGTTATCGATCGGCTTAAAATCAAAAAAGAAACTCTTTTTCTGCCGGTACTCTATCGAAGCGGTCTGTTTGTTGTACTGGAACTCGTAACAGCGGTTCATAAACTCTTCCGTTTGCAGGTAGAGCGACTGTTTGGGCATTATATAAGGTTTCTCCCCGAATCCCTTGCGGGTGGTATAGATATTATGGAAAGTAAGGCGGATCAGTACCGGCTCTATCTCCTTCAAAAAACGTTCGACGGTCCACTGGGTGGCTTCCTCCTCCGGAATACCCGATTCATAGCAGGTACGGCCCAATACCTCCAGCAACTTTTTACTCTCCCGGGTCTCCCCGGTAAGGCCGGTCTCATTCAGGGCCCAGGTAAACGCATTTTCAAAAAGCAACCGGGAGAGCCGGTACCGTTCTATCCCCGGTGCCAGCTGTTCCAACGGCGATTTTTTTAGGGGGAGCTTCTTCCGTGCGGAGAACTTCTTCCGGCATTTGCAGGGGTTGATCCAGCAGGATCGGATAGCTGTTCTCTTTGTAACACAGACCGGGATCGTAACTGAACCGGCAGGAGTCTGTCAGGGAAGGGTGGTGTATCCGGACAGAATTCTCCGGGAATTGAGACCGGATGTAATTGACCGCCCACCGGTAGGCATGCACATGAAAAAGCAGTGCATTTCGCTCCTCCGTGGGCAGTGTTCCGTCGGGTAGTGTAAAATGTAACAGTGCTTTTACCGTATGTCCGCTTGAACCGGTAAAGGCCAGCAGACAGGCGGGCAGGCGGATCACCTTGTTACGGATGTGGGCCGCCTCTTTAAGTCCGGAAAGATGGTCGATCGTTACAAGGACCAGACCGTTGTAGGTAGTGAACACAAGTACGCCATCCCGGTTGCGGAAATGGGTGGTAAAATTGATACGGGAGAGTTCGTTCAGACTCATCGGCCTCCCTTTTCCGGAGAATATCCGGATCTGGTACCGGACTTTATCTACCGGTTCAGACTTGCTTTCAACTTTCAGGGATTCAATAACCCGGGTCAGCTCGGCTACCCGGTGTGTACTCTTTGTCCCGGTTGTCCGGGTGATCGTAGTTTTCATATACATAGAGATTTAGATGATCACAAAGATACCATTTTTTCGGATATAAACCTTGTCTGAAATTAGCCCGCGGGTGAATAAAATTCATCCGCCCGTGAATTTTATTCACTCGCGGGTGGATCTCTGTTCACTCGCGGGTGGTTTGCTGTTTGATAACCGGCTATTTTCACAGTGCCGTTAGTGGTGTTTGCTGAAGATGTATATACCGGGTCGTTGATAATCAGTGGATCGGTGTTTTATTATTAACTATGTTTTTTTGAAAATTAGTTTATCGTAGAAAAAACTTAGTTAATTATTTCCCCTTGATAAACTAAGTTTTTTAGCCGGAAGGGGTAAAAAGGAGA
>JAJQBG010000090.1 GCA_021203405.1 Bacteroides sp.
ACATATAACCAATAAAAGAAAATAGAGTTATGAATGCAGCTAAGGTTTTAGACGATCTTAAAAGAAGATTTCCCAATGAGCCTGAATATCATCAGGCGGTGGAAGAAGTATTGTACTCCATCGAAGAAGAATACAACAAACATCCTGAATTCGATAAGGCAAACCTTATTGAACGTCTTTGTATTCCGGATAGAGTGTATCAGTTCCGTGTAACCTGGATGGATGATAAAGGTAATATTCAGACCAATGTAGGTTACCGTGTACAGCACAACAATGCTATCGGTCCTTACAAAGGAGGTATCCGCTTCCACTCTTCTGTAAATCTCTCTATTCTTAAATTCCTTGCTTTTGAGCAGACATTTAAAAACTCTCTGACTACATTGCCGATGGGTGGTGGTAAGGGTGGTTCTGACTTCACTCCGCGTGGAAAATCGAATGCTGAAGTAATGCGTTTCGTGCAGTCTTTCATGCTGGAGCTGTGGCGTCATATCGGTCCTGAAACAGACGTTCCTGCCGGTGATATCGGTGTAGGTGGTCGTGAAGTAGGCTTTATGTTCGGTATGTATAAGAAACTGACCCGCGAATTTACAGGTACCTTTACCGGTAAAGGACGTGAGTTCGGTGGTTCTCTGATCCGTCCGGAAGCTACCGGTTACGGTAACATCTACTTCCTGATGGAAATACTGAAAACCAAAGGTACAGACCTGAAAGGTAAAGTATGTACTGTATCGGGATCAGGAAACGTTGCTCAGTACACTACTGAAAAAGTGATCGAACTGGGTGGTAAAGTGGTTACCCTGTCAGACTCTGACGGTTATATCTATGATCCGGAAGGTATCGACAGCGAAAAGCTCGCTTACGTAATGGAACTGAAGAATGTATACCGTGGCCGTATCCGCGAATATGCTGAAAAATATGGTTGCAAATATGTTGAAGGTGCCAAACCGTGGGGTGAAAAGTGTGATATCGCGCTTCCTTCTGCTACACAGAACGAACTCAATGGTGACCATGCAAAAGCGTTGGTAGCTAACGGATGTATGGCTGTATCTGAAGGTGCTAACATGCCTTGTACGCCGGAAGCAATTAAAGTATTCCAGGATGCTAAAGTGTTGTATGCTCCGGGTAAAGCAGCCAATGCCGGTGGTGTATCTGTATCAGGTCTTGAAATGACTCAGAACTCTATCAAATTGAGCTGGAGCCAGGAAGAAGTAGATGAAAAGCTGAAATCAATTATGAAAGATATCCACGAAGCTTGTGTACAGTATGGTACAGAGGAAGACGGATATGTGAACTATGTAAAAGGTGCGAACGTAGCCGGCTTTATGAAAGTTGCCAAGGCTATGATGGCACAGGGTATTGTATAATCAGCGAATACTATATAAGTCATAGTACTATAGAATAGGCTGTCCGCTTGCGGGCAGCTTATTTTTTTATACCTGTTTTGGGGTTTTGAGGTGAAATATTTCCGGGACTTGCCTGATACTACAAACAGAATAGTCATTATTAGGTATTGATAATTCGATGGAATAAGCCGTTATTTGCACTATTAATGGATAGTATATGAAAGAGCCATTAAATGCAACCAATATCTCTTATGAAAAAAATATGTTCGTACTATGGGCTGCTTTTATAATAGCCACTTCACAAACGAGTATCGCTCAATCTCAATTCTCTCTTACGCCCGGTTTCTTTTATAACGGAACCACTTTCACAGAAAATGTTAGCGGATTCGGAGCCATGTTAGGACTGGAATACATGCGTCGAAAAGATCATTTTTTCAGCCTTGAACTCCGGACTAAATACGGATATTATTCTTTTGATGACGGAACCAAATGGATAGAAGATAAGGATGGTGTACTTAAACCACCTAAAAACAACGATGAGG
Organism: Bacteroides sp.; assembly: GCA_021203405.1. GTDB lineage: Bacteria > Bacteroidota > Bacteroidia > Bacteroidales > Bacteroidaceae > Bacteroides. The sequence goes on from JAJQBG010000090.1 coordinate 1,886, forward strand.
CCCGGGTAGAGTATTCTCTTTTCAGTCCCCAGGTGGGATTAGTTCCGAAATTTCATTTGTATTTTGATGAGTCTTTTTCTTTATTTCTGGAAAACGAATGCTATGTGGGATTAATGTCCGGAAAATTTAAGTACAAAGAGGCACCACAGAAGAAGAGTTTTACCGAACCTATATTTAGTTACAACATTGGGGCCGGTACCGAATATAAACTGAAAAAATATGTGTTTGTCGGCTCACTCGGTTATTCTACTTTAAATTTCAGGAATAAAATTAAAAAACATCAGCCTGTTAATTATCAGCATCCTATACCTAATCAACATGCCGGTTTTTATATCAACATTCTTATAAAGGTTCCTTTATCAAAAACGGGGAGACTCTAAAATGACTCAACAGTTTGGATTACTAACACAATATAGGTTATAATAGTGTGCTTTATAGAAAGGTAAGAAAAATCTGCTTACCATTGTCAGCCTTACTGATTGTTAGGATACTTATATATTTTGGTGTAAATATTCGGAAAATAGAGGAGGCTATGAAAATATGTTAGAGTTGTAGAAAAAATAAGTTTCGTGGAAAACTTTATTACAGCGCTTTTTAAATTGTATTGTGAAATGAATCTGTTTCAGCGTTCTACTATAAAGCTAACGGATAACTGGTTCCCTGTTTCATCCACTACGGTGAGAGAGTGCCTGCCGGGTTCGGGGGACAGGGTTAGTTTATGAAAATCACGGGTTTGTTCTAGATAATTTTCATCCAGGTGCCAGTAAATGGAGGCATGCCGGTTACGGTGTACCAGTTCAAAAGTGACAGTTCCGGGCGTTCCATCCAATTGGCGGGGCAGGATGACCCGGGCATTCATTTCCGGATAGATAAATTGCATAGGAGATTGTAGCTCTTCTCCACAGCCTGCTTTCAGGGGTGGAAGGGGGTTTGTATTCCGGATGGTGCTGCCGGTAATACCACTCCCAGGCGGGAGGAGGGGTAAACCAGGTAGTCTCTACGGAGGCTTCTGTTTCAGCACAATCCGCATAAAGGCGGAAGTTTTCGTCGGCGGAGAGGTATACGGGATGGTGATAGGGGCAAGCGCTGGTTTTGAGACCTGCCGGCAGGATCATTCCGGTGATGCTCTCTTCGCAAAACCGACCTTTGAGATGGCCGGAACGGTTGCAGAGTTCTGCTTCCATATATTCATCGTAAGGAGGTTCAAACCATCCGCCGGAAGGGAGCAGGTTAAAGATATCGAACATGACGGGGCCGGCTGTACGGGCGCCTACCAGGCCGGGTTTTCCTTCACCTGTGGCATTTCCTACCCATACTCCCACTACGTAGCGTGGAGTGACTCCTACGGCCCAGGCATCCCGGAAACCGTAACTGGTACCTGTTTTCCAGGCTACAGTCTGCATAGAGGGAATCAATCTCCAGTCGATCTCTTCGGGGCGGTTTACCTCTTTTAATATATCAAAGGTTTGCCATACGGCTCCTGCCCGGAAGGGAGAAAGATGTCCGGGGTTTTTACCGCTTTCTGCTAATAGGGTAGTGCAGCGCGCCGGTTCTTTGCCTGTTAGTGTACGGACCATATCTGAATAGGCAGCCGATACATCCCATAATGTGGCTTCTGCTCCGCCCAGGATCAGGGATAGGCCATAGTGGGAGGGAGCTTGGGTAAGGGTCTGTAATCCTGCCTGGCGAAGTTTCCGGTGAAAGTTGGGAACTCCGTATTGCCGGAGCATATATACGGTGGGAATATTAAGGGAGCGTGCGATCGCTTCGGAAGCGGGTACGGTTCCTTCGTATTGCTGGTTAAAATTCTGGGGTGTGAATCCGTTTATATTGGTCGGAATATCGGGTAGGAGTGTGTGGGGGAGTAATTCTCCATCCTGTAACATGGCACAGTAAAGAAATGGTTTCAGGATGCTTCCGGTACTTCGCGGAGAGCGGATAATATCGACCTGGTTTCCGGGAAGGTGGTTGTTTTGAAGGGTGTTCCCACAATAGGCTACTACTTCGTGGGTGGATACATCGATGACTAATGCGGCTATGTTACGGATATCGCTCCGGGTGAATTCCCGGTTCCAGCGTTCTACTACCTCCTCTACACGGGTTTGTACCGATCTGTCTATGGTAGAGACCGATCGTTCTCCGGGTTGTGTCCGGTAGAAATGGTCTACCAGGTGGGAGGCTGTACGGGGCAGGGGACGGGGCTCTTCCGGCAAGGGTTCCTCCAGGGCAAGTTCGTAAGTGGTCCGGTCCATGATCTTTTTTTCATACAGTCGGTTAAGCAGCCGGTTGCGTTTGGCAAGCAGGGCTTCCCGCCGTTTGGAGAGGTGGATCATAGAGGGGGCATTGGGTAAGACGGCGAGGGTAGCTGCTTCCGCCCAGGAAAGGGTTTCTGCCTCTCTGCCGAAATATCTCCAGGCGGCTGCATCCATACCTACTACATTTCCTCCGAAAGGGGTGTGTGAGAGATAAAGAGCCAGTATCTCTTTTTTGGAGTAACGGAATTCCAGCCGGGTGGCCAGCAGGGATTCCCATATTTTCTCGCTCCAGGTACGTTCCCGACCCCGGGAGAGACGGATCGTCTGCATGGTCAGGGTACTGCCTCCGCTTACTACTCTTTTTTCCTGAAGGTTCTGCCGGATGGCTCGTCTGGTAGCGAGTGGATTGACTCCCGGGTGCCGGTAAAAGTATCTGTCTTCAAACTCGGTGAGGCAGATCCTTACTTTTTCGGGAACTTCCCGGGAAGGGGGGGAACCGCCACTGTCCGTCGGCTGCGATCCGTGCTCCTAAGAGTTCGCCGTTACGGTCGGTCACTACGGTGGCATAGGGAACGTCGAAAAGCTTTTGTGGGAGACAAAAGATATAAATAAGGAACAGAATAAGGGCTGAGCCCGATGCTATGCGCCGGGTAGTGCTCCATTTTTTCCACCGGGGAAGGGGGAAGACCTCAAAGAGTTTCTGTGATCCCTGTTTCATTTTTTATCTCAGTACCTTTACTCTTCCGGCAGCGGTGCGGGCCCTGACTTCAGGTTCATACATTGCTTCGCACTGAATAGCAGGTAGTACATATTCTCCTGCATAGATCGCCTGCAGGCGTATGCGGAAAGTGACTGACCTGCCCCGGGAGAGATTAAAGTAGGTTAATACCCGGTCGTCCCGTATATCCTGATAGGTATAAGATTGCTCTCTGTTCCCTGTGACAGAAGCAGTGTTTCCGGATCCGTCTTCTTCATGATCGGTTACGGATTCTCTGAGTCGTTCGTTATAGATCTCCCATCCTGAGGGGATCATGTGGGCAAGGGCAAGGTCTTTATAGTCTTTGCTTATACTGGTATTGGTAATACGCAGGAAGGCTTCAAACTCTTCACCTTGTTGCAGGTTGTTTATATCCACCGGCTGACCATCCCTGTTTACATAGGCTACTTCCAGCTTCAATCCTTCGGATACCGGTGGCAATGTATCCTGCAGGAGCTGCTGCCGGATGACAAGGCTTGCGTAGAGCAGTCTGTCTCCCCTGTTCTTCAATAGTAGGCTACAGGAAGAGGCGGGAAGTTCTATGTCCCTGACAGCCTCTTTGGTACGTATCTCGTTTTGACTCTTACCATTGAGTTCCCATTCCAACCGGATATTCCCGGAAAGTTTTCCAGCCAGACGTCCCATTGCCATCAGGGAGAAGGCGGTAGACTGGGTACTGAAGTAATTTTCCAGGCTCATTAATTCTGAAAGCTTCACTGCTTGTTCAAAGGCTTCGCGGTCGCGTCCCAACAAGACCAGGGTTTCCAGTATCATGGCTGCATCCCATTGGGAAGAACCATGTAGATAGTAGCTGTATGACGGATCTTCTTTCCGGACATCCGGTTGCTGTACCAGTTCGCCTGCGATCTCTTTTTTACCCATGAGTGCATAAGCTGCCGCGAGTCGCCAGCGTGCCTGTGAAGAGAGTCCGGAAACCTCTTTCATACGGTTCATGGCCCCTAATTCGCCCGATCCGGCTAAGGCCAGCGTGTAGAGACGATAGGCCTGTTGCACATCCCATCCGTAATAAGGAGTTTCGCCTGATACGTAGGCTGTCCAGTTCTGTGCAGCTCTTTTCTGGTAACTCTTCCACCGGGCTATTACCTGGTTGTTCACATCGTATCCTTTTTCCCGGGCTGCTATCAGGAAATTTCCTGCATAGGAGGTGATCCATTCGTTGGCCGAGGCATCTCCGGGCCAGTATACAAATCCACCGTCCGGAAGCTGGCGCCCGTAGAGCCTTCGCAGGGCTTCCGTGACATTGGCTTTTATCTTTTCCCGTTCTTCTTTGTCTACCTCTTTGAACTGGTCGATAAAGAGTAGAGGAAGGGCTTTGGAAGTAAGCTGTTCGGAACAGTGGTGTTCGTAATTGTACAGGAAGTCGAACCGGCGGGTAATATCGATAGCGGGAATGCGGGATATTTCCAGTTTAGCAGAACTTTCACCGGTTGCACCGGATAGGGTATAGTTCAGTTCTGTGGCAGCGCCTGCTTCCAGTAATCTGCTTTCGTGGAGGGTAACAGCCGGATTCGGGTTCCGTATCTCTATCTCCATCGTTTCGGTGGCTGTATGCCCGTTGCCTGTTGCCGTAATTTTGATCGTGGCTACTCCGGTATGGGTGCCTGTACGGATACGGAACATGACCAGTTCATCTCCCGGCTGGGTAAAAGTGATGGATTCTTTAGAGTTACCTGCTATAGATAGATTGGAAGAGGTCTCTACTTGTACGGAGACCTGTTTGACATCCTGCTCCATGGCAAAGATATTCACCGGTACTACTATATCTTCACCGATGCTCAGTACACGGGGCAGGGTAGAGAGTACCATCAGCGGTGTACGTACCGGGGTGGTTTTCTCTGTATTCCCGTAGGCGCCTTCGTAGCCGGCTACCACCATGGTACATACGGAACCTACATACATCGGCAGGGTAATGGTATGTTTATCGGTTCCTCCTTTTTTCAGGGTGAAAGGGCCCAGAAATTTTACTACCGGACGGAACCGGTTGGCTTTGGCATCCTGGTTCTTCAGCATTTCGTCTCCGCCGGTGCTGAACAGGGATCCGTAACTTCCCGAATAGGCTCCTATTACCTGGTGATACATATCCCAGGTGCGGATACCTAATGCTTCGCGGGCGTAGAAGGTATCCCACGGATCGGGGGTACGGAAGGAGGTGAGGTCCAGCAGGCCATCGTCTACTATAGCGATGGTATAGGTCATGGGGTTTCCTTTCTGTTCACGGATACTGATTGTAAAGGGTTGCTCGGGGCGCAGGACATCCGGCATACTTATTTCAGGTTCCAGGCGCGAAGCGGGGTTGTGTATCAGTACCGGGATCACTCCGTACATCCGGATAGGCAGGTCATTCATTGTCTGTCCATGGGGTTGTATCAGGGTGATATTCAGGAATACATTGGGAGCCATCTCCGGTTCGATGCGGAACTGGTATTTGGTCTCACCTTCCGGAGCTACAGAGATCCACTCCTGTTTGAAAATAGTAGTGCCTGATTCGACAGAGACCAGTGCCCGGCCTCCGGCCGCAGCAGGAAGATAGACTGTAGCGGCCTCGCCAGCCTGGTAACTCTCTTTATCTGTAGAGAAGGTGAGCATGGTGAGTCCGCTGGGATCAGATTTGTCGGAGCGTCCGCGCCAGTCGGGCCAGTCGATCACTACTATACCTCCTGTGGCATGGCCGCTCTCTCCGTCTTTTACGTAGATCAGGTAGCGTCCCCAGTCCGGATAGTCTACCCGGAAGGAGAATTTACTTTTTCCCCGGGAGGTGGTAAGTTTACCGGATGCTACCGGCTCTACGGAGGTATTGTGGATATAGGATTCAAAGGATTCGGTGCGGTTTTCCCACCACCAACTCCAACCGATTTTATAGATACGGTATTCTATGTTGCGGCGATCGACGGGTTTTCCGGTGCTGTTGAGGGTAACTACATCAAACTGGTGATCCTGGTCGGTTTCCAGGTATTTCCCTTTCTGCTCGTTCAGGTTTACTCCTACATAGGCATCAAAGGGGGAGTAAGGTACACTGGTTGTTTGTATACTGGCATCGCCCCCCGGCTCGTATACCCGGCTCGTCAAATGGGCTTGTAGCATACCGGGAGCCCCTGAAGCCTGTGGAAGCCGGAATTTGAAAGAGGCATTTCCCTGTTTGTCCAGCGTACCTTTATAGATCTGTTCTTTGCTGTTCTCGAATTTAGAGGCAGGATCGTTAAAGGTGTAATTAGAGTACTCACTGAACTGGGTATTGACCCGGTGCAGGCTGAGTTCCATATCTGCTTTCAGGTTGGAAGCCGTGGCTCCTGTTAACCAGGAAGAGGAGAGAGTGATGGTTGCTTCCCGTGCAGAGGCTTCCAGTCTTTCAGGGGCTTTTACCTGGATCTTTAACCGGTTGGGTTTTACCGTCTCTATGCGCAGCGGTTTGTGGAAAGAGGTGCCTCCTACCTTTACATAGGAGTTTCAGACTCCTGTAGGATCGTTGTCGTGGGTCTCTATGTTAAATGTATAAAATCCATTTACTCCTTTGGAGGCGATTTGCCGGGTATAGAATTGTCCTTGTGGGGTATAGAGTTCCAGAGAGACCGGATGAGTATCCGGAATGCGTTTTTCCCGGTCTTCCAGTATAAAAGTAACGTGCAGGGTATCTCCCGGCCGCCATACGCCTCTCTCTCCGTAAATAAATCCTTTCAGTCCTTTTTCAATGCTTTTACCTCCCGTATCAAAACGGCTCATGGATAGTTCTTCTCCGTCTACCAGCTTCAGGTATGTTTTTTGTTCTTCTCTGGAGGCTACAGCCACAAAAGGTACTCCTTTGAGTTCTATTTCTGCGAGTCCTTCCGAATTGGTCTTTGTCTCTCCGATGGGTTGTAGCTGGAAATTGTAAAGGGTTATGTCTACCTGTCCTAGCGGCTGTGCGGTTAACAGGTCGGTCACAGCGATCCAGAGTTTGCCGGCCTGATTCCGTTTGACGATCATTCCCAGGTTGGTGGCCAGGACATTACAGCTGGCCTTCCGGCTGGTTACCATATAGTAAGAGGGATGACAGGGATTATCCCGTTGCTGCCAGTCGTACTCGCACCAGTTGTAGCCCTCGTTCTCCATGTAGTAATAGCCGGAGGGCTGATCCCAGACCGATTCGTCGTAGTCTGCTTCTTCTTCGGGAAGGATGCGGGTCAATCCCGCTGACTGATCTGATAAGGAAGTTTCCGGAACTTTTCCTGCACAGAGATAGAGGGAGTAGTCTTGTTTAAAGGAGAGCATAATACGGTAAATCGCTCCCGGCTCCTGCCGGATCAGTTCACTTAGGTCGATGGAGAAGTCGTTCCATTGAGTAAGGTCATAGGTGGGGTCCTGGTCTAACCGTAGCATTTTACGGTATATCATACGTCCTGAACGGCGGAGTTCCCGGGAGGAGGAGAGGGAGTTGTCCTGTAGGAACATCGGTACATTGTTCTCGAATATGCGTACTACGGTCAGGTCGACTGCTTTCAGGCTTACTGCCCGGAAGGGAACCAACAGGTTTTTGGAATCGGGCAGAATGGTCCCGGAAGTAGATATCTTCACTTCGGGTTTGTGGGTTTCTTTGCTGAACGAGAGGGATCTCTCTTCCTCCAATCGTTCTTCTTTGTAATTACGCACTCCTCTGTCTATCTCTAAGGTATAGGAGTTTACCTGTAGCGGATCGAAATAGATATCTACCCGGTTGCCGTCTACCTGCTGGGTATATTCCCGTACACCTTGTAGTGAGATCAACCCACGGAGATCCTGTTGGGTCGATAAAGGGTCTGAAAAGGATAGTCGTAATCCCTGTTCCGGAGAGGAGATACGCTGTGCGGAGAGGAAGGTAAAATCTTCTGTGGCAGGAATTGTCACTCGTTTTCTTACAATATGATCGGTCCCGAAAGGTTTGCCGTTTGCTTCTATTTCCAGAACCCACCCTTCCCGGGTGCGGGTAATTCCGTGAATGGTAAAACGATACCGGTCGGGAGTATTGGAGGGTTCGATCGTGAGTGAGGGAGTTTGCCCGCCGGCAGTTTTGAGTGATAACATTTTCTCTATGGTGGCAGGTTCAGCTTTATCGCTAAGCTGTATGATGCCGCTTATACTGACCCGTTCCGGATCGGCAGCCTGGATATAAGGCATATCTACCTCAACGGCAAAGTTACGCTCCATCACCCGGAAGGAGAAGGTGAATTTCTCCAGTTCTTTATCTACCTGGATGAGATCTCCCAGTTTAAATGTACCCTGATAGAACTTACCGGGACGAAGGGCTCCCTCATCCGGTATAAATTCAATGGTTTTGTTATCTACCCACCAGGCTTTTCCTTTCAGGGAGGGGGAGAAACTGAAAGGATGGTCCTTCAGCTCGCTATAGGGTTCTACCATCGGTAATCCGGCAGCTAACTCTATCCGTATAGGGGAAGATTGAGAAATAATTCCTCCTGTGTAAGCCGTTACATAGGAGGCAAACCGGGAGGAAGGAGTGATATCCTCCTGCTTTTGTTTACAGGCGTGCAGGGTTACAGAAAGAAAAAGGATAGCTATCCATGCTATCCACTGGTTGCAGATTAGTTTTTTCATTTATGGCCGGTAGATGGTTACTGCTAACAAAAATAAGAAATATATTTTATAAAGGGGGTTGGAAGTGAGGGAATTATAGGATCGGAGGATAAATCATGGCAGAAAGTGTTTATCCAATGGTTTTACATAGAAAAGGGAACACTATCCAAGTATTCCCTTTCTGATCTTATCTGAATAAAAGCTATGGGCTGAGAAATTTATTTTTCTTCTTTTGTTTCGGTTTCATCAGCAGTTTCTTCTTCCGCCTCTTCTTCTTTTACCTCTTCGAAATCAGTGATCCCGTTAGTAAGCAGGAGGTTGTACCAGGTGATCAGTTTTTTGATGTCGGATGGATATACTCTTTCACGGTCGAAGTCGGTAAGTACTTCACCCAGAAAATCACGGAGCTGGTCGGCTGATGCTTTTTTTACATCCAGTTCAATGGCTTTACCTTCCTCTTTCTTCTGGATAGATTTGAATACCTCGGTTAAAGGTACTTCAGACTCGTATGTGTACATAGCAATATCTGCCAGTGAAATAACTTTTTCGTGTCCATACACAGGAAAACGTTTTTTATCGGCTGAAACGGATTCTACGATCAGCATATTTTTTCCTTGTGATATCAGCTTATACAATCCCGGTTTACCGGAGATAGACAATATAGTCTTTAACATAGTATTCCTATTTTATTATAATAATTTGCGGTGCAAAAGTAACATTCAGGTTTTACATTCACAACCCGGCCCGGTAAAAAAAGAGGATTTAAACAAATATTAGGATTCTTTATTTCCCAGTGAGCTGCCGGATCATTTCCAGTACTTGCGGCAGGACGGGGGAAAGGTCGTCATTGATGATAATGAAGTCTGCCAGTGTTCTCTTTTGGTCATCGTCCATCTGGTTCTTTATCCGTTGCCGGATAAGCTCCGGAGTGGAATGGTCCCGTTGAATAGCCCGTCTGATCCGTATCTCTTCAGGAGCATATACCATTACTGTATGGTCCACACTATCGGTAAATCCGGCTTCTATTAAAATTGCGGCTTCCATAGCTACCAGGGGTTTGTTTTTCTGAAGGGCTACCCAACGGATAAAGTCTTTTTTTACTACCGGATGGATAATGGTGTTGATCTGTTTACCCAGTTCCTGATCGCCGAATAGTTTTCCGGCCAGAAAGGGTTTATTCAGCTCTTTGCCTTTATATACTTCTTTTCCAAGGAGAAGGATCAGTTTTTTCCGGATCTCCGGATCGTTCACCGTTAATTCTTTGGAGCGGATATCGGCTATATAGACGGGGATTCCCATAATCTCCAGTAAATGGGATACAACGCTTTTGCCGGCTCCTATTCCTCCTGTTATTCCCAGTTTAATGCTCATCGGTAAGGCGCTCTTCGATCAGGAAGTCGACATATTCGGGGGAGATATGTACATCGTTCACCTCCCGGGGTTTGGCTTTCAGCTCTACTTTGTAATTGTCGCTTCCGCTTCTGAGCAGATCTTCGTAGGAAATGGTAATAATAAAATCTTCTGCACGGACGGTTTTAAACTCTTTCAGTCCGATACGGAAAGTGACTTTTACTTTGGAAGGGAAGGTACGTAACATTTTATCTGCCGGGAAATTGATCCCGATGATCGGGACCTCTACACTCTTTTCGGTGAAAATATCGGTAGCAAGGGTTACAGCTACATTATCGGGGACAAATTTAGCCCCTTTTATTTTTTCCAGTTCTACATAGAGTTTGGTGGTATCTGTAACATTTTGCAGGGAAAGGGGAGTTGTGTAGGCTGCGGTCATCGTATCCAGTATTTGCTGGGGAGCATATACGATCACGCTATCCGGTGTAAAGATGGTATCGGAAATATAATTGAGCCTTCCGGCGGTCACCCTGCCTTTAAGCCTTACCGGGATCTGTTTCGGGTTTCCTTTCGAGTAGGTGAACTCAATGGTATCCGGACTGATGGCAAGAATAGAGGTACTGGCATTCAGCTGGGAAAAGATAGACTGCTGAAAAGCAGGCCGGGGGATCTTTACTACATCCCTTCCCTGGTCATAGTCGTCAAAGTCAAGGATCAGGGGAGTGAAGTTTTTCCGCATGATATAGTTCAGCAGAATCGTTCCTTTATCCTTTACGGTCACTCTCATCTGGGCAGGCGGATCTGAAGTGAGTACTACGTCGTTGGGGATCCTGCGTACCCGTACAGGGAAAGAGATAGTGGTTTCATAATCATCATTCAGGGTCTGGAGCAACCAGAATCCTAAAGAGATTATGAAAAAAAAGAGAAAAATCAGGAATTTAGAACTACTGTCGCTGAGTATGAAATTCCTGATTCTTCCAATAAGTTGATTATAGTAATATTTTATGTTCTTTGTATTGAACATAGATATCGTTTTACAGAACTCCGGATCTTATTTTCCGGCGATTTTATCAGCGGGCAGAGCAAAGATATAGTTCTTATCTATTTTTATTCTGACATTGTTGGCTATTTCCAGTACAATATAATTATCGTCTACTTCTTTGATCTTTCCATAGATACCTCCGGCCGTTACTACATCCTGACCTACTTCAAGACCTTTGCGGAAATTAGCGATCTCTTTCTGTTTTTTGTTTTGCGGGCGGATCATGAAGAAATACATAATAGCGAACATAGCAACCAGAAATATCCAGAAATAATCTCCGGTGCCGCCACTCATAGCTTGTAAAAGTAATGCTGATAACATCATAATTAATTTTAGTTATTATTATTATAGTAACACTTTTCTTATTTTTTTGTTAGCTTACCCTCTTTTTTAAG
>JAJQBG010000383.1 GCA_021203405.1 Bacteroides sp.
ACTGATAACAGGTTTCATTTCTTAATTATATAGTTATTACAAATTGATGATCTTCTTATAAGCCGTCGCATCCATCAGTGAATCCAGATCTGCATCCGGAGCAGGGATCACTTTCACCAGCCAGCCTGCTCCATAGGGATCTTCATTGACCAGTTCGGGCCGCCCTTCCAACTTCTCATTCTGTTCTGTGATCTCTCCTGCTACAGGAAGGAACAGATCGGAAATAGTCTTGACTACTTCAATAGTACCGAAAATATCTCCCTCTTCCAGCTTCTCTCCTACAGTCGGGATATCTACAAAAACAATATCTCCTAATTGCGCCTGTGCATAATCGGTAATACCTACATAGGCTACGTCTTTTTCAAGTCGTACCCATTCATGCTCTTTAGTGTACTTTACATTTTCAGGAAAATTCATGATGAATAGTTTTAATGGTTAGTAACTATTTAAATAAAAAATTTGACTATAAAAAACTTTGTAACCGGATGGAGGATCAGAAAAGTAACGAAAAACCCCACTCCGAATCCGGTAAAGACCTCTCCGAAAGAGTGTTCCTCCAGATAGATTCGACAGGTCCCTAAAAGCCCTGCCAGTAGTATAAATATACAGAGCCATCCGAGCGGATTAAATCCGAACATCGCACTAAAAGCGACAAGCTCTGCTATAATACCTCCCATACCCGCCATGTGTTCACTGACTTTCCATTTCAGGTTGATCAGGAAACATCCTATAATCGTAAAGAGAGCAGAAAGGAGAATACCGATCATATACCAGGGCATTTTGAGCCGGCGCAGGATAAAATAACAGAAAATATAGGATATAATGGTCAGGATATAAGGAATGATCCGGTTCTGACGTACCGCAAAAGCACGGTAACCCAGGTTATTGATCTTCCGGAACATATAGATGGTAAAGAGAGGGATCAGAATGGTAAAACAGAAAATGATACCCAGCAGAATAAGTTTATACTGCAAAGTCATAACACGGAGATAAGTAAAAACAAACATTCCTACAAATGCCAGAAAAGGCACCAGGAACGGATTAAGCACACCCGATAATATCCGGGCAGGGATATACCACGGATCGTGCGTTGTTTCTGTTACATACTCTTTTCTCTCCTCCATATCATGCTTATTTGCGTAAACGGGCTACGGAAATATTCAGTTGCTGTCTGTATTTGGCCACTGTGCGCCGGGCTATCGGGAACCCTTTGTTCTTAAGGATCTCTGCCAACTCATCATCTGTCAAAGGTTTCGCCTTATTCTCTTTCTCTATACACTCCTGAAGCAAACGCTTTATTTTACGCACAGATAATTCTTCACCATCTTCGGTAGTATACCCGTCACTAAAGAAATATTTCAACGAATAGATCCCATAATTTGTTTGAACATATTTACTGTTACTTACCCGGGAGATAGTTGATATATCTAGGCCGGTACGCTCAGCCACATCTTTAAGGATCATAGGACGCAACAAAGACTCATCTCCCTCCAGAAAGAAGGGTTTCTGTATCTCTACAATGACTTCCATGGTAGAAAGAAGTGTATTCTGCCGCTGTTTTACCGCATCAATGAATCCCTGCGCAGCATCCAGCTTTTGTTTGATGAACATCATGGCATCCCGCGACTCTTTCGATTGATTATTGCGGTTGCGGGTATGCTCCTGCAACATATCAGCAAAATTACGGCTGATCCTGAGCTCCGGAACATTCCGGTTATTGAGTCCGATATTGATGGTACCATCATCTAAGGTCTCTACCAGAAAATCCGGTACGATCTGGTGTATATTCTTTCCGATTGTTTCTCCCAGAGAACTTCCCGGACGAGGATTCAAATGGGTTAATTCGGCCAGCACCTCTTTAAAGAGTTCCTCACTGATATCAAGCCGTTGAATGATCTTATCCCAGTGCTTACGGGTAAACTCATCGTAATATTTTTCGAGGATCTCGGTGGCTATACGGTTGATCACAGTATCCTCTTTCCGCTTTACCTGCAAAAGAAGGCACTCCTGCAATGTACGTGCACCAATACCGGGAGGATCAAAGTCCTGAATAATACTTAAGACATCTTCCAGTTCGCTCCGGGTAGTGATCACCCCCGCGTAAATAGCCAGTTCATCCTCTATACTTTCCAGATCTTTACGTAATAAACCGTCATCATCCAGCGAACCGATCAGATATTCGCCCAGACCACGTTCATGTTCCGAGAGTTCGCGTTCATATAATTGTTCCCGAAGGATCTCATAAAAGGAGGTAGAATCTGAGAATGGAATATCTTCAGCTTTGTTTTCGGAGGAGCGGTTGTTCTCCTGGAGTTTATAATCCGGTATATCATCTTCTGTAAGATAATCACTCAGGGAGTCATACTCTCCTCCCTCCTGGTTTATCTCATTTTCAAGTTGTACATCCTCATTTGTACTTTCAGAAGAGGCCTCGGCACCCTCTTCCAAAGCAGGATTTTCAAGCAATTCGGCATGCACACGATCTTCCAGTTCCACGGCGGGAAGTTCCAACAGCTTTACAACCAGGATCTGCTGCGGAGAGAGCGTCTGTACCTGTTGCTGCACATGCGTCTGTATCTGACGTGAACTTTGAGCCACACTGATCTTATAAACTATTTTGCTACAAAATTAATGAATAGTTCGGGATAGCGAACAATTTTCCTTAATAAAAAGAAGATACTCCAAACGGGGAGAAAAAGAAAAAACGAGGGTGATACACCCTCGTTACTTTATACTTCAACTCTATTATTCCTTAGCAGGTGTAATTCCTTTCGATAGATAGAGGGGGCTACTCTGAACTGGGACTTAAAGCATTTACTAAAGTAGAAGGGATCGTTTATCCCCACCTTATAAGAGACTTCCGCTACCGTCAGGTTGGTACTTAGCAAAAGTTCTGCTGCCCGTTTCATCCGGATAATACGGATGTATTCATTGGGTGAATATCCGGTCACACCTCTTACTTTCTTATAGAAAACGGTTCTTCCAAGGCCCATTTGCGAGGCAAACTCATCCACCGAGAACTCCGGATTAACCAGTTCTTTATCAAGTATCTGGTGAAGTTTATCAATAAATTCCTTATCCTTATCAGTAGAACAGATAACCGGTCTTACCGCACCGGGTTCACTGGAGAACTTTTCCCGCAGTTTTTCCCGTTGCTCAATCAGTTTAATGATCCGTACCAGAAGCAGCTTTACACTGAACGGCTTTGTAATATAGGCATCCGCCCCACTCTCAATTCCTTCCAGATAATTTTCCGGGGAACTAAGCGTAGTAAGGAGGATCACCGGGATATGACTGGTCTTAAAATCTGTTTTAAACTTCCGGGTCACTTCATAGCCGTTCATCTGGGGCATCAGGACATCGCATACAATTAAATCCGGATCGTAGTTTTTGGCCTGTTCGATCCCCGTCAACCCATCTTCTGCCACTTCTACCTGGAAGTAGACCCCGATCTCTTCCTGCAGGAATTGTCTTACCTTAATATCATCTTCAATGATCAACACCTTATGCTGATTAAGAGGAGATTTAAGATCCCTCTTTTCTACCGTACTTTGTACCTCTTCATTCTGCAACACCTCTTTTTCCTCTTCCTGCACCAACAGATCGGTAGGGATCAGAAAATCTTTCTCCTCATAGAGAGACAGATCAATAGGAAGGGAGACCAGAAAGACAGAACCACCTCCTTCGTTCTCAGCATACTCTATAGTACCTTTATGCACATTTACCAACTCATGGGAAAGATGCAATCCCACCCCGACACTCTCTCCCGAGAAGCTACTCTGCATAAAACGTTTAAAGGGTTCGCTGCGTTTCTCTTTCGAAATACCCACTCCGGTATCCGACACCCGTATGTGAAGCTGATTCTTCTCCTCGTCTACCGAAACAGAGAATATAATTCGTCCCCGCGAAGGGGTATATTTAAAGGCATTGGAGATCAGGTTATAGGTTACCTTATCCAACTTCTCTTTATCAATATACATTTTATAAGCAGTAACCGAAGGCTGGAAACGGAAATCCATATTTTTCTGTTCCGCTACATCTTTAAAGCTCAGGTATATTTCATACAGGAAACCGATCACATCGGTCTCTTCCAGCGACAGGGCCAGTTTATTATTCTGCATTTTGCGGAACTCCAGCAACTGGTCTATCAGCCTTAACATACGCTTCGAACTTTTATTTATACTGTTAAGGGAAGTTATCACCTCCTGCGGAAGATCCTTCACCCGACGGATCCTCTCCAATGCTCCCTGAATAAGGGTCAGAGGAGTCCGGAACTCATGCGATATATTGGTAAAGAACACCAGCTTATACTCTGTCAGTTGCTTCTCAACCTCTATACGGTTATGCAACCGGGTAAAATTACGCATGATCTTATAGGCAAACCAGATGGCGACAAAGACCAGCAGCGTATAGATCATAAAGGCCCAGACCGTAGCCCACCAGGGGGGAGTGATCACCACTTTGAGTTGAGACTCTTCATCACTCCATACTCCGGAACCATCGCTTCCCTTTACCCGGAGCAGATATCTTCCGGGGGGGAGATTCTTATAAGCTGCAAAGTTAAGCGAACTGGGTACACTCCACTGCGTATCATAGGGTTCCAGCTTATACATATATTTAGTCTGGTGCTGGTCAGAGTAGTTAAAAGTGGAGAAATCAATAATAAATGAATTCTGCGTATAGTTCAGCCGGATATCATCTGAGTAAGAAACAGATTGACGAAGCGGTGAGTCCGGATCATTCGGTTTCATATCAATACCATTGATCTTCAGGTTGGTAAAAACGACTTTTCCCAGGAAACTGTTTTTATGAATAGCAGCAGGATCGATCATGACCAGCCCGTAATTAGAGCCAAAGAGTAACCTGCCATCCTCACATTTACAGATGCAGTTCTCCGTATATACATTCCCCAAGGCATAATTAGAGAAGAAATAGTTTTCAAATACCTCCGTCAGCGGATCAAACTTGGAGATACCATACTCAGTGGCGATCCACAGATTTCCGTCATTGTCTTCGACCATGGATTGTACCACATTATTTGCAAGCCCGCTGGCAACCGTATAGTGCTTAAAAGTATAGGATCCCTTTTCTGGTCCCTCTACGCACAAACTGAAACCTCCTCCGGAAGTACCCAGCCACATCCGGTCCTGGCTATCTTTATAAATACAGCGTATTTCATTACTCAGCAGTGCTCCGTCCGTTGTACTATAGGTATAAAAATTGCGGGGATCTTCTATCAGGGCATCCGGATCAAATACATAAATTCCGTCACTGGTACCCATCCATATATGCCCGTTCGCATCTTCGGTAATGACACGTACCTGGCGTTGTCCGTAGGTCTGGTTGAAGTAATGTTTAAAACTATATCCTTTTTCTCTCTTCTCTGCCAGGTCCAGCCCTCCTCCGAAGGTTCCGACCCAGATCCTTCCTTTCCGGTCTTCGTGCAGGCAAAAGATATTGTTATTGGAAAGTGAGGCCGGATCTGTTACATCATATTTATACCATACATCATCCACAGAGAGTCCGTCGCCCCGGGTTCCCAACCACATTTTTCCTGCCTGGTCTTTAAACAGTGCATAGATATTGGAATTAAAGAAATAGCGTGTCGGCTTTATATTGAGCCTGGAATCATACCGGTACAATCCCCCTTTACGGGTACCGATCCATATATCGCCTTCGGAAAGTGCAGAGATCATACGGATCGTATTAGAGCGGTCCAGCAAAGATTTATCCTCCGGGAACAGGCGGTAAGACCCCTCATTAAGCACAGTAATTTTCGAGATCCCCGAATACTCAGAGCTTACCCAGATATTACCCGAGCGATCCTCCATAACCGTTTGCAGAAAGTCAGAAGTAATACAACTGAACCCATTGATATTAGAAGAGAAATGTTGCAGCTCGTCCGCAGCAATATCATACACAAAAAGCCCGTTCCCATAGGTAGAGATCCAGATAATGTTCCGCGAATCATGTACCACATGATAACGCTCGTTATCAATAAAAGTGATCCGGTCTTCCGGGATCAGCTGAAACTTCTTTATTATCAGGGCCGAAGGGTTTACATACCATACATATCCCGTATAATTATATACCCAGTAATTTCCCTTGTTATCCAAGATAGTTCCCCCCGAGCGGAGTCCCGCACCAAAAAGCTTGCTATCCATCCGGACGGTTTTATCTTCCGGATTATAGACAGAAACCCCATCCGTAGTAAATATGATCCACTCACGGTTATAAACGAGAGTTCCTCCCAAAGAGGTAGTAACAGAAGTATCCGGAAGAGCACCTTCATAGATCAGCCGGGAAAATCCGGACTCTTCTACCGAATAGATCCTGTGATCGTTCGTGACAACAAATAACCTGGAATCGATCTCAGTAATATCGTGACAATCGTGATCTCCCTCCAGGATCCGGAAAACTCCATGCTCCGATTTTACAAGCCCGTGGGAAGTACCGATCCAGATAACGCCCCGGGAATCTTCATACACAAACCTAACACTGTTACTGGGAAGATTTTTGTAAAGTGTATTAAAAGCTACTGAAGAGAATTTTTCATCTTTATAGGTAACCTGACGTGCCCCGTTACCATCATGCCACAGCCATACATCTCCGTTGGAAGCAAATATATGCTCCGCATAGTTCTGATAAAGTTCTCCATTGCCCGTATAGTCCACAAAACGATCATGCTTCAGGTCGTAACAACTATAAAGTTCAGAAGAGGTAGATATCCATAAAAATCCATTCTCATCCTCTGTGATATCATACACCCGATGATCGGCCAGCGAGACAGGATTCTCTTTATCCGGATAAAAATTGATAAAAAAGGTACCGTCGTAACGGCTCAGCCCGTTAACGGTTGCCATCCAGATAAAGCCTTTACTGTCCTGATAAAAATAGCGCACCGTATTATTAGAAAGTCCTTCACTGGTAGTAATTTGCTGTGAACGAACCTCTACGGTAGCCAGGAGAGAAGAAGGAAAAATAGTAAATAATATCAGCAGGGAAATGATGATATATGTTTTTCGCATATTACAAATTTTAAAATAGCATATGATGAACAAAATTAGATAATTTTGTTCATCTATGCAATTCTTTTCCTTTTAATCCATGTAGAACACTTCAGGAAGCGGAATACTGACCGGAGAGTTATCCGGGTTCGTTTCCATGATATCCGCCATATGATCCCACCACTTCTGTACAATAGGGTTGGAACCCATATCCTGAGACGAAGCTTCACCTTTTACCTTCTGGCAGGCAAAAAGTATATTGGTATCTTTATCCCAATAGATGGAGTAATCATATACCCCGTTTGCGGATAGCAACTCTCTTAATTCCGGCCAGATCTCTGCGTGTCTTTTTTCATATTCGGCCTCACATCCGGGCTTTAAGAACATTTTAAATGCCTCTCTTTTCATGATCATTCGTTTTTTACGGTTAATACTATGTGTCTTGTATCTGTTTTTCAAGGCTCTACACCAAAAATAGGTTCAGTCGTGGTTGGTGGCGTATCATAGAATTGTACGGCACTATCGTTCATGGTAGGATGCTGTTTTCCTAACAGGTTAATGATCTCAACACCGGCCCAGACCACTGGTCCATACCCATGCGCTGCATAGACATTGACCGGACGGTAGCAGTAAAAAGCAGGATCAAATGCCATTCCTGTTCCGACACAGGTTCCCTCTACCTGTCCCTTTTCGTTGATCTGTGTGGCCACAGCCTGCCACCCCAAAAGAGCAACCGGCCCATAGGCAAGCGGATCTAACCAACCCTTATTAATACCCCGGGAGAAGCAGTAGACATAGATAGCAGTAGCAGAGGTCTCCAGATAAGAATCGTTACGATCCAGGAGCTGGTGCCAGAAACCCTCTCCGCTTTGGAGCGCAGCCAGACCCCGGGCATGTGCTTTATAAAGTTCCATGACTTTATCACGGCCGGGATAATTTTCCGGCAGTACATCCAATACCTCAGTCATCGTCAGAATGGCCCATCCGTTCGCACGTCCCCAGTGGAAAGCGGGATGTTCTTCCATACCTTCTACCCAGCCATGCATATAAAGACCTTTTTCCGGTACGAACATGCGGGCAGAGAACTAAAGGATCTGCTTAATGGCTTCATCATAATAGTTAGTATCTCCGGTAAGTTTACCCATATTCACAATAGCCGGTACTGACATAAAAAGATTGTCTAACCAAAGCGTATTCAGCTGCGGACGATTTCTGGAAAAAGTACCATCACTCAGACGTAACTCTTTATGCATAATATAATCTATGTAATTATCAATAATAGCCCGGAGTGCCGGATTATGGTAGAACTGCTGGGATTTGATCATAGCGGCGCACATGGCTCCGGCATCATCCAGAGCATGCGGCGTCAATAATTGTTTCATCTGCGGATCGATCACCCCCTGTTCATCCATTAACTTACGGAAATGAGGAGCTGTTTCGGCCAGGAAATCAAACCGGTTCGTTACATAGTCCAGATAACGATCATCACCTGTCGCTTCGGCAGCAGCCAGCATAGCTGCATAGGTAACTCCCCATTCATAACTTGCCAGGCGGAAATCTCCCCGGTCCAGTACCGCCTCTGCACCCAGATCGGTATATCCGGTATAGACTTCACCCGTATTTTTATTAATCACCCGGGCAGGGGTAGCCTGCTCTAGATAGTGCAATACACGATCCATATCCTTTTTCACCTCTTCCCGGGAAACAATCCCATAAGGGGTGTTATAATCAGGTTGAAGTAAATGCAGCGGAGTATTCATATCATTGATCTCCGTACTCTCTGTTCTTTGAGCTGTCGGCCCGCAGCCGGCCAGTAATATAGCTGTTGTAAAAATGAATAAAGTCTGTTTCATCCTGTCTGTTATTTCTTGTTTTTAAATTTATATCCTCTGAATGTTCCCTTCAGGTCGGGACCAAAATAGAATCCCGGCTGTGTAGGCTGGTTATATGCAACATTCTGGGTAGCGATGCTGATCCTGTACACGGGATCTTCCAGAAAAGTGTGAAAACGATATTCCGTAGGGATAGTAGAAACATAGATACGTAATGCGCTATTATCGCTGGTGCGCATGATAACCTCCTCGCGCCAGTCGCCCAGCATATCTCCCTGCAAGCAAGGATTGGCTTTGGTTCCGTTGTTCCAGGTACACCCTTCAAAGACCATCAGCGGATAAGAACGTCCCTCCTCCCAGTTATACTTACTTACTACATTGCGGTCCAGCAACTCCCGGAGAAGATCACCATCCCACCATACGGCCATATTCATGGAAACAGCCCTTCCACTATCATTGATCACTTCCCCTTTTATATTCCGGATTCCTTTGGAATCGCTGCTCCACATCTCTACACCGGGGTGACGGGGATCAATATCCGCTGCCATAGCGCGGCCTACATCGGTAGAACTCGGTATCTGAAAAAGAATTTCTCCGGTCAGCGCATCCCGGAAGGAAGAGCCATCCCTCCCGTTCTCGTGGCAATCCCATACCTGTAACCGGGGATCCTCCGGATCAAACTGAGTCAGGTGAAGTGCATCTCCATGCCCCATTCCTGTAGTATACAGACCTGTTCCATCATTATTAATGGTACAGGAGCCATAAATGATCTCATCACACCCATCGCCGTCCACATCCCCGACCCGCAGATTATGGTTTCCCTGTCCGGCATACTCTTTCCACCGGGGATCATTCGTATCAAATACCCAGCGGCTTTTCAGCTCTTTTCCATCCCAGTCATAAGCAGCCAGCACGGTCCGGGTATAATAGCCACGGCACATCACCACACTAGGATGAACCCCATCCAGGTAAGCCACACAGGCAAGAAACCGATCGCAGCGGTTCCCATACCGATCTCCCCAATCCTCTACCTTTCCCGAGGCAGGCGTATAGTCTGTAGTATAAAGAGCCTCTCCGGTAAGCCCGCTAAAGACAGTAAGATACTCATTTCCTTCCAGTACCCGGCCGTTCGAATTCCGGTAATCCAGGGAAGCATCTCCAATCACTTTTCCCAGACCATCTATCGTGCCGTCAGCCGTCTTCACCACCACTTCGGCCTTTCCATCTCCATCCAGGTCATACACCATGAACTGTGTATAATGGACTCCGGAGCGAATATTCCTCCCCAGATCAATGCGCCACAAACGGGTACCGTCCAGGCGATAGCAATCCAGCAAGGTATTTCCGGTATATCCGTGGTGCGAATTATCCCGGGCATTAGTGGGAGACCACTTCAGAATGATCTCATATTCACCATCTCCGTCCACATCCCCGATAGAGGCATCATTGGCCTGATAAGTATACTTATCTCCTGCAGGTGTCACTCCGCCCGGAGGAACATCCAACGGAATATTAATATAACCGATCGGGGCATCAGCAGGTAGTGTATAACTTCCACTCCCCTCTTTTTGCTCTTTTCTTCCCCTGACAGGAACCACCGTATATACACATTTTTCATTTTCCGAATAATAGTCCTGATAAAAAGTCACCTCCTTCACCGGTGAGCTATTTATCTTTTTTCCATTCCGGTAAACATTGAAAGTGGTCTTTATAGCGTCGGAAGAGAGATATCTCCAGGCAACAAAGACTGTGTCGGAATTCTCACGGACGGCTACAACTCCCCGTCCCGGCTTCTCGCGTTTTAATTGGGAATAGTCATAGGCAGGCTGGGCAAAGACCCATGTTGTTACAGCAAAGAAAATCAAAAAGAAAAAGTTTTTCATAACAGCAATTTATTTAAGTACAATAGAATAGCATCCATCCGGAACGGTTCTCATCCGTGTTATATAATAATCATCCTCCTTTACACTATGGTAATTTTCCTTTTCTACTCTAACCGGAACAGAAGTACGGATGACACACTCTCCTTCCTGAGAAGTATATATAACAGCGTGGGAGAGATCCCCGTCTTTCCAGTTCATATCTACTTTATATCCTCCACGAGCCCTCAGCCCTTTCACTAATCCTTCTTTCCACTTTTCAGGTAAAGCCGGTAAAAGATGTAGCTCTCCATACTGGCTTTGTAATAACATCTCTCCTACTCCGGCAATACTCCCAAAATTACCATCTATCTGAAAAGGAGGGTGAGTATCAAAAAGATTGGGTAAAGTAGAAGTAGAAAGAAGTTCTCTATACATCTTATAAGCGTGATCTCCGTCTAACAAACGCGCCCAGAAGTTGATTTTCCACGCCTTGCTCCAGCCTGTGCCTCCATCTCCTCTCGTTTCAAGTGTCTTTCCGGCCGCGGCTGCCCACTCAGGAGTAGTAAGAGGAGAGATCTGTCTTCCCGGATGAAGACCAAACAGATGAGAAACATGCCGGTGCTCCGGATCTTCATCTTCCCAATCTCTATACCACTCTATCAGATTGCCCCTCTTTCCTATACGCATAGGAAAAAGTTTTTCGCGTGTTTCTTCCCACTCTTCTCTTAACTGCGCATCTATTCCCAGGATCCCGGAAGCCTCTATCAGATTGGTGTATAAGTCCCAGAGGATCTGCATATCCATAGTAGAGGCAAGGGTCACCACCCCTTTATTCCCTTTTTCATCAATAAATACATTCTCCGGCGAAGTAGAAGGAGCAGTAATGAGATATCCATCTTTTTCTATCATCCACTCTTTACAGAATTCAGCCGCCTCTTTCATCAGTGGATAAGCGATCTCCAGTAGGTAGGTCTTATCCATAGTAAATCTATAATGCTCGTATAAATGCTGAGAAAGCCACGGAGAGCCTAAAGACCAGTTAGCCCATTTGGGATCTCCTTTCTGGTGCCCCACCGGATTAGCATGTGCCCAGATATCGGAGTTATGATGAAAGGCCCATCCCTTCATTTTATAAAAATTGGATGCGATCTCCCTACCGGTTACAGCTGCCTGTTGAATAAAAGTGATCAACGGTTCTGTGAGGTCTCCCAATCCCAGAGGCTCAGCGGGCCAGTAGTTCATTTGCAGATTAATATTGGTAGTAAAATTACTCCCCCACGAAGGGCGGGTGTGGTGATTCAAGATACCCTGTAAGTTAGCAGGTATACCACCGGGACGTGAATAGGAGATCAACAGATAACGGCCAAACTGAAAATAGAGAGATTCCAGGGAGGGATCTTCCTTTCCCGCGGCATAATTTTTTAAACGCACATCGGTAGGAAGAAGCTCTGCCTCATTTTCTCCCAGGTGTAATTCCAGCCGGTTAAAATAGGATTGATAGTCGTTGGTATGGTTTTCCAGTAATTGATCATACTCTATAGCCATGGCATTATCAAGATACTCCCGGGCTACCGCATCCTCATCTTTTCCCTGTAAATCGGGCCTCTTATCGTACCCGTTAAAACTGGTGGCCGCCGAAACGAACAGAGTTACCTCCGTAGCACCGGTTATTTGTAAATCAGGTATGGTAGTAAGGGTGCCGTCTACTGTCAAAGCTTTTACACGGTACTGATAACGCATCCCTCTTTCTCCCTGCGCTCCTACATACTCCAAAGGAAAATTACGAGCCGAGTTTATCTGCCACGGCAGTTGCCCGGAAAGAACAAATTCATCGGAAGAGACACTTTTTACCACACTTCCTTCAAAAGGTGTATCGCCTCTTACCCGCAGATGAATCGATCCTGGTCTGGAGGCGCTGATCTTTATAACAATTACCTGATCAGGAGCCGAAACAAATAGTTCCCGGATATATTCTGTAGAGTCAATCGTGTAACGTGTGGTAGAAACCGCTCTTTCCAAATCCAGCTCCCTGTAATAATTTACCGGCAAACCTTTGGTATCCTGATCCAGATAGAGATTTCCCAGGGGTACAAAAGACTGGCAATTAGGCCCCTGAATATTACGGAGAATCCGGGAAGCCTCACTCCAGTTCCCACGAAAAAGTTCTTCCCGTACTGCCGGCAAATAGTCCGGGGCATCCGGAGTAGGGTTTGTATCCGTAGGACCTCCTCCCCATAAAGTCTCTTCATTCAGGTTAAGGATTTCCCGTTCTACTCCACCATACACCATCACACCCAAACGACCGTTTCCCAAAGGTAAAGCTTCTTCAAAACGGTTCGCAGGTTTATCATACCATAACTTTAAACGATTTTCTCCCGCAAAGAGAAAGCCGGCAAAGAGAAAAAGAGACAAAAAGAAAAAGTTTTTCATACCGGTATATTCGTGTGTTAACTTAAAGAGAGTATAGCTATCGTGTTTTACTATTCCTTTATCCATATTTCCCAAAAAGAAATAGAC
>JAJQBG010000125.1 GCA_021203405.1 Bacteroides sp.
TTAAAAAGAATATATCTCATGTTATCTCCTGTTTTTTCTATTACTTTTGATCAGACAAATCTTCGAAAACTCAAAAATCCCCTTTTTTACACCATGCCGGAACGTAAGATCATACATATTGATATGGACGCTTTTTATGCCTCCATAGAACAGCGGGATAATCCTGAACTACAAGGTAAAGCCATTGCCGTAGGACATTCCGGCGAGCGTGGAGTAGTGGCAGCAGCCAGTTACGAAGCCCGGAAATATGGAGTACGTTCTGCACTCTCCTCACTGAAAGCCAAACAACTTTGTCCTGACCTGATCTTTATAAAAGGACGTATGGAATACTACAAAGAGGTTTCCGGACACATACAGGATATTTTCCATGAATACACCGATTTGGTAGAGCCTCTTTCCCTGGATGAAGCCTTTCTGGACGTCACTCATAATAAGGCTGATATATCACTGGCTGTAGATATTGCCCGGGAAATTAAAGATAAAATACGCTCCCGGCTCAACCTGGTAGCCTCAGCCGGAATTTCTTACAATAAATTCCTGGCAAAAATAGCTTCCGACTACCGTAAACCCGACGGACTTTGTACCATACATCCGGGACAGGCACTCGATTTCATCTCCCGGCTCCCGATTGAATCTTTCTGGGGAGTAGGAAAGGTAACCGCACAAAAGATGCATAAATTAGGTATTCACAACGGAGAACAGCTACGCTCCTGTTCGCTGGATATGCTGAATCGTCACTTCGGGAAAGTAGGTCAAATCTATTACGATTTTGCCCGGGGAATAGATAACCGTCCGGTAGAGCCGGAACGTATCCGGAAATCTATCGGTTGTGAGAATACCCTGGAAAAAGATATCTGGATAGAATCATCTGTAATTATCGAACTCTATCATGTAGCCCGGGAGCTTATAGAGCGTCTCTCCCAAAAAGAGTTCCGGGGAAAAAGCCTCACGCTGAAAATAAAATACAATGATTTTGTACAGCGTACCCGTACCCTGACTGTACCGTATGAGCTCTACACATTAGATAAAATACTTCCACTTGCAAAAAAACTCCTTAAAGAGATAGAATACAGCGAAGAACACCCCATCCGGTTGATCGGCCTTTCTGTTTCGCATCCTTATGAAGAAAGATCGGAAGAGAAAGAAAAATGGGAGCAGCTTACCTTACAGTTCGAAGAATGGTGATCGAAAAGATCTTTCCTGAGAACAGAATAAGCCTATAAAAACAGTTTCCTGATATTTTTTAGCATAAAAAACAAACCGTTTGAAGAAACTTTTTTGTATTTTCACGTCGCGAAAATACGCGAAACATAGTCCCCCCCCCTCTGCCTATATTTCTCATACACGGAAGTCAGAATGACTTCACTATAGTAATCAACTCATTTTTTAATTCTAAGTATGAAAAGCCAGGCTTATCAGCTTTTTTTGGATGCTTTACAAAAAAAAAATTCCTGACAAGAAAGTCCTTATGGGACAACTCATGGAGTTACTATGTATTGAAAAAGAAGCTGTATACAGACGACTACGCAAAGACGTAGCATTCTCCTTTGCTGAGATCGAACAAATAGCCCGACATTACAGCATCTCTTTGGATCATATTATTGAGAACCATTCCATGGAAGAGATTCTTTTCCATTTGCTGGATTACGACTTTTTCAATATACCCGAAGAACAAATACAATATACCGATCTCTGTATAAAGAAAGTTTCCACTGTAAAGAATGATCCCTCCTCCGAACTGGGTTTTGCTTACAATACACTTCCTCTTAATTTGGTGAAAAGCAGGGAACATGGTCAGCTATATCTGTTCACTCTTTATAAATGGATGTACCAGTATGGTAAATATGCCAAACTTCCTCCTTTTCGGGAAATAAATGTCTCAGAACAATTACTCCATTTCAATGACCTTTACCGGAAAGCAATTATGCAAGCCGGTTATACCTATTATATTTTTGATGAAAAAATATTTCAATGCCTGGTCAATGATATTCTTTACTTCCGGAAAATTAAATATATTACTACCGAAGATACGGAGGTACTGAAACAGGAATTATTTGATCTTTTGGATTATATAGAGAATATAGCCATTCACGGAGAATTTGAAACCGGTAAGAAAGTTGATCTCTATATAACTCAGATGAGCATTGAGTCCAGTTATAGTTATATCTCCTCTAAGGAGCATTGCTGCTCGTATGTAAAACTTGTCAATCTGAATGATCTTTTTTCAATGAATCCCAATAGTATTGCTCCTCTCAAAGGCTTAGCTCAATCCCTGAAAAAATCTTCGGTAAAAATATCAGTAAGCGGTGAGATGGAACGGATCCACTACTTTGAGCGTCAGAGAAATATTATAAAAACACTATAGGGAGCCTTTATTGCTGGATTTTTGATAAAAAATTACCGCTGACTTTTTACAGACCAGCGGTAATCACTCTACAACAATATAAAGGTTATAAATAGGGAAACATATCTTCCATTTTATAAAAGACTCTCTTTTTCAAAAAAGTTTTTAAAACTCTACCAATACCCGGAATACTTTACCCGGATCGGCCGCCCAAGCCTGCATAGCTTCCAGTGCCTGTTCCGGGGTCACCACAGCAGAAATAAGCTCATCTTTCGGACAGGTACCTCTGTTCAGGTAGTTGATCACCGCCCGGAAATCGGCAGGCAATGCATTCCTGGAGCCACGGATATCCATCTCTTTCTGTACAAAATATTTAGTCTGGAAAGAGACCTCGC
Source organism: Bacteroides sp. (assembly GCA_021203405.1). GTDB lineage: Bacteria > Bacteroidota > Bacteroidia > Bacteroidales > Bacteroidaceae > Bacteroides. Next base: position 2,740 of record JAJQBG010000125.1, read on the forward strand.
TCTGCGCATACCCAATACATACTACCCGTCCGGTAAATGCAACCGCATCAATGGCCATGACATAGGTAACCGGGCTTCCTACAGCTTCAATCACTACGTCCGCACCATACCCTGCCGTATAGGCCGCCAGCTGTTCCTGTACATTTTCGCTCTTAGAGTTAATGGTATAAGTAGCCTCTACTCTTTTTGCCAGATCCAGTTTCTGATCATCAATATCCACTGCAATTACAGTTGCCCCTCTAAGAGCAGCCCGTACAATGGCACCGATACCAATCATACCACACCCAATGACCATCACCGTATCAATATCAGTTACCTCTCCCCGGGCTACTGCATGAAACCCGACACTCATGGGCTCTATCAGGGCACAATCCCTGGGCATAATATCTCCGGCCGGAATCACTTTTTGCCACGGCAAAGCAAGATACTCCGTCATAGCTCCATGACGTTGTACGCCAAAGGTCTGATTACAGGCACAGGCATTTACCCGCCCGTTCCGGCAAGAGGCACAAGTACCGCAATTGGTGTATGGATTCACTGTTACATGCATCCCAGGTTTAAATCCTTCGGGTACTCCCTCTCCTACCGTTTCAATAATAGCCCCTACTTCATGTCCGGGAATAATAGGAAGCTTTACCATCGGGTTTTTACCCAGATAGGTATTAAGATCCGAGCCGCAAAACCCTACATATTTAATCTTTAATAATACTTCACCGGCTTTTACCTCCGGTTTCTGAATATCGCTCACTTCCATCCGGTAAGGAGCAGTTATCTGAATTGCTTTCATTATACTCTTTTTTATAAAATAGTTTCTTAATACAAACGGAAGATACGATCCATCATCTTCCACTTCTCCTGCGAAGTAGCTCCGGGATCAGCCACTTGAAAGATAGACATATACTCCTCCCACTCTGCCTGACGAGGCAAAGTAGCCAGCTTCTTCATCGCTGTTTCCCACTCAAAATCAAGAGGAGTCTCTACGATCATAAAAAGGCGGGTACCAAGCAGGTAGATCTCCATTTCCAGAATACCTACTTCACGAATACCCTCCCGTATTTCAGGCCACGATCCACTTTCGGAATGACGTTTTACATATTCAGCGATCAACTCCGGATCCTCTTTCAGATCCAGTGTCTGACAATACCGCTTTACAGGCTGGTGATACTCTTTTACCCGGTATCCGACGGCACCATTCTCTTTTTCCATACACACCTTTTATTCAGACATGTTTTTAATATAAGACAGTTCTATCAGATCCTTAAATCCATAGAAAGCTTTGGCATTCTCACCCAGGAAAAGAGCCTTTTCCCGATCGGTAAGTTCCGGAGATTTTACTACAAAGTCGTAAGACATCCGGTAAGTAATAGCGGTAATGGTACGGGGATAATCAGAGCCCCACATTAGTTTCTCCATTCCCACCTCATCAGCCGCCTCTTTGATAGCACGTACAGCCCCTGCAAACGGATAAAATTCATCGTTAAAGAGCCAGGTAATTCCACCCGACTCGATCCATACCTCCGGATAACGGGCCAGCCGTATCTGTTCCAGCCACCCTTCCCGGGTGACCATACCAAAATGTCCGATAGCTATTTTCAGGGCAGGATACTCCTCGATCACTTCCCGTAGTTCTCCGGTCTGGGTATTACCATCGGCCAAATCAATGGAAAGAATTATATCTTTCTCTTCCATGATCCGGGATAGTTCCATCATTTCCGGACTGTTCAGGTAAATCCGTCCCTCCTTTAACAATAAACGTTGGGCAGGAATTTTAATCGCCCGGAAACCTTTTTCAATAAGTTCCTTTCCCTCTTCCAGAAATCCGGGTTTACGGAATTCGCACATCCCGCATACCAGGAAACGATCCGGATATCGGGCTGCTACTTCGGCCAGATACTCATTCTGTATACCATCAATAAATTCCTGTGTAATAACCGCAGCCGATACCTGGGCATAATCCATATTAGAGAGAAAGATCTCCACCGTATTCTGTCCATCTATTATAAAAGGAGGTACCATCTGCCGGATCTCTCCCATAAACAGAGAGCGGCCATTTTCCAAAGTACGGATAGGTAATCCATCTACTTCCGTATCCTGCCGGAGCCACAAATGGGCATGGGCATCAATAATGGGATAATTCATACCTATAGGATTAAGAATTGGCCCAGCTTACCCGCTGTTGTTCTCCTATGATCTCTTTCACTTCCTCTACCAGTTGCCAATCAATCGGTTCCTCTATATATTCAATATTACGTACTACATTATCCGGATTGGCCGAACTAAAGAGTGTAGTAGCAATACGGGGATTACTTACCGCATACTGCATCGCCAGCTTCTCAATGGGATAGTTCCTGGATGCACAATGCTGAGCCGCCTTCTGACACGCTTCCACCAAAGGCTTGGGAGCCGGATGCCAGGCCGGTACCCCTCTGCTGGAGAGTAATCCCATGGAAAGCGGTGAAGCATTGATCACCCCAATTTCATGCTCTTCGAAGAAATCCAGGAAATCTCCCAGCTTATCATCACATAAACAATAGTGGCAAAAGCTCAGTACACTTTCAATACTTCCCACAGGAGCATGTTCTACCACCCACTTTAAATTCTCTAATTGAAGGTCGGTTATTCCCACATGGCGGGCTACTCCCTCTTTTTTAAGCTCTACCAATGCAGGTAACGTTTCATTGACCACCTGATCCAGATCCGCAAACTCTACATCGTGCACATTGATCAGATCCACATAGTCAATATTCAACCGCTCCAGGCTCTCATAAATGCTGCTTTTAGCACGGGCCGCCGAATAATCCCAGGTATTTACTCCATTCTCTCCATACCGTCCTACTTTGGTAGAGAGATAATAAGCGTCTCTGGGAATATCTTTTAAGGCTTTTCCCAATACAGTTTCAGCCTTGTAATGACCGTAATAAGGAGAAACATCGATAAAATTCATTCCCTTTTCAACAGCTGTAAATACCGCCTGCAAGGCCTCTGCTTCACGAATATCGTGAAATACCCCTCCCAGCGAAGAGGCTCCGAAACTAAGTCCGGAGACTTTCATACCTGTTTTCCCTATTTCCGTATACTTCATGGCTTATTTGTTTTTTTTATGTTTTCTCAAAGGTATAGGTTTACAACAAAGAACGTTTTATCGGCCGGCGAAAAAGTGACGCAAAGCTTTGCGTAACCTCTGAAAATGGTTAGATTTGCAGGAAAATGAAGTAGTTATGGAAAAAAAAGCATATATCCCTCAAAGATATAGCCCGGGAACTGAGAGTCTCGGTCTCAACCGTGTCAAGAGCTCTTAAAAACAGTCCGGAAATCGGACCGGAAACACGTGAAAAGGTACAGGAACTGGCCCGTCGGTGGAACTACCGCCCCAATCCGTTTGCCATGAGCCTACTCAAAGATGCCCCGCGCCTTATCGGTATTATTGTACCGGAGATCGTAAGCCACTTCTACTCCTCCATCATCAGCGGTATCAGTGATACAGCCCGCAAAGAGGGTTACTCTGTGATCATTACCTCCTCGTACGAACAATACGAACGGGAAAAGGAGTGTCTGGAGAATTTAGTCAATGTACGGGTAGAAGGTATTGCAGCCTGCCTTTCTCAGGAAACCCGGGAGTATAAACACTTTGAAGCCATTAAGAATCTCAATATTCCCCTTATTTTCTTCGACCGGGTATGCCTGAAAGAAAATTTTTCCTGTGTAGTTTCCGACAATGTGGAATCAGCACGCAAAGCTACCGAACTGCTGATACGTCGGGGAGCAAACCGGATTGGCTTTATCGGCGGTTCCAATCACCTGGAGATCGTCACCCTACGGAAAAGAGGATACCTTGAAGCACTTCATACCTATAAGATCCCCATTGAAAAAGAGTTGATTGTGTGCCAAAAGATGTCTTATCAGGAAGGAAGAGAAGCCACCCGCCGCCTGCTTTCACTCCCCCGTCCGCCCGAAGCGATTCTGGCAATGAATGATACACTGGCCTTTGCAGCCATGAAAGAGATACGAAAACGGAAACTCCGGATACCGGACGATCTCTCCCTGATCGGATATACGGATGAGGAACATGCCAACTATGTAGAACCCACCCTCACCGCAGTAACACACCCCACTTATGAAATGGGTGAAACCGCCTGCCACCTATTACTGGAGGCGATACAAGGAAAAGGAACGGTACGCCAGATAGTAGTACCCACCCGGTTGGAAATACGGGATTCTACGTTAAGAAGGAATATGCATTAAAGAAAAGAGCACCTTCACAGGCACTCTCATCCAAAATATAAAACGTCAAATAATATAATGAAACCTGTGAAAGGACCATCTTACCACAGGATTATGGTTTTCATGAATCTTTATTTTTGCTATGTTTCAATACTTTAGCATCAATATAAAACACAATCTCTTCTACAATATTACTGCAATGATCACCAATACGTTCAATTTTACGGATCACCACCATGGTTTTCAGGCAACAGGCTGCATGAGCCGGATTGGTCTCAATATAGGTAGCCAATTTAGTCATTGCATTCGTATACAAGGTATCCGCCTCTTCGTCAGCCGATAAGATCTTGCCGGAAAGTTTGGTATTTTCAGATTCCAGGGCATCGTAGCTATCCTGTAGCATTCCCAATACCACATTGAACATCTTTTCCAGTTCCAGTTCATCTTTCAGGGCAGCGGTCAGCTTGTTACAGGTATCATCTACCACGTGACGGGCAATCCCTTCTGCAAAGTCGCCGATACGCTCCAGGGTACTGCATATCTTCATCACCGAAAGTACCAGGCGAAGGTCGATAGCTACCGGATTAAAAAGAGCAATATAGTTTTCGCAATCGCTTTCAATCTTCAGTTCGAAAGTATTGACACGCTTTTCGCGGCTGATCACTTCCCGGCCCAGTTCTACATCTCCGGTCAGAAACGCCTGCTTAGCCTTATCCAGCTGTGAAGCTACCAGTCTCCACATTTCACTAACCTCCTCCCGCAAAGCAAGGAGTTCTTTTTCTGTATGTTTCATTTTCTTATTTTATTTAATGAATTATCCGAAACGCCCGGTCACATAACGCTGGGTCTGCTCTTTCTCCGGATTGATAAATATCTTTTTAGTATCGCTGAACTCTACCAGTTCGCCCAACATAAAGAAACCGGTTTTATCACTGACACGGGCAGCCTGCTGCATATTATGCGTAACGATCACAATGGTATACTTCTCTTTCAATGCATAGATCAGTTCCTCGATCTTGGAAGTAGAGATGGGGTCAAGGGCCGAAGCCGGTTCATCCATTAACAGGATAGAGGGAGAGATAGCCAGGGCACGGGCAATACAGAGTCTCTGCTGCTGACCTCCGGAGAGTTCGAAAGCCGATTTTTTCAGTTTATCTTTTACCTCGTCCCACAGGGCAGCCCCTTCCAGCGACTCCTGCACACGCTGACGGATAAATTCCTTATCACTGACTCCGTTTACCCGAAGTCCGTAAGCCACATTCTCAAAAATAGACTTGGGAAAAGGATTGGGTTTCTGGAAGACCATACCGACCTCTTTCCGAAGATCGTCCACATCGACCGATTTGTCGTATATATTCTTTCCGTTGATCAGGCATTCACCCTCCAGGCGGCAACCGGGTATTAAATCGTTCATACGGTTGAAGAGCCTCAGAAAGGTAGATTTACCACATCCTGACGGCCCGATAAAGGCAGTTACCGTATTGGCTTCCATTACCATGTCGATCCCTTTCAGTGCATGGAAATCACCATAGTAAAAATTTACGTTCTTAGCTTCTATCATTTTGTTTTAATTTGTCTTTACTTTTTTACTGAAATAACGTCTCAGGAAGGTAGCAAGCAGGTTCATGATCAACACAATGGCGATCAATACCAAAGCTGTCCCATAAGCCAGCGGGCGGGTTGCCTCCAGGTCGGTACCACTGGTAGCAATCACATAGAGGTGGTAAGGCAGCGCCATCACCTGATCGAAAATACTGGTAGGAAGTTTGGGAAGGAAGTAGGCAGCTACCGTAAAAAGAATGGGAGCCGTCTCCCCCGATACCCTGCCGACTGCCAGAATAAGTCCCGTAATAATATTGGGAAATGCCATAGGGAGGATCACTCTCCAGATAGTCTGGAGTTTAGTAGCTCCCAGGGTAAGACTTCCGGTACGGAAAGAGTCAGGAATAGCTTTGAGGGCCTCTTCGGTAGTACGGATCACTAAGGGCAATACCAATAATCCCAGGGTCAGCGAACCGGCAATAATAGAGTCGCCGAAACCGAGGGTATTTACAAAGAGAGCCATCCCGAAAAGACCGAAAATAATAGAGGGAATACTGCTCAGGTTATTGGTCATTACCCGAATGAACCTGATCACCTGTCCGTTCCCGGCATATTCAGTGGTATAAATGGCAGACATGACCCCGATAGGAAAAGCAACCACCATACTACCGATCACCAGACAGAAGGTTCCGACAATGGCTGGGAAGATACCTCCGGCAGTCATTCCGTTGGTAGGTGCAGTAGTCAGAAATTCCCAGCTGATCACTCCGATACCGTTATAGATAATAAATCCGAGTATCCAGAAGAGGATACCTACTACCAGGATACCCAAACTCCTGAAAATGATAAATGCTATCTTTTGGCTAAGTTTCTTATCCATTTCTTATAATCCTTTATTAGGTTGACGTTTTGATATCACCTCGGCACTGATACTGATGATCATGGTGATCAGGAAGAGGATACAACCAAGCATAAAGAGCGCCTGGTAATGAGCACCTCCGTTAGGGGCTTCACCCAGTTCGGCAGCAATAGTAGCCGGAATGGTACGCACCGGTTCAAACAGGCTCGTAGGCATAACGGCAGCATTACCGGTTACCATCAGTACCGCCATTGTCTCACCGATAGCACGTCCGATACCAAGTACGACAGCAGCCGATATTCCGGAAATAGCATAGGGGATGATCACCCGGTAAATGGTCTGCCAGTGGGTAGCTCCCAGGGCCAGACTCGCCTCTCTCATGGCACGGGGCGTATTACGCATAGAATCTTCGGCCACGGTAATAATAGTAGGAAGTGCCATAATACCCAGCACCACACTACCTGCTATAGCAGTCTCTCCTACCGGGAGGTTAAATACTTTCTGGATAAGGGGAACGATCACCACCAGCCCGAAAAATCCGTAAACAACGGAAGGAATACCGGCCAGAAGCTCAATAGTAGGCTTAAGTATTTTACGCATCTTTTCACTGGCCAACTCTGAAAGATAGATAGCCACTCCCAATCCTAACGGGAGAGCGATCAGGATAGCAAAAATACTTACCCAAAGCGTACCAAGTATCAGGGGAAGTACCCCGAACTGCGGTGCAGGTGTAGCAGTAGGCATCCATTCTTTTCCACCGAAAAAGTCGAAAAAGGTGATCTTACTATCCCGTAAAACCTTTACTCCGGGCATACCGGAAGGCAGGAACTGGTTTGGAATAAATGCAACCACATTGGGATTGGCCGCAATATATTCTCCCAGTTTTTCGGGAAGATATTCATAATTCTCTCCCATCTCCTCTTCGGAATAATGACCGAATATCTCTTCGAAACGGAACGGTTCTATCTCTTCATCTTTTCCACCCACTTCTTTCCAGTTCTCAATCTCCCAGTCATAGATCTCTTTGATCTGGTAAGGAGAGAGGTAATTGACAGGGTTGGATTCATTTACACACAGTGAGTATCCACTCTCTACCGCAGGACTGTTAAAAAGCCCGAATCCTTCTTTAAAAAGAAAGATAATGATCAGCAGGATCACAATACTGGTAACGGCACCGCTTACAGTAAGGATACTTTCAATGATACGTTCAACTATTTTTCTCAGCTGTTTCATTCTGTTTTGGTTCTGAGGGAATAACGCAGGCAGCCATCAGGCTGCCCTTCACGTTAATCAGCTATTGTCTGTACGGAGTGAATTTACTTTACTGTAATGAATCCGATCTCGCTTACGATCTTCTGGCCCTCGTCTGAAAGTACATAGTCAATAAAAGGTTTTACCAGTTTTTCAGAACCGTTCTCGTAATAGAAATAGAGCGGACGAACGATCGAATAAGTCTCATTCTTAGCGTTTGCGACAGAAGGCTCTGTAAAAGTAGCTCCTTTATCGTAAGATACATGTACCGCTTTTACATCTTTATTCAGGTAAGCAAGCCCTACATAACCGATGGCACCTTTTGTCTGGCTGATAGACTGGATAATAGATCCGGTAGCAGGCATACTCATAATACCGTTCATATAGTTCTTGTTCTTTAACACACTCTCTTTAAAGAATTCGTAGGTACCCGAAGAGGTTTCACGTGCATAAGGAACGATCTTTTCATCGTCTCCACCCACCTCTTTCCAGTTCTTGATCTTACCGGTAAAGATACCTTCCAGCTGTTCGCGGGTAAGATTGGTTACTTTGTTTCCCGGGTGAACCACTACTGCCAGTGCGTCATAAGCAATCGTTACCTCTTTTACGTTCTTACCACCTTCCTGAAGTTTCTGTTTTTCGTCGAACTTGATCTTACGGGAAAGCTGTGCAATATCAGTTGTTCCTTCGATCAACGCTGAAATACCTACGCCACTACCTCCACCGGTAACAGTCACTGTCTGTGAAGGATTGGCTTTCATAAAGTTTTCGGCTTCTTTCTGTGACAACGGAAGTACCGTATCAGAACCTTTGATACGTTGTGCAAAAGAGATATTGGTGGACAAAGCCACTGCTACGAATAATAATACTAACTTTTTCATATTTCTGTTATTTATCTTATTTACTTAACCTATTGTTTTCTTAGAATTTATATTGCATACGCAGAGTAAATACATCGTCTTTTCTGTTGTCATTGTATCCACTCAGGTTGGCTGTTTTTTCGTTGCTGTTGAACTCGTAGTAGGCCTGCAAACGAAGATTGGGATTGATCCTCCAAAGAAGCCCCAGTCCGAAAGTATTCTGCGAAATATCCGCCTTGGATGTATGGTCTTCCTTACCTATTTCATCGCCTGATATTTTAGTATTGGGATCATACCAGTCGAACTTCAGAACCGCCGAAAGAAGAGTTTTACCTAAATCCTGTACAAGGATCACATATCCACCGTTAAAGTTCCTGATATAAGTATCCTGGTTTTCCGGCAAAGAAGAAGAATTGGGACTTTTGGTACTGGAAGAGGTACCCGGTTGTTGTCCGAAAAGATATTCAGCCCGGATCTGGGTCATACCGGCTGTACTATATACCGAATACTGAGCATTAAAGCCTACATACTGACGTTTGGCATATTTACCTATATTACTCTCCTTACTATCTACTATAAATCCACCATCTTTCATTTTGTAGACATTCTCACTGCTCTGATATACACTACCGTGGTAGTAAGAGACTCCTACACCGAAAGCAGAAGAACTACCGAAAGTCTTATTAGCAGTCAGATGTCCGATAAAGTCTTTCCGGCTATCTGTTTCCTGTTTAATCCCGTTACCGGCGAAAAGTCCGGCCTCTAGTTTCAGGAAATTCCACGGAGAAGTTTTGGCAGCCTGCAGGATCAGCATCGCTCCCAGGTCTCTTTCGTCCGGAAAAAGTGTCTGGAAAACGGTAGAATGTTCCGGAGATTCACGACGGGAAGAGGAATAGCTGATCTCATTTCCGAAAGGACGATCAAATACCCCGGCCCGGAAAGAGTTGGTTTTGATCCAGGGATCTTTAATATTCAGGTAAGCATCTTTAAAGCCTACCCCTTTTTCAGTAATATCCAGCTGGAATACTCCGGAAGCAATGCCTTCCTCGTATGTAAATTTGATACGTCCGCGACGGATACCGATCCGGTTGAAAGAGTCATCTTTCTTTTCATTGCTGTTACCCACTTTCAGGGAAGCATTTTCCTGTCCCCATTGGTACTGTGCCTGTACATAACCCGAAACTTTGAATTTCTTTAGCTTAGCAACTTCGCTTTGTAGTGCTGCCGTTTGTTGTTGAAGTTCTTCAAGGGGGGGGTTAACTCCGCCTCCTGCGCTACGGCCGAAAGCGTTAGCATGGTCCCACAAATAAATGTTGTAATTTTACCGAATTTCATATTCTATATTAGTTTGATGCGACAAATATAGAGGCGCATTGTTACGTAAACTTTAAACAGATATTATAATAAGATTACAAACGGGATGTTTACAAAATTAGTGATAAAAAACGAAGAAAGAAAGGGATTTCTGTAAAAGGAATGTAATATGAGGGGGTTAAAGGCTTTATAAACGGATATATACCTGCTATTGATCTTATACATTTAAGACATACGAACAAAAGAGCCTAACCGGGAGGAACTATAAAGCGCCGGATAAAAATCACACTGTTCACTGGGAGTCTGCTTTCCAATCACAACAGATTTTTTACTTAATCTCTGCCGTACAAAGAAAGATATATAATAAACTTTATTTCCATAACCTTGGCACAACTGTTTCATCTAATTGGCATAGTTATGC
>JAJQBG010000381.1 GCA_021203405.1 Bacteroides sp.
AAATTATTTTTTTCTTTTTAACCACAAACGGTCTATACCCAATACAAAGAACAACGGCAGAAAGAACCAAAGGATAATCCGCCCCATTGTATTCATGTCATTTACCTTTTTTACCCTGCCCAGCTCCAGGTTCTCCAGGCGATCCGAAAGTGCATATTCATCGGGTACCTCCGTATGATTCCACTTATTCAGGATCACTCCTTCTTTCAGCAGCAGCAGTCCGGGATTGGCCCGTATAATGGTTTTCAGTGTAATATCATCTGTAAAAGCAAACGGATATTCGGCACCGGTACGCTCTCTCCAGTTCTCAATATCTTCATCTGATGAAGAAGTGAGACAATAAAAAGCATATCCATTCTCTACACTGTAGTCATATATTTCATTGATCAGATCAATATTTCCGTCATCCGCCTTTTCCAGACGATGAGCAATAAGCAGGAACGTATAACCGGGATCACTCAAGACCTCTTCCGTTATATCCTCTCCCTCCTCTTCCGTAACAATGGAGAAATCGTGAATAGAGGGTTTATATCCTTTTTGAACCAACACAGACCGGGCTTCTATAAAAGTCCAGCTACTATCCGGATAATTCTCCAGGGTAAACTCTTGTTTTACTCCATCCTTTTCCAGAATAAAACGACTTTCGTACCGGTTCGGCACTGCACCCGGAGGAATACTCATCCCTTCCGGAATGCTGTTCCCAATGCGATAGGGCCGGAAATCCAGCACCGGCAATCGGTTGAGGCAATAGCCTGTAATAGCAAAAATAAAGAATATAGTATAAATTGCTACAATCCACTGTGATTTTTCACTGATCACCGGGAAAAGAAGTCGTCTCCACTTAAACACACTTACAGCAGCGATCAGTAATCCTATATTCTTCCAGAATGTCTGCCAGTTGGTAAGCACCCAGGCGTCCCCGAAACAGCCACAGTCGGAGATCGGATTCTCCAGGGCCAGATAAAGAGTCAGGGGAGTCATCAAACACATGATCACCAGGATAGAATAGGTACTAATCTTGCGACGGATACCCAGCGTCAGCCATACTCCCAGGACAAACTCTACCACTCCCTGTAAAACAGCTGCCAGGAGCGGAATAAAAGCAGGAACATAGGCAGCCAGGTTGAATGCTTCCAGATAATCTTCTATCTTATACTGGCTTCCCAACGGATCGACCGCTTTGACAAATCCTGAGAAAATAAAAACCATTCCCAGGATAAGGCGACACAAGGTGGTCCAGAAAACAAGTGCTTTATGTAGATGTTTATTCTCCAAACTCCAGTTTTATGAGTGCAAATACCGAGTAATTGATCATATCCATATAGTTGGCATCAATTCCTTCAGATACCAGGGTATTACCAGCAAGCGACTCGATCTGTTTGGTGCGATAAATTTTCATTAGGATAAGATCTGTATAGGAACTGACCCGCATGGAACGCCACGCTTCATCATAATCATGATTTTTGGCCAGCATCAGCGTTAAAGCCTCCTGTGCATATTTATCATACAACGAGAGAGCCTCCTCATTGGTAATATCAGCAATCTCCGCATATCCAAGTTCCAGTTGAATAAGACCTACAATACCATAATTCACGATCGCAATAAATTCCGAACGGATGCCTTCATCGACCAGGGAAACTCCCTTTACTTCAATACTGCGTATACGATTGGCTTTAATAAAGATCTGATCAGTGACAGAGGCAGGACGCAAAATACGCCAGGCAGGACCATAATCATGCAACTTTTTGGCAAATAAATCGCGGCAAATGGCTATCGCATGTTTGAATTGCTGTTTGGTATCTTTCATTTCGTTATAAATAGAATACAAAGGTAAGAATAATTACATAGAAAAGAAAAGAGGGTACTTTAAAATAATTTAAAGTACCCTCTTCCTGAATTTATAATCTAATTCTTTTATGAACAACGTAAAACCTGCCCTACCCTGAGTACAGTGGTTTTACTGATCCTGTTAAGCTGACAGAGTTTATCTATCGTCGTACCGCGCTGTTTGGCAATCTTGGACAAAGTATCACCCTTCTGTACTTTATGGTAACGGATAGTACCGCCCTGAGCCGAAGCCATGGTACCCGAAGAGACCGAAGTACTCTTTCCACCCGATCTGCGGTAAGTATAATAATCTGCTACAATATCCTGGTTCGGGAAGTCAAACATAAAAGCCGGGTTGATGGCAACACCTATGAAACGGGTTTCAAAATGAAGGTGAGAACCGGTGGAACGTCCTGTATTTCCTCCCAGACCGATCGGTTGTCCCGATTGTATATATTCATTCTCTTTTACCAGATGCTTGGACAGGTGACCGTATATAGTTTCCAATCCGTTATCGTGACGAATCACCACATAATTACCATAGCCGCGACGTTCGAAACTTACGATACGTATTCTTCCGTCAAAAGCAGCATAAATAGTATCACCTATCTGTACTTTAATATCAATTCCGTTGTGCATTCTTCTCCAACGGGGGCCAAACGGTGAGGTAACACGTGTATTGGTCGTCGGCATACTGAAACCTGTCAGGTCTATCTTGTATGATTCGGGAATATTGAGTTTTTGCCCTGCCAGACTAACACTCTTGTTACCCCATTCAGGATAAAGACTATATGCGGGATATTCGGCCTGCTCGGCTTTAATTTGTTTTTGTAACGCTAATGAATCAACGCTCTTTACTTTCTTATCGATAGGTGCCTGTCGGACTATAAGATCCTGCGAATAAGAATTCAGACTCACCAATGCAACCGCTCCTAACGCTACTTTCTTAATCCAGTTAAATTCCATTATCTAATTTTCCTAATTAATACTCATCACAAGCATAGATATACGGGAAGGTAACCTGCTTGTATTCGAATAATTCTTCGGGGTTAAAAAATCTCTTTAATTCTATGGCAGCAGTTTCCGGTGAATCAGAAGCATGTACTATATTTTCCTGATAGCTCATACTGTAATCTCCACGTATAGTTCCCGGAGCCGCCAACCATCCGTTCGTTGGACCTGTCAATGTCCGAACAGCCTGAATAGCATCCACACCTTCCCAACAACAGACTATTACAGGGGCAGTCATCATAGAATCCTTTACCCGCTGAAAGAAAGATTTGGTGCTCAGATGTACATAATGCTCACTCAGAATTTCATCCGTTAATTGTACCATTTTCATACCTGCCAGACGTAAACCTTTACGTTCAAAGCGATTAACAATTTCGCCTATAAGACTACGCTGTACTGTGCATGGTTTTAAAATAACCAGTGTTTTTCTATCATGATACAAGTAAGGTTTTTTAGAAATTCGCTCAAAGATATGAAAAAACTTTGATACAAGGCATACTTTATTAACTATTTTTCAGAGATTTGCCGTGAACATCCCAGAAGAAAATCCCCTCAACAAAGGATTCAAAGAAAGGTTTACAAAAAAACATGTTTTATAGCACCTTACCCCCTTTATACACTTATTAAGTTAATTCTTAGCTGATGGATGTCCAGTTGACCTGAGTTTTGCGAAAGGATTTAAGTTGTTTCCACAAAACTTCATTCTCTGGTTTTGTAGCTTCAGGATCGTCATCAATGACAGCTTGAGCTATTTCTCTGGCATACCCTAATAGCTGCCCATCCCGAGCCAGATTGGCAATTTTGAGATTAAAAGGGATCCCACTTTGCTGCGTCCCTTCCAGATCACCAGGCCCCCTCAATTTAAGATCGGCTTCGGCTATCTCAAATCCATCGTTCGATTCCACCATGATCTGCAAACGTTTCCGGGTATCTTCACTTAGTTTATGGGTGGTAACTAATATACAATAAGACTGGTCTGCCCCTCTGCCCACACGCCCCCGGAGCTGATGCAATTGCGAAAGGCCGAAACGCTCTGCATTCTCTATCACCATAACAGAAGCATTGGGTACATTTACTCCTACCTCAATCACCGTGGTTGCTACCATAATATGAGCCTCTCCACTGATGAAACGTTGCATCTCCGCATCTTTTTCGGCAGCTTTCATTTTCCCGTGTACTTTACAAACCGTGTATCCGGAAAATTCTTCACAAATATGCTGATAGCCCTCTTCCAGATTCTTCAGATCTATCTTTTCGCTCTCCTGAATAAGAGGAAAAACAATATAGACCTGCCGTCCCTCTTCAATCTGCTTCCGGATAGAGTCATACAAACTTTTACGCCGGTTATCAAATTGATGTACCGTAACAATAGGCTTACGGCCGGGTGGTAGCTCATCAATGACCGATACTTCGAGATCTCCATACAGGGTCATGGCCAGTGTACGGGGAATGGGAGTAGCTGTCATAACCAATACATGCGGAGGATTAAAGTTCTTACTCCAGAGCCGTGCCCGCTGGGCAACGCCAAAGCGGTGTTGTTCGTCAATTACCACCATACCCAGTTTAGCAAAATTGACCGTATTCTCCAATACGGCATGGGTACCGATCAAGATATTTATTTCGCCCGTAAGTAAACCGGATAAAATAGGTTCCCGCTGTTTTTTACGGGTGGAGCCGGTAAGTAGTTCGATCCGGATATCCATACCGAACAGAAGTTCTTTGATAGTCTCATAGTGCTGGTTAGCCAGAATCTCCGTAGGAGCCATCAGGCAAGCCTGATAACCATTATCGAGTGCCATCAACATACTCATCAATGCCACCAGTGTCTTACCACTTCCTACATCGCCCTGCAACAGGCGATTCATCTGCCGGCCGCTTCCTACATCATACCGGATCTCTTTGAGTACCCTTTTCTGAGCACCCGTCAATGAAAAAGGAAGATTGTTATGATAGAACTCATTAAAATATTTACCGACATATTCAAATACAAATCCCCGGTATCTGCGTTGCCTCTCTTTACTGTAGCGCAATATATTGAGCTGAATATAAAAAAGTTCTTCGAACTTCAACCGTGTCTGAGCACGGCGCAACTCATCCGGATTCTTTGGAAAGTGGATCGCACGAAGTGCCTCTGTAAGGGGCATCAGATGATTAGCGGTAATAATAGAGGGCATCAATGTTTCAGGGATCTCACCGGTTATCTGTTTAAACAGTCCCACTATTGCTTTCTGCATAAAGTTAGAGTTCATATACCCCCTTTTCATTCTCTCCGTCGTATGATAGTGAGGCTGCAATCCCATAGAGGAAAGGGTAAGTTCCGAAGCATGACCAATCTCCGGATGAGCAATATTGATACGGCCGTTAAAGAGAGTCGGTTTTCCAAATACAATATACTCCTGCCTGGTATTGTATTTACCGGTGATGTACTTAATTCCCTGGAACCACACCAGATCGATCACCCCGGTTCCGTCACTGAAATGGGCTACCATGCGGCGATTCCGCCCCTCACCCACCGTTTCCATACTAAGAATGTGACCTTTTAGTTGAATGTAAGGCATACTCCCGTTAATCTCATGAACATAATAGAGACGACTCCGGTCTACATATTTATAGGGAAAGTGATAAAGCAGATCATGGAGTGAGTAAATTCCTAACTCCCTGTTCAATATACCGGCACGCTGGGGACCTATCCCCGGTAAAAACATGATATCTCTTGTTCTCAGATCAAACATTCAGTAATATCTCAGCCAGTTTCAGATCAAATGGAGTCGTTATTTTTATATTTTCACGGTTTCCTTCTACCAGATGAACCGTTTTTCCGGCAGCTTCCACTACCGAAGCATCATCGGTAAAACAATCCATAAATTCTCTGTCATAACATTTTTTCAGCAGAGAAACCGAAAAGACTTGTGGAGTCTGTACCAGCTTATAACGGCTTCTATCCACTATAATACTTGCAGAAGCATCCATCCGGCGTAAAGTCTCCACGATATCGGTCACCGGAATTACTGCCTCATACTGTACAGCTGCCTTATAACACCGGGCAATGACCTCCTGCGAAACAAAAGGTCTTACTCCATCGTGTACGGCAACCAACCCTTCCTCTTCCGCTATCAATGATAATCCATTGCGTACAGAATGAAAACGGGTTACTCCTTCCGGTGCGATCCGGTGAGGGATAGTAAGTTCACACTCCCGGCAAAGTTCTGCCCAGTAAGTATGATGATCCGAAGGCAGGACCAGGATGATCTCTATCTCCGGATCATAGGTATAGAAAGTGTTTAGGGTATGCATCAGCACCGGTTTACCCCCTACCGGGATAAACTGTTTGGGAAGATCGCCTCCCATACGCAGCCCCTTACCACCTGCAACAATTACAACGTATTTCCGCATCCGGACAGATCAGGCTTTCAGACACATACCTGCCGCTACTTCAGCCGCTTTTTCTTCACTTACCAGGGCAGAAACAATCATCAGGGCAAAATCCACAGCTGCTGCCGGAGCCTTACCGGTAATGATCAGTCCGTCTTTTACTGCGTATGTATCTACTATCTCCGCACCTTCCAGATACTCTTCAAATCCCGGATAACAGATGGCTTTTTTACCTTTCAGCACTCCCAGCTTACCCAGTACCATCGGAGCCGCACAGATAGCTGCTACAACCTTACCTTCACCCAGGGTTTGCAGCACCATCTTCTTCACCCCTGCATGCTTATCCAGGTTATCTGCTCCCGGCCATCCTCCGGGAAGGATAAGGGCCAGCAGATCTTCAAACTGAGTCTGTTCAAAAGTAGTATCTGCCACTACCGGTACTCCGTGCGCACCTGTTGCAATCTCACTTCCGGTAATCGACACGGTTCTTACATCCAGTTCTGCTC
Source organism: Bacteroides sp. (assembly GCA_021203405.1). Classification (GTDB taxonomy): domain Bacteria; phylum Bacteroidota; class Bacteroidia; order Bacteroidales; family Bacteroidaceae; genus Bacteroides. The sequence continues at coordinate 6,717 of JAJQBG010000381.1, forward strand.
TTCTGAGGATATCCACAGTAGCCAATGCTTCAATCTCTTCAAATCCGTCTGCTAAAAATAGATAAACTGTTTTCATAAGCCTAAAGATATTTATCGTAGATTAAAATAATATGTGATGGTTCCGGTCTGATTATTCACGCCCGAAACCTGATTAAACCTTGCTTTCTTAGCCGCATCTTCGGCAGCTTTCCGTAAGGTAGGGTTTACCGTATTGGTCTCCCGGTTGATGGCTGTGGCAATGACCTCTCCCGCCGGATTTACCGTAATGGTCACTACCACTTTACCTTCATCCTGTACATTATAAAGAGGTCTTGGTAATCCGCCGGGGCCCAGGGAGCGGCCTCCCAGATCGAAAGTACCATAACCCGGACTTCCGGTGCTGCTTCCGGTATTGGAATTTCCCTGCGGACTTCCTTCCACACCGGTTCCCTCTGCCGAATTTCCCCGGTTATCCATTTGTGCCCCTTTGCCAAAAGCACCTGCTACCTGTCGGGCAGCAGCTTCGGCAGCAGCTCTCCTTTGTGCCTCCGCAGCAGCTTCCGCCGCCTTACGGGCCTCTTCTGCCTTTTCTGCTTCGCTCTTCTCCTCCGCTTTAGGTTCCGGACGCTTGGGCTGGGTTTTGGTTTTCGGGGTGATCACTACACTCTCCTCTTCAGCCTGCGTAATAAGTTCCTGTTCCACAGGTTCGGGAACAGAAGGAGTAGCAGCCGATGCGGCAGGAAGTTCCTGTGTCAGGATATCCACATCCACCATTGTGTTGGGATCGTAAGTTCCCCGTGAGGCAGCCACATCTCCCATCATTACCTCTATCCCACTCTCTTCCAGTTTTTCCGGACGGGTAAAAGTAATGATAAGCAGCAGCAAAATTACTCCTGCATGCAGAAGCAGGGTACCTCCCAATGCTATAGATTCTCGCTTTTTACGTTCGGTCATTCCTATTTGTTAATAGTTCTCGGGCGGACGCGTAGCCAGCACCATTTTGAACTTATTCTCATTGGCAATATTGAGTATCTTCACTATCTCTCCGTAGGGAACTGTTTCGTCCGCATAGAGCGCTACATACATTTCCGGTTCTCTTTCTGCACAATCCTGCAGAAAGGGAGTAAGAGCAGCCAGATCTAAGCGTTGCTCCTTTTCATTACCGAAACCGGCATAATAGTTCAGCTCCTTATCAATGATCACCCGGGTAAGCGGCTTGGCCGAGGTTTGTTGTTTCCCCTGAGGCAGCAATACTTTGATCGCATTGGGGGATACCAGCGTGGAAGTGATCATAAAAAAGATCAGCAGCAGAAAGATGAGGTCCGTCATGGACGCCATACTAAAAGCCGGGGATAACTTTTGTCTCCTTTTCAATGCCATATCCGCTTATTTTTGCACCGGTTCGTTAAGCAGATCCATAAAAGCCATCGTTTTGGCTTCCATTTTGTTGACCACCCCATCTACCAGTGTTACCAGGTAGTTATAGGCGAACATGGCAATAATACCGACTGTAAGCCCTCCTACCGTAGTGATCATCGCTTTGTAAATACCACCCGACAAAAGGGATATATCAATATTATTACCCGCATTGGCCATTTCCCAGAAAGCTCTCACCATACCGGTCACGGTTCCGAGGAAGCCTAACATCGGAGCACCGGCCGAAATAGTAACCATGACCGCAAGCCCCTTTTCCAGCTTTGCCACTTCAATGTTACCGGCATTCTCAATAGCCGACTGTACATCACTGACCGGGCGTCCCAGACGCGAAATACCTTTCTCGATCATACGGGCCGACGGAGTATCCATATTTTTGCAATAGTTCACCGCCGAACGGATATCCCCGCTCAGGATATAATCCTTGATCTTATCCATGAACATCGGGTCCTCTTTTCCGGCCTTTTTGATAGCAATAATACGTTCAAAAAGGATATAGAAAGCTACGATAGAGAAAAGAGCAAGGATGATCATGATCCATCCCCCTTTGATGGCCATATCAAAAAGATTCATTTTTTCTGCCGCCTCAACGACTGGTGTAAGTACAGGATTTGCCTCTTCTCCTCCGGGTAGTGCAACTTGTGCCAGTAACAGTAATGTATTCATCTTACAAAAGAGCTTTTTTATATTCTTGAATTGTTTTTTTTAGTCCCATATAAAGTGCATCGCTAATGAGCGCATGTCCTATCGAAACTTCATCGATCCAGGGGATATGATTGTGCAGATAGGCCAGGTTCACCAGGCTCAGGTCGTGTCCGGCATTCAGTCCCATCCCCAGGCTACGTGCTGTTTTTGCACTGGCCAGAAAAGGAGCCAACGCCTCTTCCGGGCTCTTTATATAGAGCGTTGCATAAGGCTCCGTATAAAGTTCTACCCGGTCTGCTCCTGCCCTGGCTGCATACTCTACTGCCTCCTTATCGGGATCTACAAAAACAGAAGTACGGATCCCTGCATTTTTGAACTCTTCCAGTATCTCGGAAAGAAATTCCAGGTTATTTTTTGTATCCCATCCTGCGTTAGAGGTCAGCTGATCCGGAGAATCCGGTACCAGAGTGACCTGGGTCGGCTTTACTTTCAATACCAGATCCACAAAATCTTTTGAAGGATACCCTTCAATATTGAATTCAGTTTGTAATAACGGACGCAGTTCATAGACATCCGACTTACGGATATGCCGTTCGTCCGGTCGGGGATGTACGGTTATACCCTCTGCCCCAAACGCTTCGCAATCCAATGCCACTTTTACCACATTAGGTACATCGCCTCCCCTGGAGTTGCGCAGGGTCGCTATTTTGTTGATGTTTACACTTAATTTTGTCATTTTCAATTATGTCATTAACCACCGGCAATCTGCTTATTTCGTCAAAAATATAAAATATTGGCGACAACACTCCGGGTGTACCAAAAAAAATCCCAAATTTGCATAGTAAATACTGTGCAAAAGTAATAGGATTTACTGAAAACAGGGCGTACTGCCTGTGAAAAGATTCGCAAAAGTAACCAAATAACTAATAAAGAATATGAAACCCGTATTATTCTCGTTCCTCCCAGTGAACTTACCTGTTTCTTTGTTCTTTAGTGTTAGTAAATAATTGTCTCCTATGAAGTTTGCCCTATTCGGAAATACATACCGCAACCAAAATTCATGCTACGCTGATGTTCTGCTGCAGGCATTACGAAACTATCAGGCGCAGATATGTATCAGCCATGATTTTTATCAGTTCCTTCAGGAAAGTATCACTTGTGATCTCACAGATACCGAAACCTTCGAAGAGGATAACTTTATGGCTGATATGGTGATCAGCATCGGTGGAGACGGTACTTTTCTGCGGGCAGCAGGAGCGGTAGGAAATAAAAATATTCCTATTTTAGGAATCAATACCGGCAGACTGGGTTTTCTGGCTGATATTGCTCCCGAAGATATTACCACTACCATCGACGATATTTACCAGGGACGTTATAAAGTAGAGCTGCGTACCGTATTGAAGCTGGAATCTGAAAGTAATTCGTTAAAATACAGCCCTTACGGCCTTAATGAAATTGCCGTTTTAAAAAGAGATAGTTCCTCTATGATCACCATCCATACCTCTATCAACGGTGCCTACCTTACTACATACGAAGCGGACGGATTAATTATCTCTACTCCTACAGGCTCTACTGCCTATTCATTAAGTGTAGGAGGTCCGGTTATCGTACCTCACTCCAATACGATAGCTATTACCCCCGTTGCTCCCCACAGCCTGAATATCCGTCCGATCGTCATCTGTGACGATTGGGAGATCACCCTGGATGTAGAAAGCCGCAATCATAATTTCCTGATCGCCATTGACGGACGTAACGAAACTCTCTCACAGGGAAGCCGGCTTACGGTCAAAAAAGCAGACTATACCACCAAAGTGGTCAAACGGTATAATCATGTCTTTTTCAATACGCTCCGTAACAAGATGAACTGGGGAATAGATAACCGGTCTACGGAAAATCCCTCTTCGGATACCTGTATGTAACTCATTTGTTGTATCTTTGCAGCCGGATAAAAAAATGAGTGTGCATAGATACTTTATTTACCTGGCTTACGACGGGACCAACTATCACGGCTGGCAGATACAGCCCAATGGAGATACGGTACAACAGCAACTAATGAATGCGTTGAGTACTCTGCTTCGTCGCACGGTAGAAATTACCGGAGCCGGACGTACCGATACAGGTGTGCATGCCTCACTGATGGTAGCTCATTTTGACCATCCGGAAACTCTCCCCGATCCTGTTTTCCTGACCGAAAAACTAAACCGCTTGCTCCCTCCCGATATTTCCATCTACCGGATACGGGAAGTTAAACCAGAGGCACACGCACGTTTTGATGCAACTTACCGCCAGTATCAATATCACATTATAAACCGTAAATCCCCTTTCGGACGGCAATACTGCTACCGGGTACACGGTACGCTTGATTTCGACAAAATGAACAAAGCTGCAAGTCAGCTTTTTAACTATACAGACTTTACCAGTTTCAGCAAACTACATACCGATGCAAAGACCAACTATTGCCGGATCATGCATGCCGCATGGACTCCCCGGGGAGAAGACAAATGGGTCTTTACCATTCAGGCCGACCGTTTTCTCAGGAATATGGTACGGGCCATAGTGGGTACCCTGCTGGAAGTAGGAAAAGGAAAACTTACGGTAGAGGGATTCTGCCACATTATTGAAGAAAAAGATCGCTGTAAAGCCGGCACCTCCGTACCCGGACAAGCTCTTTTCCTGACCGATGTAAGCTATCCCGAAGACCTATTTAAGGAGTATTAAACCAAGAAAACATGTGGCTATTACTGGCATTCCTCTCAGCAACCCTGCTGGGCTTTTATGATGTTTTTAAAAAACATTCTTTGAAAAACAACGCTGTACTTCCGGTGTTGTTCCTCAATACGTTGTTTTCCGGTTTTATTTTTATCCCTTTTATCCTCTTCTCCCTGTGGAGTGTGAAGGCGGATCCCGATTCTCTCTTCTTCGTTCCTCAGGCAGGCTGGGAGACCCATAAATATATCCTGCTTAAATCCTTTATCGTACTCTCCTCCTGGATATTCGGATATTTCGGTATGAAACATCTCCCTATTACTATTGTAGGCCCTATCAATGCTACCCGTCCGGTTATGGTACTGGTAGGAGCCATGCTGCTTTTCGGAGAACGTCTCAATCTTTATCAATGGATCGGAGTACTGCTGGCTATACTCTCTTTTTTCATGCTAAGCCGTTCCGGCAAAAAAGAAGGGATTGATTTTAAGCATAATAAATGGATATTCTTTATTGTACTTTCGGCAATTACAGGCGCCATTAGTGGTCTTTACGATAAATACCTGATGAGATTATTCCACCCAATGTTGGTACAATCCTGGTACAATATCTATCAACTTTTTATTATGGGACCTGTGCTGATGCTACTCTGGTGGCCGAAACGAAAAGCAACAACCCCTTTTTACTGGACATGGTCTATACTCCTTATTTCTATATTTCTCTCAGCTGCCGATTTTGTTTATTTCTACGCCCTGAGTTTTGAAGATTCTATGATCTCAATTGTCTCCATGATTCGCCGTGGAAGTGTAGTAGTATCATTTATTTTCGGAGCCATGGTATTTAGAGAAAAAAATCTTACCAGTAAAGCCATTGATTTAGTACTGGTACTTATTGGGATGGTCTTTCTCTATCTGGGTAGCAAATAATTCCGTCTTCCCTTACTCCTGACATAAAATTGTTTAGTTGTTTGGAAACTAAATAGGGGAGTTCGGAAAATAGAACTCTTGTCTTACATCTAATTACCCTATATTTCAGGGTAAATAATTTTTTAAATAAAAATTTTATCATGATTACAGACAAGAAGGTGACCCCTGCCAAGGAAAACAAGGGAAGATTAAGTAAAAATGAGCGAGTACAAAAGGAAGTAAACAGAACAAGTGATCCTTCCCGGAAAACAGAAATTGACAACAAAAGTATGGAAAAGAAGTATCCTTCCGGATGTCCGATCCAATTTATCAGAAGTTCTTATTGTCTGATATGGGAAAAAGGGAGATTCAGAATGGTACCTTTAGAAACAATTTGCTATCTGGAAGCCGAAAGGAGTTATTGTAGAGTACATTTTGAATCAGAGAAGTCAATGTTGATTTCCGGTTGTCTCAGTAAAAACTGCGCCGAATTACCTGAAAAAGATTTTGTTCGTGTTAGCAGGAGTCATATGGTTAACCTGAGACAGGTAGAATTCCTTGATGGGAATACTTTTATTCTTTAAATGGTCAACAAATCAGGATCAGTGAAAAATACCGGAAAATTTATACGACATTCTAACTTTTTTAGGTACCAAAGGCAAAAAATATAAAAACCGGTAGGAAGATATATTTTTTCATCACAGAAGATTTATGAGGTGGCGCTCTGCCACCTCATACTCTAAACACATCAATCTTACAGATAAAAATTAAAGGATCAAAATTTTAGGCTATACTTATAAACACCTATCACGCCACTATTAACA
>JAJQBG010000424.1 GCA_021203405.1 Bacteroides sp.
CTTCACCACAATGATAGATGATAGTAATTTTCAATTTTTAATTGCATGTAGAGAGTATATTATATTGTTTTATTGGGGGATAACTATAAATGTGAAAAAGTGCACCGAAAGTGAAGAAGAACCCTTTTCTGAGGTAGTTTACTTCTTCTCTTTGTCGCTGGTTTAAAAAGAGTTATGGGAGCAGGCTTTCCTTTCTGCTCCCATACTATACTTTCTTATTTACTGAAAAGCAACTCCCTGTATTTAGGTAAGGGCCATATTTCATCGTCGATCTCCATTTCCAGGTGATCAATGTGATTGCGGATAGAGTCCAGGTAGGGTCTTACTTTTTCTTCGTAAGAGTAGGCCTTGCTGGTATGGCAATCCAGGTGATTGGCTACTTTACGGGCTTCCGTCATTTCCTTTACCTGGGTTTTAATGGCGCTGACTCTCCGGGATATCTCTTTGATAAGCTCTTTGCGGTCTTTGCTCAGGGCTTCATACTCCTCCTGAGTAAAGATCTCTTTGAGTCCCAGTACATTTTGTATCAACCGGTTCTGGTAGTTTACCGCGGTCGGTACAATGTGGTTGATGGCAAGGTCGCCCAATACACGGCTTTCGATCTGCAACTTCATGGTGAATTTTTCCAACTCTACTTCAATGCGGCTTTTAAGTTCGTTCTCGTTGAAAATTCCTTCGCCGATAAGTACTTCCCGGGCCTGTGCATCGTTATACTTCATCAGGGCTTCCGGTACATGGCTGATGTTAGTGAGTCCTCTTTGCTGGGCTTCCTCTTTCCATTTATCGGAATAACCGTCTCCTTCGAAGCGAACCGGTTCGGAGACTATGATCGTTTCTTTCAGGATACGGAAGATGGCTTCGTCCCGTCCGATACCCTGAGCCATCAGGTTGTCTACCGACTTTTTAAAGTCATTGAGTTGATGCGCCATCGCTGCATTCAGGGCGATCATGGAGGCTGCACAGTTGGCGGAGGATCCTACCGCCCGGAACTCGAACCGGTTACCGGTAAAGGCAAAGGGTGAGGTACGGTTGCGGTCGGTATTATTCAGTAAGATTTCCGGAATACGTCCGATCCCCAGCTTCAGGGTTGTTTTTTCCTCCGGGGTCATGCGGGCACTTCCTACCTGTTTGATCAGTTCGTCCAGCATGCCTGCCAGGTGTTTTCCCAGGAAGATGGAGAGGATAGAGGGGGGAGCTTCGTTGGCGCCCAGGCGGTGACTGTTACCGGCACTTACAATGGATGCGCGGAGCAGATCCTGATTTTTATACACCATCATCAGTACATTGACAATGAAAGTCAGGAAAAGCATATTGCCTTTCGGGTTTTTACCTGGAGCGAACAGGTTGACTCCCGTATCGGTGATGAGTGACCAGTTGTTGTGTTTACCTGAGCCGTTTACACCACTATAGGGCTTTTCATGGAACAGTACTGCAAATTTATGTTTCTGGGCAATGCGTTTCATCAGGTCCATAACCAGCTGATTATGATCATTGGCCAGGTTCACATTCTCAAAAATAGGTGCCAGCTCAAACTGGTTGGGGGCTACTTCGTTATGGCGGGTCTTTACCGGTATACCCAGTTTATGGCACTCTATTTCCAGCTCTTTCATAAAGGCGGTTACCCGGGCCGGGATAGAGCCGAAATAGTGGTCTTCCAGTTGCTGGTCTTTGGCGGAAGAGTGCCCCATCAGGGTCCTGCCGGTCAGGCAGAGATCCGGACGGGCTGTGTAGAGGGCGGAGTCTATCAGGAAGTATTCCTGTTCCCATCCTAACTGCGGATATACACGGGTTATGTTCTTATCAAATAGCTGGCATACCTCGGTCGCTGCTTTGTCTACGGCTGCCAGTGCCTTGAGCAGAGGGGTTTTGTAGTCCAGCGCATCTCCGGTATAGGAAATGAAGATCGTGGGTATACAGAGCGTGGAATCTACCACGAAAGCAGGAGAGGAGACATCCCAGGCGGTATATCCGCGGGCTTCGAAGGTATTGCGGATCCCTCCGTTGGGGAAGGAGGAGGCGTCAGGCTCCTGCTGGATAAGTAATTTTCCGGAGAAGCGTTCGATCACTTCGGTATTGTCACCAAATTCAATGAATCCGTCGTGTTTTTCTGCTGTTCCGTCTGTCAGCGGCTGAAACCAGTGGGTATAGTGGGTTACATGAAGAGATTTAGCCCAGTTCTTCATACCATTGGCGATCAGGTCGGCCATGGAACGATTAATAGGTACGCCTTTTTCGATGGCATCCATCACTGCTTTGAAAGCATCACGGGGAAGGTATTCCTGCATCTTTTTACGGTCGAACACATGGCTGCCGTAATAATCCGAAATTTTATCGGAAGGTGGGTTCACTTCTAAAGGAACACGGTTAACGAGTTCCTGGAGAGCGAAAAAACGCATTTTTGACATAATGGGTTTAATTTTATCGGGTTGTTGTCTGCAAAAGTATATATATAATTCTATATACCCCTAATAAAATGAGGGTAATGTTGAAAATTGCACTGTTTTTTTGTAATATGCCTCTGTTTTTATGGGGTGTGCTGCCGGATTTGGCCAATTTCAATTTTATGAACTTTATCTGTTGCATATCGTTGAATT
>JAJQBG010000267.1 GCA_021203405.1 Bacteroides sp.
CAGTTATATTTCATTGGATACGGGTTTTTAGTTCACAAATTTAATACTATTTTTTTAATGTGAATAAGAACCTGTTTAAGGAAATCGTTCCCGGTTTATTTTTCCATATCGTTCAGGTGGAGTTCCAGGGCCTTTACGGAAATGTGTATTTCTACTATAGATACTCCCAGAGAGGCGATCAGGAAAAGAAGAGCTAATCCGAAAAGATATACCGATAAGGTGGAAAAACCTATATAAATAAGGAACATAGTTACCACACACAGAAAAAGACTGCTGATCCCCAGGAACTGCATCGTCCGGGTAAGGTAAAGACGTTTCCACAGGTTTTTTATCTGGGCAGCTGCTACGGCAGAGTGATTCTGTTTATACTGATCTTTCAGGGTCCTTACCAACTGCGCGTATGATAAAAAACGGTTGGTGTAAGCCAGCAGAATGAGGGACACAGCTGAAAAAAGAAAGTCGGTGTAATAAGGGTTAATTCTTCCATAAAGCTCTTTTATAACGGGTTTACTACTATCAGTTACGGATCTGTAAAATTCCGTTGGTATTACCACCGACGGGTAAAGCCGGTGGTAATCCATGATCTATTTACTGAATTACATTCAATTCTTTACCTACCTTTATAAAGGCCTCAATACAACGATCCAGCTCCTCTTTTTCGTGTCCGGCCGAGAGTTGTACCCGGATGCGTGCCTCCCCTTTGGGAACTACCGGATAATAGAACCCGGTCACATAGATACCTTCATCCAACAGGCGGGCTGCATATTTCTGGGAAAGAGGCGCATCATACAACATAACAGCGCAGATCGCACTTTGGGTCGGTTTGATATCAAAACCGGCGACTACCATCTTCTCCCGGAAATAGGTTACATTTTCCAGCAGACGATCGTGCAGGGAGTTATCCTCTTTCAACATACGGAAAACCTCTATACCTGCACCTACCACTGCGGGTGCTACCGAGTTGGAGAAGAGATAAGGATGGGAACGCTGGCGAAGCAACTCTATGACCTCTTTATGCCCGGTGGTAAATCCCCCCCCATGGCTCCCCCAAAAGCTTTTCCCAGTGTACCGGTTACAATATCTACTCTTCCGTATGTATGGTAGAGTTCGTTCACCCCATGTCCGGTAGCACCTACCACACCGGCAGAGTGAGATTCATCTACCATCACCAGGGCATTGTACTTTTCTGCCAGGTCACATATCTTATCCATAGGGGCTACATTGCCGTCCATAGAAAACACGCCGTCGGTAACTACCAGCCGGAAACGTTGTTCCTGGGCCTGGATGAGGCATTTTTCCAGCTCTTCCATATTGGCATTTGCATATCTGTAACGTTTGGCTTTACAAAGACGTACTCCGTCAATAATAGAGGCATGATTCAGGGAGTCGGATATAATGGCATCTTCCTCCGTAAGCAGAGGCTCGAAAACCCCTCCGTTAGCATCAAAACAGGCAGCATACAAAATTGTGTCTTCTGTCTGAAAGTAGTCGGATATTGCAGCTTCCAGTTCCTTGTGAATATCCTGTGTCCCGCAAATAAAGCGAACCGAGGACATTCCGTAGCCACGTGCATTGAGGGTCTCCTGAGCTGCTTTTATCAGCCGGGGATGATTCGAGAGCCCCAGGTAATTATTGGCACAGAAGTTCAATACCTCTTTTCCCTGTACTGTGATCCGTGCCTGCTGGGGGGCTTTCAATAATACGTTCGTTCTTATACAAACCGGCTTCCCGGATCTCTGCCAGGGTAGCGGTTAAATGTTCTTTTAATTTTCCGTACATCGGTTAAATTTAGATTAGTGGTTTTTCTTTTGCAAAACTCACCATTTTTTTGTAATAACCATCTGAATGGAGAAAGAAAATGAAAAAAAGCATATCAGACACACTTTGTTAATAGACACAGATCTTCTTCCCTGTAAATTAAAAACAGAAAAAATCTCCCATTCTCCCACCGCTTGGGAGTATGTATTTGTATGTCAGAATATTATAGGGATGGGAGATGCAAAAAACATCTCCCACCATCTCCCATATCTCCCACCTTATTATGGTAAAAACAGACGGCGGATGGATTTTTTTCACCCGCCGGTAAATTAAAACCACCCGCCGGTGGATTGACATTCACCCGCCGGTGATTTTTTCCATCCGCCTTGTATTAAAAACTTAGTGAATCGTAGAAAAAAATTAGTTTATTAGTGCCCAACGATTCACTAAGTTTTTTTGAAAATAAACTAATTGTCAGAAAAGGGTTGCACCCGTTTTGAAAGATGGTTGCATCCAATTTCAAAGATGGTTACACCTAATTTTAGAAAGGGTCACTCTGGTTCATTTTGTTCATCGGGAGAGCATCTCCCGATGTGTTTACTGTGCGGACATGTTGTCTGCTCTTCGTACATTGGATTCTTAAAGGTAGGTTGTCCGGGAGAATATTTCCCGGTGAACAGATGAACCGAATAGAGATGAATAGAAACTACTGATGTCCGTTTAACTCATTTAAGATTTTTAGACCGATCAAAATGGCAATTATCCTTTGTAAAAACCCTACGGGTTTTTACAAAGGATAATTGCCATTTTGATAGTCTGTACAAATG
>JAJQBG010000375.1 GCA_021203405.1 Bacteroides sp.
AAATAAGACCAGCTATTAACTTAAAAAGGTACTCCGGACCTCTTATTGATATATAAAAAAGTTTTCCTGGTAAATAAAAAAATTTACCGGAAACATCTTTCGGGACTCATCCGTTATATAGTACTATTTGCAAAGGATAATCATTTAAAACGAAAGAATATGCTAAAACTGGAACCGTACGTAGTGTATAACGGAAATTGCGAAGAGGCTTTTAATTTTTATAAATCAATATTAGGAGGAGAATTTATGGGTTTAATACGCCACAAAGACAACCCTGAAAAAGAGCATCCGTTAGCTAAACAGGACGAAGAAAAGATTCTGCACATTGCATTACCTGTCGGAAAAACAGTTATTCTGATGGGAGCGGATGCTACTTCGGATATGCCTGTCAATATAGGGAACAATATAACTCTTTCTCTTAGCATAGAAGAGGAACAGGAAGTAAGAAGACTCTTCAAAGAACTTTCTGTGGGAGGAAAAGTCATCCAGCCTTTAGAAAAAAACTTCTGGGCCGACCTTTACGGTGTAATTACCGATAAATTCGGCATAAACTGGATAGTAAACCGGGCTAAAGGAGAAGATGTATAAGAAGAAATGAGCTGGTCTGATGATCAGCTCATTTTGTTCAGGTATGGGATGTTCTGTTACCTGTTATTGAAACAATATATACTATCCGGACAGGAAGGAATAGCTGACAGAAGAAACTGTAACAAACAGGCCCCGTTTTCGTAACAAAAGAGAATAATAGGATGCATGCAATCCTTCTATTTTTGGAATACAGAATTTATTTCAAAAACAGAAGGATCATTATGAAAAACTCCTATAGCCAGAAACAAGTAGCAGCTATTTACCTGAAATACCGGGCCGGATTGGTACATTATATTCAACTGAAAATAAATAATCACTATGTAGCAGAAGATATTACGCAGGATGTATTTGTAAGACTGATAGAGTATAAAGAGTTATTGCATCCGGATTCTATACATTCATTTGTCTATACCATTGCACGTAACCTCACATTTGATTATTTAAGAAAATCTTATAAGAAGAGAGAGGCTTATCAGTATATATACGATCATATTCCTGTTTCAACCAACGAGAGCGAAGAGAAATTAATGGCCGACAGCCTGGTGGAGCTGGAACAAACCCTGCTTTCTGGTATGCCCGGACAACGGAAGAGAGTCTATCAGATGCACCGTTTTGAAGAAAGAACGATTCCTGAAATAGCAGATACGCTTCAATTAAGTAAAAAAAGTGTAGAAAATCATCTTTTATTGGGAAGGCGGAGGATGCGAGCCTTCTTAAAAAAATGTATGTGATCTTACTATAGCATAGACAAGACTCCCTGAATGATCGGTTCAAGGAGTCTTGTCTTTTGAGTGAAAGGTTTTCCTTTATTGCACGGAATCCATCCGTACGATCAGATCCAGCACTTTATTGGAGAAACCGTATTCGTTATCATACCAACTTACCAGTTTCACAAAAGTAGGGGTTAAGGAGATACCTGCTCTGGCATCAAAGACAGAAGTCCGGGTTTCTCCGATAAAGTCAGTAGATACCACTTCGTCTTCGGTATATCCCAATATTCCTTTCGATTCATTTTCAGAAGCCTCTTTCACTGCTTTACAGATCTCCTCGTAGCTGGCAGGGGTGGCTAACCGGCAGGTAAGATCTACTACGGAAACATCGAGTACAGGTACCCGGAAAGACATTCCCGTTATTTTGCCGGAAAGCTCCGGGATCACCTTTCCAACTGCTTTGGCCGCTCCTGTAGAAGAGGGGATAATATTTCCGGAAGCTGCTCTCCCTCCTCTCCAATCTTTTGCAGAGGGTCCATCAACCGCACGCTGTGAAGCAGTAGTAGCGTGTACAGCCGTCATCAAAGCATCCGTTACACCGAATTTATCATGGATCACCTTTACCAGGGGTGCTACACAGTTTGTCGTACAGGAAGCATTCGATACAATAGATTCGCCTTGGTAACGATCTGCATTTACTCCCATTACATACATAGGTGTATCATCTTTGGGAGGGCCCGACATCACCACTCTTTTAGCTCCCGCTTTGATATGAGCTTCAGCCTTTTCGCGGGTCAGAAAGATACCTGTTGACTCCACAATATATTCTGCACCCACTTCGTTCCATTTTAAATCTTCCGGATTTTTTTCCGAGGTAATACGAATACTCTTTCCGTTGACCAACAATTCATTGTTCTCCACCCGGATATCCCCATCGAAACGGCCGTGAACAGAGTTGTATTTCAGCATGTATGCCATATAATCCGCACTGATGAGGTCGTTGATACCCACAATCTGAACATTATCATACTTCTGAGCTGCACGGAATACCAGACGTCCGATTCATCCAAATCCGTTAATTCCGATCTTAATTGTTTTCATACTTAACAATTTTAAATGATTAATCAGGCCAGGGAATTTTTATCTCCTTTTCCTGTTGCAAAGTTACTACAATCTTAAAGTGGCAGCAAGGACATATTATATACAAATACTGCCATTTAAAAAGAGAATGATCATTTTTGTTATTACTAGCATTATCTT
>JAJQBG010000078.1 GCA_021203405.1 Bacteroides sp.
ATCAGACTCCATTCTATGTGGTTACTGAAGTATTTCTCTTAGTTCCAGTGCAAATATATGAAATTATTCCAAATCATAAAATTTTTTTTAGAAAAAATATTCCCTGTTATTTAATAAGTCTGAAAAAACAGCGAGGAATTTTATACATCTTTTTCTATCTGTGTGAATATATTTTTAAGAATCAGGAAACATCCTGATTCTTAAAAGAGGGAGAGTATTCCCATCATTCTATAATAGTACAGATCTCTTCTGTTGTTTTTCTTTTTGAGGGCGTCAATTCCGTAGAGTCCGGATAGCCGATAGGAAGAATAACTACCGGTTCTGTCTGCTCCGGCAAACCCAGTATCTCTTTACAAAGAGCCGGATCAAAATTGCAGACCCAACAGGTTCCTAATCCCTGTTCTGTAACGGCCAGACAGATATGTTCAACAGCAATAGCTATATCAATATCTCCGTGCTCTTTTCCATCTTTCGCTCTTTTCCAGGATTGATTCGTATCCACACAGGCTACTATATAGAGGGGAGCTTTTTTAAACCATTCCCTCGGGTAACATTTTGTAAGCTCTTTTTTGCCTCCTCCTGAGTTATCATAATAAATTGCCAGGGTTGATAATTAACGGCAGAGGGAGCCAGACGGGCACATTTCAGTAAATATTCTATTTTTTCTCTTTCTACAGGACGATCCTCATAGTTACGAATGGATCTTCTTTTCCGGATAAGTTCAAGGAGTGTCATACATATAGGGTTAAATAGTGATACGCAAATATAAGAAAACTTCCCGGTCAGGGTTTAATGAACCGGGAGTTTTTGTACCTCTTCATCAAATAAAATAGCTGTATTGATAAGTGCCAGGTGAGAATAAGCTTGCGGGAAGTTGCCCAGTTGTCGTTTAGTGGTAAAGTCCAGGTCTTCACTGAATATTCGTAGATGATTGGAGTAAGAAATTAGCTCTTCGAATATTTTTAAAGCCTCTTCTTTTTCCCCGATCACAAAAAGTGCCCGGATCAACCAGAAGGTACATATGGTGAAAGAGGAAGAAGGAAGACCAAAATCATCGTGAATTTTATACCTGTACATAAGTCCGTTGTGAAAAAAGGTCCTTTTTAATCCGGTGTACTGTTTTGATAAATAAAGGATCATCATGCCTGATAAAGCCATAGTACTCCATTAATAAGAGAGAAGAGTCGGTATCTGTACCCCCGTAATATTGAGTAAAGCTTTCTATATCCGGATTCCATCCTTTGGCCATTATCTCCTCTTTAATAAGTTTTGCTTCGCATTTCCACTTATTCTCGTAATGTTTGATCCTCAGTATTTTGGCTATTTTTGTAGCCCGGTCCAGTGTTACCCAACACATAACTTTGGAGAATACATAATGATTTTCCTTAGAGCGGAACTCCCAGATACTCTGGTCAGGGTTTCTCCATTCGGCTATTACTGTTTTAATGATACTTTTTACGATCTCCCACATACTTTCTATTTCGTCCGGTGAACCCTAGAAATGATAATAATAGCGGTAAAATACATCCATCAAATAGCCCAGAGAATCATTTTGCCGTTGAGTATAGGCCGCATTACCGATCCGTACAGGCCTGGAATTTTCATACCCGGCCAGCTCAGGAAGTATCTCTTCCTGAAGGACTCTTTCCCCGTTAATCCCATATATGATCTGGAAAGAATCAGATTTTGAACGTAGAACGCTTTTCACAAATCCGATGTATCGTCCCGCGGCTTCCCGGTGTCCCATTTTCAGTAAGGTCTCAATAGACATAGAAGCATCTCTTATCCAGCAAAACCGGTAATCCCAGTTCCGTACTTCCCCGATCGTTTCCGGGATACTGGTGGTAAGTGCTGCCAGAACCGCACCTGTCTCCTGGTAAGACATTAATTTTAAAATGAGCAGGCTTCGGGATACCAACTCATTGTATTTCCTGAATTTTCTGGAACGGTTGTCCCAGTTCAACCAATATACCTTGGTGCGCTGATATTCCAGGTAAATTCTTTTTATATCTATTTTTACCAGCTTCTGGCTATAAGCAAGAAGCAGGTATTCATCTTTTTCCAGGACGATCTCCCGGTGCTCTAATATATCATCCAGTTGAAAACTGGAATAAAGATAAATACTATCCCGTATGTTCTTTACCGAGTTTGTCCGGATATAATCCGGATATTTTATATGTTCTACCTGTTCACGTGCATAATTAAGGATAGGATCATAATAAATACGTAATTGTGGTTTCCCTGCCAGGAGCCGGATGTACCGGTGTACTTCCGGAGGCGTATAATAGCCCTCATCAACGGTATGGTAGCGGGGCATGAAATCCAATACCTCAAAAGAATGATTCAGTGACCTGTAAGTGGTACATAGTATATTGGTTCCTGTAAGATACTTCTGGGTAACTTCATAATCACTACCTGCAATAATCGCAAAACTTCCCCCTGCTTTTTCATCTAACAGACGGGAGAAAACCGAAGGTGAGTCAAAATTAGGAAAACAGAGCTAGTCAATGCTTCCTTCTTTGGAGATGAGAGCGGCCGTTTTACAGTTCCCTATTAC
>JAJQBG010000054.1 GCA_021203405.1 Bacteroides sp.
TTATTAATGACGGGAGCACGGATAGCTCCTGGGAGGTTATTCAGCAATTACAAAGAGAACACCCGGAACAGGTAAGAGGCATTAAATTCCGCAGAAATTATGGAAAGTCTCCGGCCCTTTATTGCGGATTTGAGCGTGCCCAGGGAGAAGTGATCATTACTATGGATGCGGATCTGCAGGATAGCCCGGATGAAATACCGGAACTTTACCGGATGATCACGGAAGATGGATATGACCTGATTTCCGGATGGAAGCAAAAACGGTATGATCCGATCTCAAAAACAATCCCGACTAAAATATTTAATGCTACCGCACGGTCGGTATCAGGAATAACAAACCTGCATGATTTCAACTGCGGGCTAAAAGCTTACCGGAAAGAGGTGATCAAAAACATCGAAGTGTATGGTGAAATGCACCGTTATATTCCCTACTTAGCCAAAAATGCAGGTTTTAGCAAAATAGGCGAAAAAGTGGTCAAACACCAGGCCCGTAAATACGGTACCACTAAATTCGGGTTAAACAGATTCGTAAACGGATACTTAGATTTGCTGACCCTATGGTTCTTCTCACGTTTCGGAGTAAAACCTATGCACTTTTTCGGTCTGCTGGGTTCACTGATGTTTTTCCTGGGATTTATTTCTGTTATAATAGTAGGTGCCAACAAATTATATTTGCTACATACCGGAGGGGGATACAGACTGGTGACCGATTCTCCTTATTTTTTCCTTTCTCTTACGGCAATGATCATAGGAACACAGCTTTTTCTCGCCGGTTTTATCGGAGAGCTCATCTCACGGAATGCACCGGAGCGTAATAATTACAAGATTGAAAAAGAGATATAAAATGATATCTGCAAAAAGATTTTTTTTAAAAGGAACTACGACTGTTCTATTACTCCTCCTCCTGATAGCAGGATGTGATAGTTCGGAGTGTGAACAGTCGGGACTTCCTATGGTACAGTTCAATTTTTATGATATGAACAGAAATGACCTGGCTCCTACCAGTGATGCTCCTCTTACTGTAACGGCAAGCGGTACGGACTCTGTTCTTATTAACCTTTCTACCAGTAATTATTTCAGGGTTCCGTTGAATTATACGAATGATTCTACAGTGTTTTACCTATATTTTCAGTCCAGTCCTGATCCTGAAACCGATGCTCCGGCAGATACTATTGTTCTCTATTACGAAAACAAACCCTTTTTTATCTCTATGGAGTGTGGAACTGCTGTTTTCCAGGATCTGGAATCCATTCAATATACAACGAATAGATTTGATTCCATAGCCATTATTGATCGTAACGTAACAAAAGATGAAAAAAGTCATATACATATTTTTGTTAATCAGTAATGTGCTCTCTCTGAAAGCACAACAATCAGAGATCGTTACAGAAAACAATCCTGAAACGACAAAGGTCCCTTTTTATAACGGATTAATTTTTGCTACTGACCTATACGGCCTGGGAACGTGGGTGTTCGGTTCGGATATGTCTAATGCGGAAGTGAGTGTGAGTGCTAATCTGAAAAATAAGTTTTTTCCGATCGTAGAGTTGGGTCTTGGAAGAGCAGATGCACTGAGCGAAAAAGATGTAGTCTATAAATCAACTGCTCCTTATGCCCGTATAGGGTTAAACTATAATACTATGGCTAAAAAAGGGAGTAAAAGTTATCTCTATGCAGGGATAAGATATGGCTTTTCCACTTTCAAATATGATGTAAGTGGCCCTGATATAGAAGATTTGGTATGGGGTGGCACTGTACCCTATAATTATAAAGGAGAGAGTTCCACAGCACAATGGCTGGAGTTACTGGTAGGAGTAAAAGCCGAGATTATAAAGAATTTCGCTCTTGGATGGTCCCTGCGGTATAAAGCTCCGCTTTCGGTGAAAGAAAATACTCACTCTACCCCTTGGTATGTTCCGGGTATGGGGAAGAATAAAGGTGGATTTGGAATGTCATACGACTTAATTTACGTACTCCCTTTCTGATATGAACGATTTAGAGATATGGTTATTAGCGATAGGGCTGGCAATGGATTGCCTGACAGTAGCAATAGCCAGTGGAATTTTATTGAAAAAAATAGAATGGAAACCGATGCTGGCTATTGCCTGTTCATTTGGTTTTTTTCAGGGACTTATGCCTTTGATAGGATGGACAGGGGCACATCATTTTAGTTACCTGATTGAAAGCGTAGACCATTGGATTGCTTTTGGTATACTGGGTTTTCTGGGAGTAAGAATGATCCTGGAATCATTTAAAGAGGAGGAATGTAAGCAGGAGCTTAATCCAACAAACTATAAAGTGATCCTTGCTTTATCCATAGCTACCAGTATTGACGCTCTGGCTATCGGAGTAACATTTGCTTTTCTGGATATGAATAGCTTATCTGCTATTACATCACCGGTTCTTATCATTGGCTTTGTATCTTTCCTGCTCTCTTTATGCGGACTTTTTTTCGGGATCTGCTGTGGCAACAGGTGGAATCTGCGAGTAGAGTTATGGGGAGGATTGATCCTTATTATTATTGGTAGTAAAATATTACTCGAACATCTA
>JAJQBG010000104.1 GCA_021203405.1 Bacteroides sp.
ATCAAAAAGATAAGAAAAACTACTACTCACCCTGTTCCTCTTCCCCTTCGTTGTAACTGCCCAGACCCTCACGTAGATCCGGGAGCTTCTTTCCGGCTATCAGTATGAGAAGGTTGTCGAAATGCTGAAAGAGAAAGATCTCTCTTCCGAAGAAGCTGTTTTAAAAGCCCAGGCCCTGAAAAGCCTTTTCCTCTATACGGAAGCAACGGCTGTGCTGCAACAAGCCCTGCAACACGACCCGGAGAATATCAAACTACTGATTGAAACCGCAGAGTGCCTGCGAAGCAGCGGAAACCAGCAGGAAGCAGCCGCCCTTTACCGGCAGGCACTCACCCTGGAGCCCGACAATAAATACATCCGCCTGCACCTCATCCGGCTCTCCCTCTTTACCGAAGATTACGAAACCGCCCGGCAGGAGTGTAACACCCTGCTGCAAACAGACTCCTCCTCCCTGGCCTACCGGCTCCTGGGAGAGTGTTACGAAAACATGCAACTTCCCGACTCAACCCTCCTTTGCTACCACCAGGCGATCCTCCACACCCCTACCGATCACCAGCCCATAGCCCGGGCAGCCAATATTTACATCAACCAGGAAGCGTATGAAAAAGCCCTCGAACTTACCGAGACCTACCGGGAAAAAGACTCCCTCAACATACTGGTCAACCAGCTAAATGCCAAAGCCTATTGCCTGAGTAAACAATACACCCCCGCACAGGAAAGATACGAAAAACTGGTGGAACTGGGAGACCGCTCTTACCTCACCCACTACTACTTAGGTGTATCCTATTACATGAACGAACTCTTTTACGAAGCCCACGAGTACCTGAGCAAAGCCCATCAGAAAGATCCCTGGAATGTCAACCTGCTCTACTACCTCGGACGCGCCTGTTCCAAAACCTCCTGGAAAGAAGAGGGCATAGAATACCTCGAAAAAGCACTCGAATACACCATCCCCACCGATGATACCCTGGCCGGCCTCTACAAAGGATTGGCCGATTGCTACAAACTGAACCACCAGTACCGGGACCAGATAGAGGCATTGCGGCTGGCTTACCGGTACGATCCGAAATATAAATCCGCCCTCTACCATATCGGCCTCATCTACCAGGACAAACTGAAAGAAAATATACCGGCAGCCCGCTATTTCAAAGAGTTCCTAAGAACAGAACCCGCAGACAGCAAAGAGATAGAGTTTTTCGACGAAGAGACAGGAGCCATGGCATTCGGAGAGGCCATTTTTTACCGCGCCACAGAAAAGAGACTGCAAAAAATCCGGGAAGAAGAGTTTATGAAAGGAAACCGGATCGATTAAAGAGAGACTCCCGTAGCCGCCCCGGGAGAAATACCAAACTCCTTTTTAAAAGCCGTAGAGAAGTGAGACAGGTTTTTGAAACCCACCTCGGCATACACCTCCGTTACCGGCCGTCCGGTCTCCCTGATCCGCTCGTAAGCTACCTGGAGCCGTTTACGGATCAACCACTTTTGGGGCGAGAGGTCGCTGATCTTCTTAAAATCTCTTTTAAAGGTAGAAAGACTGCGCCCCGTAAAAGTAGCAATATCCTCCATAGAGAGATCGTACATATAATTTTCATTCAGGAATTCCAGGATATCGATCTTCCAGGGCTCATTGAAATCAAAAAGTGTAGGAAAGAACTGTTCATTCGTATGAAGAAGCGAGTACACCCCCTCCGCCAGCTTGAGCTGCATCAGCTCCTCCCGGGGCTGAATGGAAGTATCGAAATAGGGTACCATCGAACCAAAGAGACTCTCAATCTCAGGAGATCCCGGCATTTTAAAGAGACTTTGCTCCAGCGTTCCACTCCCGTCAGGGATCGGGCTTCGATCGAACTTCCGGAAAAACTCCCGGAGGAATTTACGGGTGAACATCATAAAGATACCCCGGTACTACTCTTCTCCCACAGGCCTTTTACGGATAGTGACCCGATGGTCCCTGCGTATAAAGACACACTCCCCCTTTCCGCACACTCACCTCCCGGTCCTTTTCCTCAAGCACCATCTCGCCCGAGTAAACATACGACAAAGCATGATTCCGGGCCATGTGCGTACAACTGGTATCGTTGTTAAAATAGTAGCTGAAAAAGATATCGGAGTAACTGAAAAAGAGAGACTCCCGGTGTAAATTCTCCATAAGCATGTATCGGTGGAACAATCCGCTCCACAAATATAGTAAAAGTGTGGAAGAACAAACCAGTTTCCCGGCCCAACAGGACAAAAAAGTATATCCATCCTTGCAATCTCCCTCCCAAACAATCACACAACCCCTGTAGAAACTTGCGTGTCTACATCAGCATCATAATCAGTAGTATTATCAAAATAAGAACGCAGCCGAGAGAAACAGGTGGCGGTGTATCATCCGCTGGAGAGAGAGCCTATTTTTTCTTCACTCCCTTATACACAAAAAAGCCACGATCAGTACACCCACAAAAATAAAGAAATAACCAAACTCACGGCTATACTTCATGACGGTGGCCATTAACTGCTCTTCGGGAACAACAGAGTGGAGGTAATAACCCATAGCGGCCA
>JAJQBG010000339.1 GCA_021203405.1 Bacteroides sp.
TACCGTATATGATCATATAAAATATATTGCATTTCGTGATACATACGGCTCTGCGGATGCCAGTTACTATTACCAGCAACGCTGGAATTCAACCGACCAGGAAGAGGCTCCGCTGGTTTCCGAACTGTTGGGAGAGATAAAGGACGAGTCTTTAAAGGAGGAGCTCTTTGCACTGTTCCGCATTGAACCCATGCTGGACAAAAGGGTGATCCTGCTTTCCAGCGGAGAACTCCGTAAATTTCAACTCACCAAAGCCCTGCTCACCACGCCCCGGATATTAATTATGGATAATCCTTTTATCGGGCTGGATGCTCCTACCCGGGAACTACTCTACCGGCTTTTGGAAGCACTTACCCAAAAAGCCGGTTTACAGATCGTGCTGGTACTTTCCCGGCTGGATGATATTCCGGAGTTTATTACGCATGTTGTCCCGGTAGAGGGAAAAGTAGTAGGAGAGAAGATGGAAAGGTCGGAGTATATACACTCTTTCCGGTTGAAGGATAACGAAGAGTCGGTACAACAGAAGTGCCGGGCGATTGAAGCCCTACCCTATACCAATGAACCTCTCCAGGCAGAAGAGGTGATCCGTCTAAGTCAGGTAAGTATCCGTTACGAAGACCGTACCATCCTGAAAGAGCTCGACTGGGTGGTCAACCGGGGAGAGAAGTGGGCGCTGACCGGTGAGAACGGTTCCGGCAAGTCTACTCTTTTAAGCCTGGTATGTGCGGATAATCCGCAGTCTTATGCCTGTAATATCAGCCTGTTTGGCCGGAAAAGGGGTACCGGAGAGAGTATCTGGGATATCAAACGGCACATCGGGTATGTCTCTCCTGAGATGCACCGTGCTTACCTGAAAAATATTCCGGCCGTAGAGATCGTAGCCAGTGGCCTGCACGACTCTATCGGTCTTTATAAACAACCCCGGCCCCACCAGCTGGAACAATGTGCCTGGTGGATGGATATTTTCGGAGTAGGGGCATTCAAAGATAAACCTTTCCTGCAACTCTCTTCCGGAGAGCAACGACTCACCCTGCTGGCCCGTGCCTTTGTCAAAGATCCGGAACTGCTCATTTTGGATGAACCGCTTCATGGCCTTGACAGTTATAACCGGAGCCTGGTTAAAGAACTGATCGGAGCTTTCTGTCGGCGGCCTGATAAAACCCTGATCATGGTCAGTCATTATGAAAATGAATTGCCGGATGTGATAGATCACCGCATCCATTTAACCAGGAACAGGTAAGACCGTCCTGCGATACCCCGGAGCTTTAGTTTGGGAAAGCCCGTAAAAAAGATCAGTAAGCCAATACATGCCAGAGATCACGGATCCGTTGTTCAGGATCCCATTTCCCTGCAAATGTCCACTTAGCAGTAATCCCATGAAATTCAGGGGCATTCTCAGCCTCGTGCAGATTGTTGGTTAACCAACCGCTGTGACCTCCTTCCCGGTGGCAACCATAGTAATAGGTACGTTGTCCCCACGGACAGGGATCCAGTACTTTGTCTGTATAAGCATAGCTGATGTTACAGTCAAGAATCTGTTCCGACAGCCTGCAATGGGTAATAAAGAATTGCGAATCGTGGTGATAGCGACCCAGGATAGCAGGCGATTTAGCATCAAAAGAGGAGTTGGTTATAACCAACTTCTTATCCTTGTCGCCCCGGCCGTCGTGCCAGATCAGGGCACGTCCATCCCCATAGAAACGACAGCGTGTGGCATAGCACCATCCCCGCGGACAAAGAAAGTCTACACCCGGACAACGGAGATAGAGGTCAGCATGATAGTACATTCCATTACTCTCCGGAGCCCAGAGTGCAAGAGCATCGTTCCCATCGGCCCATACATTGCAGTTGATAACGATCGTACGAGTACCCCGTCCGAAAACCGACATCTGGTGAGTGGTGGTGTTCTCAATGGTGGTTCCGTAGTTATTATAGACGGTCAGGCCGCTGATCACACAATCGTCTGCTCCCTCCTGTGAGACGATCACTCCGTTGCCTACGGGACGTCCTTTATATTCGGTAATGGTTCGGGTCTGAGCAGTTTCAGCCCATACAATCACCGTGCTGTCGCGCTCTTCACCGATTAATACAATATTGGGGCGGTCAATGATCACCTTCTGGTTATAGGTACCTTTTGAGAGTAAGATCTTAAATGGAGCGGACGGTTTCTCCGTTGCCTTTTCAATGGCAGCTTGAATGCTTTCTCCCGGTTTTACTATTGCATCGAAGGCAGTGCGGTCTACTGTGGGGCGACGGTACATTTCGATCGTTCCGTTCTCGTTAGCCCCCTGGGTAGCCAGGCTTACATTCACTTTGTTCTTCGGGTCGTATTTAGCAGCCCATTTTTCATACATCTCGAAAAGTCCGGCCGGCCGGCTGTTGTACCACCCATACCCATTGCGTCGCTCCGTTCCGATCTCTTCCAGGCGGCGCCGGGGTATACCATCCCGGTCGCAGACAAAAGGTTCGCAATATTCCAGATCGTAAAAACGGGCCCAGATCGGATCAGCCTACGGATCTTCCACCAGACGGGTGGTTCGTTCTCCCTGTCTCCACGAGCGTTCGTAGCGCAGACCGGTAAGTTTGTAGGTGTCGAACCACTGCATGGCTCCATGAACAGCCTGTTTGATGCGTGCGTCGGGTTTGGGCAATTTCATCAGCAACTCCACGATAGCCGCACTCTCCTGCGAGCAATACGACGACAGTTCAAAGGCACGGGCCGGTGCCGGTTCCAGTGTTTCGCGGTCGTGTTGCTGACACCATACGGTCGGTTTTCCATCCACTACGATCTGTGTGGTCAGGATGCATTCAATTCCCCTATCGATAGATGCCGAGAGTCGTCGGCGCAGTGCCTTGTCGGTCAGCTTCCCCTGATAGGGGGGGCCTTTCAGCCACAATATCCTGAAACAGTTCCAACGTATTCACTATAGCATCGTCGTTAAAAGTGATGTGAACCTGATAGCCACGCATTTCCGGCCAGAATTGGGGCCAGCCTCCGTTTTCATACTGACCGCTTAGTAAATACTCCACCGCCAGCTGAAAAACATCCCGGTACCGTGTATCTTTGGTCTGCTGATACAGGCGGGCCAGGTAGATCATCTGCATGGTTGTCGCATCGTTATCGATCGTTGAGTCATCCTGGCGACTCTTCTCTTTTAATACTTCAGTCAATTCCTCATCGCTCATCTGCCGGGTCATATCAATATTTTTAGGCCAACCACCGGTACAACGCTGAAAAGCCAGTACCTGGTCGCCTATGCGCCGTGCTTCTTCGGTCTTAAAAAAATCACTATTTGTTTCGCGCAAAGCATTTCTCCGGGGTATTTGTTGCGCTGTTGCCGGTGAGAAGAGTGTCAGATAACCTACCAGCACCATAAAAATACCAAAGCTCCGTTTTAAAAATAAGAACTGTCCCATGTTTTCGGTTTTAGATGTGTAATAAGATAAAAGAGTGTTCTGTTCCTTTTTATCCAAAATAAAAAAATATAGTGCAAGGTAACCGGTTTTTTGTTTTCAGCGGTTAATAATTGGCCTTTATGGAGTAATTTTTGATCAGAGAAGGGGTTATTTCTTTTTTAGGAAAAGATCCATGCGGATGGGAAGATGGTCGCTATAACCACCCTGATATCTCATACCGTGGTAAGTACGGAAGGGTTTGGTTCCTCCATATTTCTCATCTTTTTCCAGCAAAAAAGGGAGATTGCATATATCAACCGCTTTGGCAGAGGTGTAGAGAGAACCTTTTCCGGTAAGCAGGGTACCGGAAACGATAAAATGATCAATAATTTCCCAGTGACCCTGGTATTTATAGGTGCCCGGATTCTTCTTAGGAAAAGGTTGCAACATCATATTATATAAAGTATACCCGTCCATCTCCTGCTGCGGCGGTTCAGCTCCCAGCACAGACTTCATTGCAGGGGAGTCAGGAGCGTCATTAAAATCCCCCATAATAACCAGGTAAGGAGCCTCCCGGATATTCAATAAAGAATCCGTATAGTGTTTCAACTGCAGGGCAACCTCTTCCCGGAACCTCTCCCGCTCTTTATTGTTACCTGCCCGCGAAGGAAAATGACAGACAAAAACATCTAAGGTATCACCCGAAAGCACTAAACCGGAAACATGCAGAATATCCCGTGTCGCTCTTCCTCTCTTCTCCCTGACAGGTATACGGATGGCCTGATGATCCAGTAGCCAGAAGCGGTCCCGCTGATATAACAAAGCTACATCTATTCCCCGGGGATCGGGCGAATCCGTCATCACATACCGGTAACCGAACTCTTTGAGAGGAGAGTATTTAACCAGATCCTCCATGACCCGGTTGTTCTCTACTTCACACATCCCTACCAGAGCAGGAGGCATCCACTCACCTATGGCAACAAGGGTACGGGCTATATCCCCGATCTTCTTTTTATACCTTCCGTAGTGCCACCTCCGTAGCGACTCCGGTAAGAACTCCCGGTCGTTTTTCAGACTATCGTGTTTACAGTCAAACAGGTTCTCTACATTCCAGAAGATAATCCGGAAGGGCTCCTGTGTATAACAGAAAGTAGCCCCCAAGAGAACCATGGTAAAGAGAAGGATCGTTTTTTCATAGTTTATATAAGATTTCTGATAGAAATAAGGTATCAAAGGTATACTCTTTCTCCTGTTCCGGACTACTCTATCTACCTTGATCACCTTTGTAAAGGTAACTATATTTTAGCCCCCGGCGATGCCACAAGGCTGTTTTTTATCATTCAACCCACTTTGGGGTTGCAGGACTTCGCTACCAATTCCCCCAGTCGTTCGCTTCGCTCTCTTCACTGGGGGTTATTAGCTTCGCTGACCGTTGGTTCACATTTAATCCCTCCGGGATTTTCCTAATACACTCTTAAAAAAATAAGAGAACTTAACAGCCCCCGGCAACGCCGGGGGTACAATTTATTCCGGTATATGCTCCAATATATCCACTAAATGCTTCCAGAACTTAGTTACAGAGGGAATATCCATCATCTCATTGGGTGAATGGGTCTCCTTAATGGTAGAGCCAAAAGAGACCATATCCATTCCCGGATATTTATCTAAAAACAAACCACATTCCAATCCGGCATGGATCGCCTTTACCAACGGCTCTTTGCCAAACAACCGCTTGTAGGAATCCACAGCAACCCTCAGAATGGGAGAGTCCGGGTTCGGGTTCCAGCCCGGATACCCGTTCCCATAAGAGACCTTTGCACCGCCCAGTTCCATCGCAGCCCGTACCGTATCCGCTACATTGTTGCGGGCAGAGAGGATGGAACTGCGCTGACTGGTCTCAATACGGATCACCTGGTTCTCTTTCATCTTCACAGAGGCCAGGTTACTGGAAGATTCTACCAGATCCGGAATAGCCTGGCTCTTTACATACACCCCGTGATGAATAGCCTGAAGCGTCAGCAACAACCGGTGGGTGGTCTCTTTATCAATCGCATACGGCAACGGAGATTCCGATTGCAGTAGGATCTTCACATCCGGATCAGATACAGACAACTCCTCTTCTATATCCGCTGTAAAAACATTCAGGTCTACCCGGATCTTCTCCTTCTCTGCAAAAGGGACTGCCGCTATGGCATACGCCTCCCGGGGAATGGCATTCCGCAGGTTACCCCCGTTTATTTCACACAGGTAGAGATCATAGGTACGGGAAGTCTGTAGCAAAAGGCGATTCAGTATCTTATTGGCGTTTCCCCTTTCCAGATGGATCTCATTCCCCGAGTGTCCCCCTTTAAGCCCTTTTACATCTACCCGGAAAAAGAAATAACCTTTCGGTACCTCTACGGGAGTATAGGTAAATTCACCTACCGAATCTATTCCCCCTGCACAGCCCACAAATATCTCTCCTTCGTCCTCAGAATCCAGGTTAAGTAATATTTTTCCCTCCATAAATCCTTTCTGCAGGGCAAACGCCCCGGTAAGCCCGGTCTCTTCATCCACAGTGAACAAACATTCCAGGGGGCCATGTGCCAGGTCATCCGCAGCCAGTACTGCCAGCTGGACGGCTACCCCAATGCCATTGTCGGCCCCCAGGGTGGTACCTTTGGCCTTCATCCACTCTCCCTGTATCACTATTTCAATCGGATCTTTCAGGAAATCGTGTACCGTATCCTCGTTCTTTTCGCATACCATATCTATATGCGATTGTAAAATAACAGTAGGTTTCTTTTCGTTTCCCGCAGTAGCAGGTTTCCGGATAAGGACATTCCCTGCTTCGTCCCTCTTGGTTTCAAGGTTATACTTTTTTCCAAACTCCATCAGGTAGCCGATCATTTGTTCTTCGTGCTTGGAAGGACGGGGTATCTGACAAATTTCTTCAAAAAAAGTAAATACGGAAGCAGGTTCCAACATTGTTTTTTCTATTTCTATTATGTGTTTATTTAGTAATTCGCTGCAGCGAACGGTTTATTGCTAAAATAGGTTAAAACGCCGGAGGTTTCTGAGCAGCTTTATTAAAAAACATCCGAAACGTGCTGCCAGAGTGGCGGCAAAACTCTATATTTGCAACACAAAATTAGTAGAAATGGTTGATACTTTATTGCTAACACTGTTAATTGTTACTATTTCCCTTCTTTTACTGGGAGTTAAACTTCTCTTTGTCAAAGACGGCAAATTTCCCGATACTCATATCAGCCACAACAAAGCCATGCGTGAAAAAGGGATCGGTTGCGTACAGTCCCAGGATCGGCAGGCACAGAGGAAGACCCTCTATACAGCCGACGAGCTGGAAAAAATGGTCAGACAATCATAACCAATTAATAACATTTATATCCTAAAGCCAATTTTATGAAGAGAATCAATTATCTCCTTATCGGATTAGTGGCTCTCATTATGGCTGTTCTCTTTGTTCAGTGCGACAGCAATCAGAATAATTCAGGCAACTCTTCCGCAGCCGTTACAGCTTCCGGAGCAGTGAATGCAGAAATGAAAATAGCCTTTGTTGAAATAGATACCCTGCTTCTTCAATATAACTTCTGGGTAGAGCTCAACGAAATGATGATGCGCAAAGAGGAGAGTATCGTGGCCACGCTGAACCAGAAACGCAACGAGCTTGAAACCGATCTCCGCGAACTGCAACGCAAATACGAGAACAACGCTTTGACACCGGAGAGATTACAACAGGAACAGGCCCGTTTGATGAAAAAACAGGAAGATCTTCAGAATCTCAACGACCACCTCTATCGCGACCTCTCTGCTGAGAACTCCAAGAATACACTGGAACTGCGCGATTCCATCAACTCTTTCTTGAAGGAGTATAATAAAACCAAAGGCTATAGCATGATCATTACCAATACAGGATTTGATAACCTGCTCTATGCCGATGAAAATTATAACATTACACAGGAAATCGTAGCCGGGCTGAATGCACGGTACAGCGGTAAATAAAAGATAGCCATTCAATAACAGTAGATCCGGGAAACATAAAGGTGTTTTCCAGATCTTTTGTTTTCAACCCGTTTTATAAAAAATTTTAAAATTTCTCCAACGGTAGGGCGAAGCGGTAAATTTGTTTAAATTTGGAACCGTAAGTTTAATTTCTAATACCATTATAACATGTCAAATGTAAAATTTCACTCCGGAGAAGATATTCCATTGGAGTTGCATAAGGTCAGGATCGTACAAAAACTGAACCTTGTTCCTATCGAGAGAAGACTAAACGCCATTGAAGAAGCCGGTTTCAACACCTTCCGTTTAAGTACCAAAGATGTATTTCTGGATATGCTTACCGACAGCGGAACCAATGCCATGAGCGACAACCAGATCGCTGCCATGTTCCAGGCCGACGATGCCTACGCCGGTTCGCAGAGTTTCGAAAAATACCAGAAAGCAGTAGAAGATGTATTAGGTAAAAAATACCTGTTGCCCGTGCATCAGGGACGTGCCGCCGAAAATGTGATCTCCCGTACCTTTATTAAACCAGGCAATGTGATCCCGATGAACTATCACTTTACCACCGCCCTGGCACACATCCTTGAGGTAGGAGGGAAGATCGCCGAATTACTCTACGACGATGCGCTGGTCATTAAATCCACCAATCCCTTCAAAGGAAACATTGATATCGATAAGCTGGTAAAATGCATCGAAGAGAACGGAGCAGAGAATATACCGTTCATCCGTATGGAAGCCTCTACCAACCTCATCGGAGGCCAGCCTTTCTCCATGGCCAACCTGATGGATGTACGCCGCATAGCCGATAAATATGGCATTATGCTGGTACTCGATGCCAGTCTGATCGGAGAGAATGCTTACCTGATCAAGCAACGCGAAGAAGCCTGGAAAGAGAATTCACTAGGCGATATTATCAAGTCGATGACCGGACTGGCCGACCTCGTTTACTTCTCTGCCCGTAAACTCAGCTCTTCCCGCGGAGGAGGTATCTGTACCAACCGCAAAGACCTCTACTACAAAATGGAAGCCCTTATTCCCCTCTTCGAAGGATTCCTTACCTACGGAGGTATCTCCGTCAGAGAGATTGAAGCCATTGCTGTAGGGCTCCGGGAAACACTGGATGAGACCATGATCAGCCAGAGTCCCAGCTTTATCAAATACCTGGTAGAAGAACTGGATAGCCGCGGTATTCCCGTAGTAACCCCTCCGGGTGTACTGGGTGGTCATATCGATGCCACCAGCTTCTGTCCCCATATTCCACAGACAGAATATCCGGCCGGAGCACTGGCAGCCGCCTTCTTCCTTATTTCCGGCGTACGCGGTATGGAACGCGGTACTATTTCCAGTGTACGCGATGAGAACGGAGTAGAGATCCTGGCCGATGTAGAATTACTGCGCCTGGCTGTTCCCCGTCGTGTATTTACATTGTCACAAATTAAATATGTGATCGACCGTCTTACCTGGCTCTATGAGAACAGGGAACTGATCGGCGGACTACGCTTTACATACGAACCTCCTGTACTCCGTTTCTTTATGGGAGGACTGGAACCCACTTCCAACTGGCCCTCTAAACTGGTAGAGAAGTTCAGAGCCGATTTCGGAGATAGTTTATAAAGATCATTCGGATCGTTTCAGAGAGTGTAACGCATCCGTTGCACTTTCTTTATTTATTATTCCGCATCAGCGACTAAGTATGAAAAAACAAATTCTTTTTGCGGTTATAGCCGTTTTATATTCCTGTGCACCCGGGAATAAAGTCGTATTAGAGGGAGAAGTTACCGGACTTTTACCCGGGGATACCCTGATACTTCAGGAGTATGAACTCCCCGACTGGAAAGAAATACAGGCAGATACCTTTTACATATCCTCACCCGGTCAGTTCTCCATACAGAAAGAACTTTCCCATACCACTTATTTCCTGTTGGAACATTTACCTAAGGGGAGACCTGCTGTTATAACCTGTATGAGAGGTGCCTCGTTTGTAGCGAAGCCGGGCGACCGGCTCACTTTCCGGGGCAGTGAAGATCTCTGGGGTGCTCTATCCAAATCCGGAGGATTCTATCAGGATACTCTTATTGCACAAACAGACTCCCTCGAAACAAACAGGAACAGAGAACAGATTGAGATATACCGCAACATGCACCGGTACCGTACCGATGGATTTCCGGATAGTGTCCGAAAGTATAGCGATCTATACCGTGCTCCTGTCCCTGTAGAGTTAGAAGAGAAAAGGAGGTACCTGAAAGATTCCGTCAACAACAGTGAATATGCAGCTTTCTCTTACCTCTATTCACTCTACGATGTAACCTACAGCCAACTTGAAGATCGCCTGGCCCGGTTCGATCCCCGGGTACGCGCTTCCTATATGGGGCAGCAATTAGAGAGAATGCTGGCTATTCTTAAAAATATTGAGGTAGGCCATACGCCTGCGGATTTTACCGTAACCGATATAGAGGGAGAAACAATACGCCTGTCGGACTACCGGGGAAAATATACATTGATCTACCACTGGGGCCTGTGTCCCGGTATTATCTGGGTACATCCCCGGCTTTTAACGCTTTACGAACATTTTCACGATAAAGGCTTTGAGGTGATCGGTTTTACCCCCGATAACTTTTTTGAAACGTATGAATCCTATAAAGATGATACGGAGATTGGCCCTCTTTTTAACCAGCCCTGGAAAACAGTCTTTACAGACTGGCCGGAAAATGAATTTATCACAGAGAGCTACTACTTTTCAGGAGTGCCTATCCTGATGTTGATCTCTCCCGAAGGAGTTACCCTGGAACGTGGATATAGTGAAGTATACCAGAAACTAAAAAAGATCCTGGAAGAGAATCTGGGAAAAATAGAGTAAAGTGCGGGCACCTTACTCTTTATCTACGGGCGTCATTCCCATCTCTTCCGCCTTTTGCAGCATATATTGGTAAGCCGCTTCGTATTCATTGGGAATGATACCATCCAGGATAGCATCTTTAATAGAACTCTTTAAAGAACCCACCTCCCTGCAAGGAGAGAGCCCGAATACCTCCATGATCTCTTCACCGCTTACCGGTGGCTGGAAATTCCGGATCCGGTCTTTCTCCTCCAGATCCTTCAGTTTGGTACGTACCAGCTGGAAATTATCCAGGAACTTCTGTTTGCGGGTCTGGTTTTTCGACGTAATATCCGCTTCGCAAAGCGTCATCAAATCCTCAATATCATCTCCGGCATCAAAGAGAAGCCTGCGCACCGCCGAATCGGTCACGATCTCCTCTGCCAGTACAATGGGGCGCATGTGCAGCCCTACCAGCTTCTGTACATACTTCATCTTCTCATTCATCGGCAACTTCATCTTCCGGAATATCTCCGGAACCATCTTCTCCCCGATAAAATTATGATTATGAAAAGTCCACCCCACCCGCGGTTCCCACCGCTTGGTGGCCGGTTTGGCAATATCATGCAGCAGCGCAGCCCAGCGCAACCATAAATTATCAGAAAGCCTGCTGATATTGTCCAGTACTTCCAGCGTATGGTAAAAGTTATCTTTATGCGCCCTGCCGTTACGGGTCTCTATCCCCTGTAAACGTTTAAGTTCCGGAAATACATATTCCA
This sequence comes from Bacteroides sp., assembly GCA_021203405.1. Taxonomy (GTDB): domain Bacteria; phylum Bacteroidota; class Bacteroidia; order Bacteroidales; family Bacteroidaceae; genus Bacteroides. The sequence goes on from JAJQBG010000339.1 coordinate 10,996, forward strand.
GTAGTCCGCATTCGTCCAGCAACGTAATTCCCAGGGAAGGAGAGGAGGAAGCAATGATCTTATTGAGTTCATCCGCAATCCGCTCCTTTGAAATAATGTGGATCCGCTTCCGGTTGCGGGAGATGGCATCGAAGGTCTCCTCCTCAATATGAAAACGCAGTTGAGTCGCAAAGCGGATGCACCGCATCATACGCAGCGGATCATCACTGAACGTAATATCCGGATCCAGCGGAGTCCGGATGATTTTATTTTCCAGATCTTCCACACCACCGAAAGGATCTACCAGCTCTCCGAAACGCTCTTTATTCAGGCACACAGCCATAGCATTGATGGTAAAGTCGCGCCGGTTCTGGTCATCTTCCAGCGTACCATCCTCTACAATCGGCTTGCGGGAATCGCGCTGGTAAGACTCCCTGCGTGCCCCCACAAACTCTACTTCCAGTTGTTTATACTTAACCTGGGCCGTACCGAAGTTTTTAAAAACGGCAATGTGCGCTCCCTTACCCAACGCCTGTTGAAAGGCGCGGGCCATTTCAATACCGCTTCCCACTACTACCACATCAATATCTTTGGTGGGACGCCCCAGGAGAATATCCCTTACATAGCCCCCTACCGTATAACACTCCAGGCCCAAAGCGTCTGCCGTTTCCGAAAGGATCGTAAATATGTTATGGTCGAGATGTCTCTTTATATCCTCTTTGCTTATCTGCATCTATCGTTCTTTTTCGAAGAGTGCAAAATTACAATATTTTATAGAAAGAGAACCCCTCCGGAGCGTGAAAAGTTGAGCCGTCCGGGAGGATAATTCCCCGATCCCCTCCAATCGATCCTCTTTTCCGTGTATAGAATACCTATTCTTTCGGTGAAAAATCGTAATTTTGTTTTTTATAAAAGCAACATAAAAGATATGCAAAAAAAGAGTGTATTGTTTCTTCTTATACCTGTTCTGCTCTCCTGCGGAGGGCCTGATAAAAAGGCACAGGTATATCTGAATAAAGCGACTGAGGCATTTGCCCGCAGCGAATATAGCGAAGCTAAAACGATGATCGACAGTGTACGAATTCTCTATCCCAAAGCTTTCAACGTACGCAAAGAAGGAATCAAGCTGATGCAACAGGTAGAAAAGAAAGAGCAGCAGGAAAACCTGCTCTATCTGGATAGCATGCTTACCGTAAAGCAGGAAGAGTTTGAGGCGATCCAGGGAAAATTTACTTTCGAAAAGAACGAAGAGTACCAGGATATGGGCAACTATGTCTTTCCGCTCCAGCGGGTAGAACAGAACCTGAACCGCTCTTACCTGAAAGCGCAGGTAGCCGAAAACGGGGTGATGCGGTTAACCACCCTCTATTGCGGTACCTATTTTATTCATCACAATGCCATTAAAGTAAGTGTAGCAGACGGCAGCTTTGCCGAGTCTCCCTACATTAAAGATGTATATGAAACCACCAACCTGGATCAGAAAATAGAGATGGGCGATTTAAAACTGGGCGAAGATGGGAATGTCATTGGATTCATACACCTCCATAAAGACAGCAACATCAAAGTAGAATACCTGGGAGAACGTAAATTCACCACCCATATGCTTCCTGTAGATCGCCAGGCTATCTCCGAACTCTATGAGTTATCTGGTATTCTGAGTGCTATAGAGCAGATAAAAAAAGAGATGAAAGAAGCCACGCTCAGGATAGAATTTATTGATAAAAATATGGAGAGAGCAGGCAATAACGGGGAATAGATTCTTTAAAGTCCCTGAAAGGGACTTATCAATAGCCCGGCGGCTGAGCGAAGCGAATCCCCGGGTAAAGAATTATTCCCTGTCAGAACATTGTAAATGTTCTACCTCTTTAGGTAAAGCATTTTATTACTAAAAATAACCCTGATATAAGTTCAGTAAATTCACCCGTAAAAAAGAGTCTTTTATAAAATGGTTTCTGTAGAACATTTACAATGTTCAGGGGGGAATGGAATTCTACCCGGGGATTCGCT
>JAJQBG010000189.1 GCA_021203405.1 Bacteroides sp.
CTGATAGACAAACTCATTGACCTGGCATTTGCAGAAGATATAGGCGATGGCGCCCATACAACCCTCTCTTCCATTCCGGCCACTGCTATAGGCAGATCCAAACTCCTGATCAAAGAGAGCGGTGTACTGGCAGGTATTGAAATAGCCAAAGAAGTTTTCCACCGTTTCGATCCGGAAATGAAGGTAGAAGTATTCATAGAAGACGGAACAGAGGTAAAACCCGGGGATATAGCCATGGTAGTAGAAGGAAAAGTACAATCCCTGCTACAGACAGAACGCCTGATGCTTAACATTATGCAACGCATGAGCGGTATTGCCACCATGACCCGCCGGTATGTTCGTCAACTCGAAGGTACTAATACCCGGGTACTGGATACACGCAAGACCACCCCCGGTATGCGGATGCTGGAGAAAATGGCTGTAAAGATCGGAGGAGGCGTCAACCACCGCATCGGACTTTTTGATATGATCCTGCTCAAAGACAACCATGTAGACTTTGCCGGAGGCATTGAAAAAGCGATCACCGGTGCAAAGAACTATTGCCAAGAGAAAGGCAAAGACCTCAAAATAGAGATCGAAGTACGCAACTTCAACGAATTGGAAGAAGTACTCCGTATCGGAGGAGTAGACCGTATTATGCTGGATAACTTCACACCCGAAGATACTTGCAAAGCAGTACAGATGATAGACGGCAGATACGAAACCGAATCTTCCGGCGGGATCACTTTCGATACCCTGCGTGACTACGCAGAGTGTGGTGTCGATTTTATCTCCGTGGGAGCTCTTACCCACTCGGTAAAAGGATTGGATATGAGTTTCAAAGCCTGCTAACAGGCCGATAGGAAAATGTAATGGTGCTGAAAAGATTTTTGAGTAGCAAATTAGTGGCAGATTCAAATCCGGTAAAGTAGTATAGTCATCTACTGTTTTTAATTGCCCCGAATGGGGTATACAGATCTTAGCCCCCGGCATCGCCGGGGGTTCCGATAAACAGAGGATTGCGGGCTGTAAGCCCAGTATAATTTTATATACTACACCTACATTCCTCACACCTAAATACATACTCGATTTTTCCTTTTTCCGGGGATTAACTTCTTTTAAGCAATAACCCCGCAGTATTTCCCTTTTTCCCCGTCATAATAACGAACAGCGTCAGCAAACGCCTGCAAAATAGAAGAACGATTTGGAAAACCAATCTCAACTGGTAGAAGGTTGCCGGGCCGGAAAAGAGTGGGCCCGCAAAGAACTCTATACCCTGTACCCTGTACACAGAGCAGTTACTGGCAGTTTGTTACCGGTATACAGGCGATCCGGATACGGCTCACGACCTGTTACACGACGGTTTCATCAAAATTTTTACCGGCTTTACTTATTCCGGAGAAGGCTCCCTCGGCGGATGGCTTCACAAGATCATGGTCAACCTCGCCCTCGACCATCTCCGGAAAAAGAGACAGTTACAGGAGATCTCCCTGGACGAAGAGGTTCTTCCGGAAGAGACAGAAGAATTACCCCAACAAGAGATCCGGGATTCCATCCCCGAATCCATGTTACTGGAATTTGTAGCCGAACTGCCGGAAGGATACCGAACCGTCTTTAACCTCTATGTCTTTAAGGATAGATCCCACAAAGAGATCGGAGAAATACTGGGGATCAAAGAACGATCTTCTTCGTCCCAGTACCACCGGGCTAAACAATTACTGGCAAAAAAGATCCAAGAATATACACGATATGAAAAAGGAAGAGGATGAAATAAGAGAACTATTCCGTAGCCGGTTAACCGCGGCACGGATGCCTGTCCAGGAAGGTTTCTGGGAAAAATTGCAGGAAGAACTACCCGCTGCCGCACAGGCACAGGCTCCCCGTATTTTTTCCCTGTTCAGGTATGGTGCGGCCGCAGCCGTCCTGGTACTGATCGTAGCAGCCTATACACTCGTTACCTACCTCTCCCCGAACCGGGAAATAGAGGAGGCATTCCGGGAGCTGGCAGTTACCGGAGACCCTACAGCGATCCCCCTCCCTGCACTGCCCGAAGAAAAAGCAGCCCCACAAACCCCGCAACCGGTAAAACCCGTCCAGGCTTATACAGGAAGTCCTGCGAGAACAGTTCCCGCTCAATGGACCACCCCTTACGAAGAAGAGGCAGACTCTGTCTCCTTCTCTTTTTCACTCACTGTCACCTCCGAAGAGGAGCACACCCCGGAATATTCCCCCTATACCTCTACCTCTTACCGGGAGAAAAGTGATCCCCGGGAGAATAAAGCAGCTCCTTTCATACATACAGATATAAAAGAGAGAGGTATATGGTCCATAGCCCCCTACCTCTCCACTTCGCTACCAGGCACAGACCACTCTTCCGGCCTGCAATCCCTGGCATCCACAGAACTTTCCGCTACCCGGACCACAACCGTTACACACAAAATGCCGGTCACGGCAGGAGTAGCCGTCCGGAGAGCACTGAACAAAAAAGTAGCCCTCGAAAGCGGTCTCTTCTACACCTGCCTGCGCTCCGAATTAGAGGGCGGCACCTATTCCCAGGAACAAAAATTACACTATATCGGCATCCCCCTTAAAGCAGCCGTTACCCTGATGGAGAACAAAGGATTCGACCTCTATCTATCTGCCGGAGGAGCCATCGAAAAATGTGTTTCAGGTACCCTTAAAACGATGCAGCAGGCAGAAAGAACCGACTCCTCCGGAGAGAACGTACGCCCGAATGCACTACAAACCTCTCTCACTGCCGCAACCGGTGTACAATACAGGCTCAACGACCGGCTGGCCCTCTATGCAGAACCGGGCCTGTCCTACTATTTTGATGATAACACCCCGGTAGCTACCCTGCGCAAGGAGAAGCCATTAAACTTTACCCTCACCTGTGGTGTTAAGATAATCTATTAACCGGGACATTCTGTTGCTATAAAACATTACCCAATATGAAGAAGCTGATCCTCCTTCTCCCGGTAGTACTCCTGCTGATTACTGCCTGTAACAGGGAAGAGTTGAACTACCATAATCCGGATGTGAAACTATTTATTAAACAGTTAAAAGCCGGTACTTATAAAACAGAAGGCCCCAACGGCTATGTATCGGTACCCGATTTTGAGGTAGCCCATATCGAAGAGTTGCTAAAGTATGCAGATGACATGACGATCGTCTCAAAATTCCCGGCCCCACCCGTATCCAGGTATAGCTTAACAGACTATACACTGGGAGAAGGGATCCTGTGGACCGTAGAAACCATCCGGTTAGGCAGATGGGCTTCCTTAGGATGCAAGCTCGTACGCCGGGAGGCAACCAGTTACGACAGGATATTTTTCCTGAATGAAGAGGAGCTAACAGAAGTAGTACAGATCTACCGGAACTGGTGGGAGAACTACAGGAAAGCCCTTGAACTGCTGGAAGGCGGAAAACTATCTTTCTGAAACCTCGAAGCATTGAGTCACCTGGCAGTCGACCCGCTGGAAAACAGTAATTACAGATGGTGGTAAATGAATAAAACAATATACATAATAACCCTCTTTGCTCTTCTCTGTAGCGCTGCCCGCGCACAGGAGTGGAGCAGACAGGACTCTATCCGCCTGAAACAGTTCCTGGAGGGTGAAGAAGAGATACAACTCAATCCCGAAGCAGTAGGCTCCATCCGGTTTGAATCCCTGCCGGAGCTTCTGCCGGAATTCAATAAACCACTGGAAGTCACCGAAAAAAGCTATCTGCAGATAGACCAGACACTGCCCGGACAACAACAGCGAAAACTCTATTTCACCCTGCGTCCTTACAACATACATACCAAATATTACGAAGACCCCATCTACGACCGATTGCCGCCCGGAGACCAACGGGGTATGAAAGCCAGGATGAGGATGAATATAGAGCTCCAAAAGAAACAGGATGAAATAAGGGTAGGAAAATACAATGTAAAAGGGATCCTTGCCAAAGGCACCACAGGCCCGGAAAAACAGTTTGCCTACGGAGGAGTCGGTGTCGGAGGGCTCGACCTGATGGCTCCCTTCACTAAAAAATTCTGGCGACCCGGTAAAAAAGCTCCCGCAATATGGAAAAATTATTAGAAATTCTCCGGACTGTCCTCTATATACCTATTTCTCCCTAAAGATGTAGAAATCGTATTAAAAATTTAATGGTTTTCATCTTTGAATCACTCTCTACAACTATGATAACACCCTCGTAGAGGGTAAGATATGTTAGACCCCAGCAACGCCGGGGGATAAATGATAAAAGAACATTTCAGGCTGAAAGCCCAATATAAAAAGAGTATAGAAAATAATATAAAAACCAATACAATTGCTTACTATGTTGCACCGCTGGTACACAATGTACTGATTGTAAATATAAGTCCCCGGCAACGCTGCAGGCTATTAAGCTCTCTTGTTTTTTAGGAGTGCATTAGGAAAATCCCGTAGGGATTAAATATGAACCAACGGTCAGCGAAGCTAATAACCCCCAGTGAAGAGAGCAAAGCGAACGACTGGGGGTAATAAGTAGGAACTCCTTGGCAACCCCGATAGTGGGTTGAATGATAAAAAACAATGTAAAAACCAAACAATGACTCAGACTGACTAAACTATTCTTTTTGTACGTATGTGTTATTATTCTGTATGTGGATAACGTGTGACAGCTCGTCATACGATATCCACATACGCGTAATAATAGTAGTCCTTTACGATCTTTTCCAGAAAACTCCTGTCTTCCATATCAGGACGTATATCCAATAACTGTTTCACCTTTTCACTCAACCGGTTAATATAGTCCCGGTCTCCCGCCGGAGCCACCAACACCCGTTCGATCACACTGACCTGCTCCATAGAGAGCTCCGCCACCTCCGGAAAAGCCGGCGTATAATTATCCCTCAGGTAAGAGAACTCCTCCAGTTTTACACTGATCTGCTTATAATTATCCAGCTTTATAACCAGCGTACCGGCTGCCAGATCCCCCAGCCGCTGCCTGTTCTTCGTAAAGAAGATCGATAACACCCCGATCCCCCCGGAGAACATAATATCCACCGGCCAGATCAGCCAGCGCAGCAAATAAGCACTCAGGGTAGCAGGGGAGCCATCCTTCATCACCACTTTTATCTTCATCAACCTCTTTCCGGGAGTCTGCCCCTGGTTAAACACCTCAAACAACAATGTATACCCCAGCACAGGAATAGCCACCAACAAAATGATCATCGTCTCGTTCCACCCAAAAGTACTACTCATCTTAAACCAGCCAAAGATATAGATGCCGATAAGTACCCAGTCGATAAGCCGGGCCAGGAATCTCTCCCCAAACCCGGCGGTGGTATGAGTGATACGTACATATTGACTGGTAATGATGGAACTCTCTGCCATAACTATATAGAAACTCCTGAACTTTCTTTTGCAAATATATAATTTATATTACTTTTGTCGCATAATTATTGTATTTTTAGTCATCCGCCACCACGTGAAAGAGCTCTCGTTCATAAGACAGAACATACGAAAATGGGAAGAGACTGAGAAGTTGATCCAACAGGCAGACCACGAAAGCCCCGACAGGTTGGCAGATGCCTATATGGATATTACCACCGATCTCTCCTTTTCACAGAGCCACTATCCCCATTCACGCATTACGGCCTATCTCAATAATTTATCTTCCGCCCTGCACCACCAACTCTATAAGAACAAACGCGAACGCTCCTCCCGTATTATTACCTACTGGCGGGAAGAGATCCCCCGGGTGATGGCAGCATCCAGAAAAGAATTACTCTACTCCTTCCTTATTTTCGCAATCAGTGCCATGATCGGAGGAATCTCCGCGCTGAACGACGCCGGTTTTGCCCGCATCATTATGGGCGACCGCTACATCGATATAACCTTAGAAAATATCGCGCAGGGCGATCCGCTGGCAGTCTATAAAAGCGCCTCCCAACTCCCTATGTTCATGGGGATCACCCTGAATAACATACGGGTAGCCTTCCACACCTTTGCCATGGGCATCTTTACCGGCATAGGCACCGGCTATATCCTTTTCAGTAACGGAGTAATGCTCGGAGCTTTTCAAACCTTCTTTCTGGAACACGAGCTCCTGTTTGAATCCATGCTTACCATCTGGATACACGGTACCCTGGAGATATCCGCCATCATCGTAGCCGGAGCCGCCGGAATGGCACTGGGCAACAGCTGGCTTTTTCCCGATACCTACTCCCGCATTGAATCCTTCAAACGGGGAGCCAAACGAGGAGTAAAGATCCTGATCGGCACCCTGCCCATCTTTATAATCGCCGGTTTCCTCGAAGGATTTGTTACCCGCTATACCGGTCTACCCGTCCTGGTACGGGGTGGTATTATCCTGCTTTCCCTTGCATTTGTTATTTACTATTACCTATACTTACCCAAACATATCAACGGTGAACAAGCAACCACAAAAGATTGAGTTCTATAAGAAGAGAGGAGTCAGCGAAATCTTATCCGCCAGTATGGAGTTTTTCAAACAGAACTTTCTTCTATTATTGAAAGTAAGTGCCTGCATTTTACTTCCCATCAATATTCTGCAGGCCATTTTCGCAAACAATACCCTCATGGCCCTGTTCGATCCCTTATCTTACGAATACGATGCCAATTACTTTTTAGGAGTAGGATTGAACCTGGTCTCTTACTGCGTAATGACAGGAGTGATCTACACCATCCTGTTATACTATAACAAGCGGGATACCCTGGAAGGGATAACACTCACAGAGATGCTGAATGATATACGCCGCAACAGCCTGAAGGCATTCACACTTACCCTGCTCTTCCTACTTCTTATTGCTCTCTTCACATTCCTGGGTGCCATCCTGGTAGCTGCGGCCTATACTGTAAATCCGGCAGCCGGTATCCTGATCGCCTTTTTCCTGATACTTTGTCTGTTCCTGCTCATTTTCACCGTACAGGTATATCCGTTACGGATCCTGGAGAACACCGGAATCATGGACTCTTTTTCCACCTCCATCCGGTTAGGTATAAAGAACATAGGCAAACTCCTGGGAACAGTCCTGCTGATCGGTCTCCTGACTGCCGTCTGCTAGGGGGTATTCTCTATACCCACCATCATAATCATGGTGACCCGTTACATACTGGGTATAGCAGACTCCTCTTCCCTTACCGGTATTACCGGCTTATCCATTCTGCAATATCTCTCCGTAGTACTGCTTCAGTTCGGTTCCATTTTCTTCGCCATGTTCACCATGACAGGAATTGCCTATTACCACAGCAGTGTCTGCGATCAGACAGAAGCCCTTACAACCACCCATATAGTGGATAATTTTGAGAACCTCTGACTCCCGATGATAAGGATCGTACCCTCCCTCCTCCTGATACTGTTCTGCCTGGTCCCCTGTAGACTACAGGCAGAAGAAGAGGTTACGCTCTCCCCTCCGGCTCCCGTATATGATCAAAAAAAGATCGAAAAATACCAGGCCGACAAACAATACGATTACAATTCGCAACTGCAAAATGCACCCCGCAAAAAGAATAACCCCCTGAGTAAATGGCTGAACCGGGGACTCCGTAAAGTATTTACCCGCGATCTCTCCTTTTTGGAAACCCAGTTCCTGATCCTTTTCATGGTCCTGCTATTTGTACTGGGCTGGTTTATCTGGAAAAAACACCCGGCCCTCTTTCTGAGAAGCCGGAAAGACCCGCTCGCTTACGAAGTAGAAGAAGATACCATCCATGAACGCAACTTAGACCAGGAGATCGGCCAGGCCTTTGAAAAAGAGAACTACCGGGAAGCCATCCGCCTCACCTACCTCAACTGCCTGAAAGAACTCGACCGGCAAGAGATCATCCGGTGGGAACTCTATAAAACTCCCGCCGATTACCTGTATGAGAACAAACTGATACAGGGAAAAGAGGAATTCCGCAGCCTGACCCATCTTTTCCAGCAAATCCGGTACGGCAGAAGCACCGCCACCGCAGAACTTTATAAAAAGGGACGGACCCTTTACCACACCATACAGAAAGGAGGGTCCGGTGAATAACTCTATCAAAATAGCCCTTTTTATACTCTTTATCCTGGTAGCAGGATTCCTGATGCAACACACTGCGGTCAGGCAATTCTCCTGGAACCCCACCTTCAACAAATACGACAGGCAACCCTTCGGAATGTATGTTTTCGACGATATACTCTCTACCTCCTGTCCGGAAGGATACAAAGTCCTTTCCCGGGGGCTCTACGAATACACCCTGGACGAAGACACCGTACTCAATACCTCGTTCCTGCTTATCTCCCAATCGCTGCATAACGACATGTCACAACCGGATATAGAGTATATGCTGGAAGCCGTCTCAGCAGGCAATAAAGTCATGCTGGTCTCCAACAACCTCCCCTTCCAGCTGGAAGATACCCTGGGAACAGAAGTCAGTATGCCCTACCTCTATCCCTACGACCTTCCCCGCCGGGTTACAGAAGGAATGAAAAGGGATACACTGCTCCTCTCAGGAAGCGAATTCTATTTTTACGAAGCCTTTACAGGAGCCACTCTCCAACCGTGGCAAAAAAACCATTTCCGGAAGAAGAGACGATCCCCGAAGAAGAAAGGATCTTCCACTTCCCCACCGATACCCTGGTGGCCAATCCATTCAACCAGCCCATTGCACAACGATACCAGATAGGCCAAGGAGAGCTCTATGTAGTCTGTAACCCGTTACTCTTCACCAACTACGGCATGCTGGACGGAGAGAATGCAGCCCATATCTTCACCCTGCTCGAACCCCTGAAAGAGTTCCCGCTTATCCGCCTGGAACGAAGTTCACGAAGCGCCGAACAACTCTCCCCCCCCTGCGTTACATACTCAGCCAGCCCCCTTTAAAATACAGTTATTACCTCACCCTGGCTACCCTACTGTTATTTATGATCTTTACAGCCCGAAGAAAACAGCGTATCATTCCGGTCATTACCTCGCCCCCCCAATAAAACAGTAGAGTTCACAGAACTGATCGGAACCCTCTATTTCCTGCGAAAAGACTACACCGGCCTGGTCATCCGGAAAAGCTTCTATCTGGCAGCCGCATTGAAAGAGAATCTCTATATCGATATAGAGACACAACAGGTAACGCACGAACTCAGTAGCCGCATTGCCGAAAAGACCGGGCTCGAAGAGCCGGAAATATATACCCTCCTCCGGGAGATAGAAGAGATACGAAACCGGAAAGAAGCTATCACCGAAGAACGGATGAAAGAGCTGATCCGGCGCATGAACAGAATTATAGAAAAAACTTTATAAAACAAAGAGAGATGGAAGAGACAACCGGAAACAACGTAACACCACCGCCATTTTCCTTCCGGAAAACAGAGGAGCTGAAAAACAGATCGGCACTATCATTGTAGGACAGGAAAAAGCCGTAGAGCTGATCCTCACCGCGATCCTGGCCGACGGGCACCTGCTTATAGAAGGAGTACCCGGTACAGCCAAAACCCTGCTTGCCAAATTAGTGAGTAAACTGATCGACGCACAATTCTCCCGGGTATAGTTCACTCCCGACCCGATGCCCTCGGATGTACTGGGCGCCACGGTCTTCAATATGCAAAGCGGTATCTTCGACTTCCACCGGGGCCCCGTATTCGCCGATATGATCCTGGTAGACGAGATCAACCATGCTCCCGCCAAAACCCAGTCGGCCCTTTTCGAAGTCATGGAAGAGCGGCAGGCCACCGTCGACGGCACCACCTATCCTATGGGAGACATCTATGCCATCATAGCCACCCAGAACCCGGTAGAGCACGAAGGCACCTACCGCCTTCCCGAAGCCCAGTTAGACCGTTTCCTCTTCAAGATCGAAATGGAGTACCCCAACCTGGCCGAAGAGGCCTGGATCCTGGAACGCCACCACCAGGAAAAACCTCTCCGTCAAAGTCAAACAGACAGAACCCATCCTGACCAAAGAAGAACTGCTTGCCATGCGGGAAGAAATGCGCCGGGTCTTTGTAGAACCCACCCTGATCCGTTACATTGCCTCCTTAGTCTATCATTCACGCAACAGCAAAGCCATCTACCTCGGAGCCTCTCCCCGTGCTTCAGTGGCCCTGCTACAAACTTCCAAAGCCTATGCCATCCTTCAGGGCCGCGATTTTGTAACACCCGGTGATATCCAGTTCCTCACCATTCCGGTATTCCGGCACCGCCTGATCCTGACGGCCGAAGCAGAAATGGAAGGCTATACTACCGAAAAGGTGATCCGCCGTTTGATCGAAAAAGTAGAAGTACCCCAATAAAAAACTATGTTCTTAAGCCGAAGATTCTATATCGTTGCCATCGCTATCATCCTGACCATCGGCCTGGGATATATCTACCCGCCCCTCTTCCAGATCGGGCAGATAGTCTTTTATCTCTTTGCCGGAGCAACCTTCTACGAGATACTGCGGCTCTACACCCTTAAAAAACCCATCACCGCCCACCGCGACTGTGCAGACCGCTTCTCCAACGGAGACGAAAACCCCGTAGAGATCACCCTCCAAAACAACTACCCGTTCACCGCTCACCTCCAGGTGATCGACGAGATACCCGTTATTTTCCAGCGCAGGGATATCCGTTTTGAACTGAAAGCAGCACCCGGCCGGCAGAAGACCATCCGTTACTCCCTACGCCCTACCCGGCGGGGTGAATATCCCTTCGGTAAGATCCGTGTATTTGCCTCCACCTCACTCGGCCTGGTTATGCGCCGGCATACCCTGGGCGAAGAAAAAATAGTAAAAGTATACCCCTCCTTCCTGATGCTGCGCAAATACGAGCTGATGGCTATCAGTAATAACCTGACTGAACTCGGCATCAAACAGATCCGTAAGATCGGACACCACACCGAGTTCGAACAGATCAAAGAGTACGTAAAAGGCGACGACTACCGCACTATCAACTGGAAAGCCAGTGCCCGCACCCATAAACTCCAGGTAAACCTCTATCAGGACGAACGCTCCCAACACATCTACAGTGTGATCGATAAAGGACGCACCATGCAACAGGCATCCGGTGGTATGACCCTGCTGGATTACGCCATCAACGCCACCTCAGTGATCTCCCATGTAGCCATCCGCAAAGGAGACAACGCCGGATTAGTTACTTTCGAAGAAAAATTTGGAACCCTCCTGCCCGCCTCCAAACAAAGCAGCCAGATGGAGAACCTGCTCGAAAGCCTCTATAACCAGACCTCCTCCTTCGGAGAGAGCGATTACTCCGCCCTTTATACCCACCTCTCCAAAAAGATCAATAAACGAAGCCTGCTGATCCTCTACTGCAATTTCGATAGTATGGTAGGGATGCAACGCCAACTCTCTTACCTCCGTCTCCTTTCCCGGCAACACCTGGTCCTGGTCATCTTTTTCGAGAACCAGGAACTCAAAGCGTACAGCCGGCAGCCTCCCCAACATACAGAAGAGTATTTCAAAACAGTGACCGCCGAAAAATTCATCCACGAAAAGAGACTTATAACCGCTACCCTGAGAAGATACGGCATCTATTCCCTGCTAACCACTCCCGACGAACTCACGGTAGACGTTATCAACAAATACCTTGAATTAAAATCAAAACGATTAATCTAACATTACGAGCGAACATCCTGACGGATTTTCCCGTTTAACAAAAACAAAATTAATATGAAAAAAACAGCGAAGATGATCAATCAGCTACTTATCCACCTGCCCACGAAAGACCTGGCCCTCTCCACAGAGTTTTTCAAAAAACTGGGCTTTACCTTTATCTCCGAATTCAGTGACGAACGCATGTCCGTTATGATCCTGAACGACAAATGCACCATCCTGCTCAATTGCGAACTCTACTTCCGGACCCTTACCCAAAAACCGGTAGCGGATGCTTTCCATACCACCGAAACGGTCATTACCCTCGCCGTAGAGAGTATTAAAGAGGTCAAGGAGTTAGTAGATAAAGCAGTACTGGCTGGTGCCCGTACCCCGATCCCCGCCCAGGATCACGGGAAATGGTACAAATGGGGATTTGAAGATATTGACGGGCATTTGTGGGAGATCATCTACCTGGGTAACCTGAAGTGACCCTTTCTTTTTTGACAAATACACGCTAAAATACAAACTCCCGGAAGATAGTTCCCGGCAGTTTGTATTCTGTTCTTTTTGTTCACCGGGAGACGTTCTTCCGGTGCTTATTTACATGGATGAGGGTATATCAAAAACCTGTGATTTTTCTTTCCGGATCCCTGAAAGGGATTTATAAACAGCCCAGAGTAGAGCGAAGCAACACCCTGGGGATAGGATTACCTCCTTATAAAGAACCTTGAAAAGGTTCCACATACTTTTACATCCTCCAATATTTCTGCCCAAAAAAAGACAAGAATGCCGGAAAAAAGGTGCTTAAAGAAACAACCTCGGGAGAACTTCTCCCGGTAACCAAAGAGAATTCCTAGCCTTTGGCTTCTCAAACAGTTCCCTCCTGCTAACCGTTGCTCACAGCTCTCTATGCTTAATCCCCTACTCCGTGGCCGTCCGTCATTTCTTTCGCTCATTTCACTCGTACTCATAGAATTACAGGAGATTCTCTTAGACTCCTGGGTTATTTACAATACTCTATCAATGTATTCCGGACCTCCCTCTTTTTATCCGTATTAACAATAAATTCTGAAATCGGATAAATAGAAGCAGTGTGACTTCCAATACTTATTATCTGATCTGTTTCTCTGCTTACACTCTCTTCCCATGCTTTATAACTAATCTTAAATTCATTTTCTGCAACCTGTATAGCAATAGGAACACTCCCACCAACACAGCGGATATGCACTTTTATATCTTCAAACGTTTCATAATCTTTGAAAACTTCCCATGTATTCTCCTTTCTTATCAGTTCATTCTGGTAATTAACAATATTATCATTGAATTCCCTTTCATTCCATATCCCACGGGCATAGAAATAAAAAGAACAGACTCCTCCCAATAAAATATTAGTTACTACATGAGTACCATATTTTTCTATTAACCGGGCAGGAGACAATTCTTCACTATCTATA
>JAJQBG010000092.1 GCA_021203405.1 Bacteroides sp.
CAATATTACCAGCATTGGATACGATTTTTACACCCCTCCTTTTTTTCCTCCTTTTCTTTGCCACAGATCAACACGTATCACTCACAGAACCAACAAGTAATTTAATACCATAGAAATAAAAAGGAATCTTTTACTACTATTTTTAAATCTTATTTTTGTCCTGTCGGCCTACGCCCAACAAGCAGACTCTTTATGGGTGAAAACCACTAATGAAGAGAATACAAGTAGAAATGTAATGCTCAACGCGGCCGATGCTACCGAACCCCGTGAGATCTCCATCGGGCTTCCGGATGGTTTCACATACGTAATTGATAACGGACTACCTGCTGTATATTACTACAATCCCCTCGCCTTATCCACCCACTGGCGAAACGACTTAAGCCTGGAAAGTACTTCGTTGGTCAGTGTTTCCGAAGCCGCCATAACAACAGGCTATATAGGATATGCCCTGAACTCGGATGTACGGCTGGGATCCGCACAATTTGCCGGATTCCTGAACTACCAGACCAATCACTTCGGGATGCAGCAGTTCGATCTAAATGTATCGGGCAAACTTGCCAAAGACCTCTATTACTCGGCAAGTATTTTCCAAAGTTTCGACCCGGGAAGTTTCAAACTCAAATTTACCAATTACAACGACCGTACCCAATTCTACAAAGGAGTCATTACCAAAAAACTGGCCGGCAATAAAGGAAAGATCAGTTTACTGTATAAATACTCCAATTCACATCGTCTTACCCTGGTTACAGGACAAGCTCCCTTTATCTATGTAGGCGACGGCAGTGTAAAACAATACAACGACTTCCATTTAGGAACCAGTTCGTATGTACCCATAGACGGTAAAATTGAGTACCTGGATCTCAGGGACGGAGCCTATAAATCCATTTTTATGAACGATGCCACACTCAATAAGTCCAACGAAGTCGCGGTATTAACAAACTTCAATTTTGACAGCGGACATACCCTCACTATCAATGCGAAATACCTGGGTTCCCTGGCTTCTATGGTTTACCAGACCCCGATGGGATTAGCTTATAACGGAACCCCTGCCTCTTCCGGTTTCCGTTACTCCGATACCGGGGATGCCTATACCGGTGACGTACAAACCCGGATGTCCTGCTTTAACCGGGGAGATTTTAACAACCTGATGCTAACCGCCGAATTGAAAAAAGCGGCCCGCTTTCACGATTGGCGTATCGGGTTGAACCAATGGTATTACCACGGCGACTATGCCTCCAATACCACGATGTACCGCAATTCCGTAGAAGCCTATCCCCGTAAACTGGTGGATTCAGCAGGTATCCTCTATTTTGACTACAACAAAAATGCCTCCGAATACTACAAAGGATTTGAGAACCGGCTGGCAGCCTACGCTACAGATACAGATAGCTGGGATATAACCTCCCGCTTTAACCTCTATTACGGGATGCGTCTTGAATATTACAAACTAAAAGGAAAGAACCTGCCGTATGATCGCTATGCAGGCTTTATCAAAGGAGGCGTCAGTCCACTTTCGGGTCAGACTATTTCCGAACAGAATTTTAACCACGACTGGCTTAATACGGTAGGTACCCTCCGGTTAAAGTATGCCTTTACCGATAAGATCACAGGGCACGGTGAATTTACGTATAATACCCAACGCCCGCGGATGGAGAACTTTTCAGCTTCCGAAAATCCCGCTACCGACCCGATCTCCGTTCCGATGGCCCGGGTAGGTCTCGGTTATACCAACCATTGGCTGGAGGCCACCTCCATGTTCACCTGGATACAGAAAAAGAACAACTACACACGCCTGAACCTGATGGACCCGGAGGATGAAAGCAATGTAGTAGCCCGTGCTTTTAATTACGATATCGAAACATACGCATGGGTAAATGACGCAGTAGTCAGGCCCTTTAAAAATTTTGACCTACATTTGATGTTCACTTACCAGAAGCCCAAGTATAAAAAATATGCTACTGAAGCCTTTGGAAAATCGTATGATTTTACCGGAAAAATAGTTACCGGTGTACCCGAAGTATTAGTTGAGATAGATCCGGCCTACCAGATCACCGGCAAACTTCGTTCGTGGGTAAGCTTCCGCTATTTCAGCAAGACGTATGCAAACCTGAGCAACGCCCTCTATTTTAACGGAAGATGGGAAACCTTCGGAGGATTGAATTACGAAGTGAATAAACATTTGACACTCAATGCGACCGTCATTAATTTCCTGAATCAAACCGGAGCCAAAGGAAGCATTGATGGAGCAGAGTTAAAAACCAAAGAGGAGATAGCAGCCAATCCGGAAGCCTATAAGAACGTTTTGATGACAGGAAGCTATATCCGCCCGCTTACTTTCGAGATATCGGCAAATATTAAATTTTAATTTTAAAACAGAATACCATGAAACTCAATTTCAACATTATTTTTTGTCTCCTGACATTCTCTGTATGGATGACAAGTTGCTTTTCACCATCCGATATAGTCATAGCCGATTTTGACGGCGACAATTACGGAGCGTGGAAGATAGAAGGAAACGCCTTCGGTACCGCACCCGCACCGGGCAATCTACCCGGCCAGCAAAACGTACAGGGATATACAGGAAAAGGGCTGGCAAACAGCTTTCACGAAGGTGAAAATTCCATCGGTACCCTCACCTCTCCCGAATTCACCATCGAAAGAGACTATATAAACTTCCTGATCGGTGGCGGAAAGAACATCGATATGTATATGGAACTACTGGTAGAAGGAAAAAGTGTGGTGAAAAGTACCTCACCCATCGAAACCGAAACCTTGGCGCCTTTTACATGGAATGTAAAGGAGCATATCGGGAGAAAAGCAGTTATACGTATAGTCGATAACCGTCGCGGAGGTTGGGAATATATCCTGATCGACCGGATCGTACAAAGTAATAAACCGGAGACCGATATTCTTGTGGATTATAAACTGACATTTCAGGCAGATCAGAAATACATCCTGATCCAGATAGAGGAAAATGCCTCTGAAACACGGGTAACTGTTTTAATAGAGGGTGTACAGGAGGCTCCCCACAGTGATATACGCATAGCCCAAACAAAAATCGACTACTGGGTACCCCTGAAAATAGAAAAATATAAGGGCAAAGAGGTAACTTTGGTATTAGACCAGACCCGGGAGAGTTATACAGGCCTGTCCCGGATCAAAACCTCCGATACATTCGATTTCAACTATAACGAGAAATTCCGTCCCGAGTTCCACTTTTCACCCCAATACGGATGGACCAACGACCCCAATGACATGGTATACCACAATGGCACCTATCACCTGTTCTACCAACACAATCCTTACGGATCCATGTGGGGGAATATGAGCTGGGGACATGCCACCACAACCGACCTGAAAAACTGGAAACACGAGCCGGTAGGGATCGTTCCCGATTCCATAGGAACCATCTTTTCAGGAAGTGTAGTGATCGACCAGAAGAACACGGCCGGTTTCGGCAAAGGGGCCATGGTAGCTATTTACACAGCACACGGGCAGGCCCAGACACAATGTCTTGCCTACAGTACCGATGGAGGTATCACCTTTACAAAGTACGAAAACAACCCCGTTCTTACCGACCCGGCTTATATCGATTTCCGCGATCCGAAAGTATTCTGGCACCAGGCCTCCAACCAATGGATCATGTCGCTGGCCACCACACAGGTCATTACATTTTATGGTTCTCCCGATCTGAAAAGCTGGACCAGGCTAAGTGATTTCGGTACCGGAATAGGCAATCATAATGGCGTATGGGAATGCCCCGATCTCTTTCCCCTTACTTACAACGGCCAAACCAAATGGGTCTTGCTGGTAAGCATCAATCCGGGAGGCCCTAACGGAGGAAGTGCCACTCAGTACTTCATCGGTAACTTTGACGGCAAAGAGTTCAAAGCCGATCCCCTTCCCTATCCACTCTGGATCGATTACGGACGCGACAATTACGCAGGAGTAACCTGGGACAGTGCCCCGGACAACCGTCGCATCTTTATCGGATGGATGAGCAACTGGGATTATACCAACCAGGTACCCACCCTTAACTTCCGGAACGGCATGACGGTACCCCGCGAACTCACCCTGGCCAGCAACGGCAACCATATAGTACTGGCCAGCAACCCGGTCAAAGAGATAGACGATTTCAGAAGCACCTCCCATGAATTCGGTAGTTTTGAAGTTACCCGGACGTACAGGATTAAAAATATACTGGAAAACAACAGGGCAGCCTATGAAATAGAAATGACCCTCAGGCCAACCGCTCATACCGGATCATTCAGCTTCACCCTGGAAAACCAGAAGAGCGAACAAGTGGTGTTCCTGTTCGACCTGGCCGGCGGAACGTTAACCGTAGACAGAGACCAAAGCGGTTTAAAAGCCTTTAACGAAAAATTCGCGACCGGTAGTATAGAGGCACCCCTCACTAAAAAAGAGGCATACATAATCCGGCTTCTGGTGGATAGATCCTCTACCGAACTATTTGTAAATAACGGCGAAGTGGTACAAACAAACTGCGTATTCCCCGATATACCTTACCACTCACTGGTGTTCGATGTACAAGACGGTACATTGAATGTAGAGAATATGATCGTACACGAAATTAAATAAGGATCATGAAGACTCAAGCAAAAAACAACTATACAGCTACCCTGGTCCCGGTTATGTTCTCCTTCTTTGTAATGGGATTCGTAGACCTGGTAGGAACAGCGTCAAACTATGTACAGCAAGACCTGGGTCTGTCCGAATCGGCAGCCAACATGTTCCCGGGTATGGTATTCTTCTGGTTCCTTATCTTCTCGGTACCCACAGGCATACTAATGTCATATATCGGACGGCACAAAACAGTAGTGATAAGTCTGGTTGTCACAGCCATATCGTTGCTTGTACCTATACTTAGTTACTCGTACACCTCCATGCTTATCTCCTTCTCCCTGCTGGGAATCGGTAATACATTGATGCAGGTCTCTATCAACCCGTTACTCTCCAACATCGTCAACGGGAACAAACTGGCCAGTTCGCTGACAGCGGGCCAGTTTGTAAAGGCCATCGCCTCTTTTATCGCTCCCATTATTATGTCCGCGGCAGCCCTGAGGTTTGATAACTGGCGCCTGTTATTCCCGATCTTTATGGTTATTGCCGTTGTAGCAGTGATCTGGTTGGGGACCACTTCCATAGAAGAGGAAAAGACCAACGGCAAACCCGCCACCTTCAAGGATTGTTTTTCCCTGCTTGGCAACCCCGTGGTCCTGATGTGCTTCCTGGGTATTATGTGCCATGTAGGCATTGATGTCGGTGTAAATACGACAGCTCCCAAAATTATGATGGAGCGGTTGCATTTTCCTATTGAAAGTGCCGGATATGCTACCGTTATCTATTTTATATTCCGCACCATCGGCTGCTTTACCGGAGCCTTTGTACTGGCCCGCTTCTCCGCCGGAAAATTCTTCCTGATCAGTGTCTTCCTGATGGTAGCAGCCATGGCAGGGCTTTTCATTTTCGATACACTTATCCCGATCTATATCAGTATAGCCCTGGTAGGGCTGGGTAATTCCAATATTTTCCCGATCATCCTCTCCAAAGCCCTGCTCTATCTTCCGGAAAAGAGAGACGAAGTATCAGGCTTAATGATCATGGGGCTGTTTGGAGGAACCGTTTTCCCCTGCTTATGGGTTTCCTTACCGATGCAATAGGATCACAGGCAGGCGCACTGATCGTACTATCTGCCGGAGTAGTCTACCTCTTAGTACTTTCCCCGAAAGTAAAGGAGAAAAATTCGTAAACAACCCTTCTATTAATCAATTTATTTAGCTTTCTTCGCAAAAAGAGAGATCATAATTACAAAACCGTATGAAAAAGAATATTGTCGGATTAGGAGAAATTCTCTGGGATATATTCCCTGAAAAAAAGATATTGGGCGGTGCCCCCGCAAATTTTGCTTACCATGTATCCCAGTTCGGGTTCAACGGTAGCGCAGTCAGCGCCATTGGCGAAGACCTGTTAGGCAAAGAGATCCTTACCGCCCTGGAAGAAAAAGAACTCAACTACCTGATTGAAACCACCGATTATCCAACCGGGACCGTACAGGTAACCCTGAATGCTGCCGGAGTACCCGAATATGAAATATGCGAAAACGTAGCCTGGGATAATATCCCCTTTACCGCTCGTACCGAAAATCTGGCGAAAAACACAGACACAGTATGTTTCGGCTCCCTGGCACAGCGCAACGAGGTATCCCGTGATACCATCCGCCGGTTTATCCAGGCCATGCCCGAAAAGAGCCTGAAGATATTTGATATCAATATGCGCCTCAACTACTTCACCCGGGAAGTTATCCACGAGTCGTTACAACTGGCCAACATGCTCAAGATGAACGACGATGAGATCATAAGGATCACAGAACTCTTCGGATGGGAAGGCAGCGAACAGGAGATCTGCCGGAAGATCCTCGAAGCGTACAACCTCCGGGTCCTTATTTTTACCAAAGGAACCGACGGCAGTTTTGTGATGACACCCGACACCACTTCCTTCCAATCGACACCGAAAGTAAAAGTAGCCGATACAGTGGGGGCAGGCGATTCCTTTACAGCCGCCTTTACAGCGGCCTATCTACATGGAGAAAAAATAGAGGAAGCACACAAACTGGCTACCGAAGTAGCAGCCTATATCTGCCTACAACATGGAGCCATGCCCAAGTTGCCCGACGCATACAGGGAACTGTTCCGTTAAAGAGCATGTATCTTTATTAAATACAACGGGGAGGTCATTGTACAACCCCCGTTTTTGTGCTTTTGGAGAAAGTAGCACTCTATACTATCAATGAAAAACAGACTCCTGATATACTTTTTATTACTTCTTCTCCTCTCAGCCTGCCGGACAGAGAAAAGAAGCAGCTATGTGATCGGTGTTTCCCAATGCAGCGATGACCTATGGCGCACTACCATGAACAGCGAAATGGTGCGGGAAGCTTCCTTCTATCCGGATATGGCCATAGAGATAAAAACGGTAAAAGACGATACCCGACAACAGATCATCGATGTTCAGTACTTTATAGACCAGCCGGTAGATCTGTTGATTGTTTCCCCCAACGAATCGGCTACCCTGACCCCCTCTATTGAAAAAGCCTGTCAGTCCGGCATTCCCGTTATCCTGATCGACCGCAAAATAGATTCAGACACTTACACTGCCTATGTGGGCGGTGACAATTACCAATTAGCGTATGAGCTGGGTCTATATGCTGCCAGGGTACTGGGAGGAAAAGGAGAGGTAGCAGTGATCCGCGGTTTTGAGGGCTCCACTGCCGATACCGAACGCTATCAGGGCTTTACGGAAGCCTTATCAGCCTATCCGGATGTAAAAATAGTAGCAGAGGCAAGGGGAGGTTTCCTGAAAGAAGAAGCCCGGAAACAGATGGAAAAAATCCTGGAGACCCATAAAGAGATCGATCTGGTATTTGCCATGAACGATCCTATGGCACTCGGTGTACACGATGCTACCATCCGGTATAGCGGTCACCGCCCGTTTATTATCGGAATAGATGCTCTCTATGGCCCGGGAGGAGGAATAGAGAGCATTGAAAAAGGGCTGATCGACGCCTCCTTTATCTATCCCACCGGGGGAGATAAAGTCATCAGCCTGGCCTATCAGATACTTACCGGACAGGAGTATACCAAAGAGAACATCCTCCATACCGCTGCAGTAGATAAAACCAATGCCCGTGTTCTCCAGTTGCAGACCAGCCAGATCGTAGAGTCCCAACTCAAAACAGACCGTATAAACGAGTTGTTGGATACCAGCCTGATCCGATACGCTAACCAACGTACCCTTTTTTATAGTTCGCTGCTCGCACTGGCCCTGCTCATTGCTGTGCTGCTGTTCGCCGCCAGAGCCTATCGCCTCAAAAGTAAGGCACACCGGCAGTTAGCCCGGCAGAACGAGGAGATAAAACGGCAGGCAGACATCCTAAAAGAACAGAAAGAACGCCTGGAAACCCTTTCAGCCCAACTGGAAGAGGCCACCCACGCCAAACTGGTATTCTTTACCAATATATCGCACGAATTTAAAACACCTCTTTCGCTGATACTCGGCCCTGTAGACTCCCTGATGGCCGCGAAAAACCTGACCGGCAAGCAACATGAAATGCTCTCCCTGGTCAAAAGGAACAGCCACCGGCTCCTCTTCTTAATTTCGGAGATCATAGAGTTCCGCAGGTATGAGAACGGTAAAATGAATGTCTACTTCACCCGGAACGATCTAACTACTTTCCTGGAAGAGCTCACCCTACTGTTTGAAGAGTACAGGCACCGGAAAAATGTAACACTCTCTTTGGAAACCGACGGTTCAGACTTCCAGCTCTGGTTTGATAAAGAGAAGCTCGAAAAAGTATATTTCAACCTGCTTTCCAATGCCTTCAAGTATGTAAACGAATCCGGAAAAATAAAGGTGACTCTCACAACACAGGACCAGGAAGGTGAAAAGTATGCCGTTATCTCCGTTTCAAATACCGGCTCCTACATTCCCGGTATGGAACAAAAAATATATTCCAACGCTTTTATAAAGTAGAAGATAACAAAGAAGGAACCGGAATCGGCCTGGCCCTGACACAAACCCTGGTCGACATTCACCGGGGCAGGATCGAAGTAGAAAGTTCCCGGCAGGAGGGCACCACCTTCCATGTTCTCCTTCCCTTCCTGCAAGAGAACTCTCCCGGGGTGGAGAACCGGGACCGATCCGAACAGGGTGCGTATACCAAACAACGGCTCGGACTGGAGAGAGAGATCCGCCCCGATAAGATCCTGTCCGAAAGAAAAGAGAAAGAGAACAAACCCATTATCCTGGTGGTCGAAGACAATCCCGATATGAGAAGCTTCATTACCTCCTCCCTGGAAGATGATTATATCGTATTGGAAGCTCCCAACGGCGTGGAAGGAGTAGAAAAAGCAAAAAATACATCCCCGACCTGGTTGTCAGTGATGTGATGATGCCCTCAAAAGATGGCTATGAACTGTGCGAAGAACTTAAGAACAACATGCCCACCAGCCATATTCCCGTTATTCTGCTTACTGCCTGTTCCATGGATGAACAAAAAGTAACCGGTTTCGAAAGTGGAGCAGACGCCTACATTGCCAAACCGTTCAACGCTACACTGCTCAATACCCGGATCCGGAAACTGATCGAAGGCCGGGAAAAACTCAAAGAGACCTTTGGAAACAGTCTGCCCACCGGTTCCCCCAATCAAAACTGGCAGACAAAGAGCAGGATTTTATTGACGGATTTAAAAAGTACATTGAAGAGCATCTATCCGACCCGGACCTATGTGTGGACGACATTGCCGGATCACTGAATATGTCGCGGGTGCAACTATACCGGAAAATAAAATCCTTCACCGATTCCACCCCCAACGAACTGATCAAAATAATACGGCTAAACTATGCAAAACAGTTGCTTTCGGGAAACGATTACTCCATCTCCGAAGTAGCTTTCATGTCCGGATTCTCTTCACCCTCCTACTTTACCAAATGCTTTAAAGAGGTTTATAAGGAGAATCCCAGTGATTATATCAGTAGTTAGTAGAGTGATCCATTCAAATTTATGATCTATATCAGTTTTGTACGAGACGCATATTAGCATCTTCCTATTTTGCGTCCCGGTGTATAAAATAGAAAGGGCGCTGATGAGATGCAAAGATATAGTGGTGTCCGGCTAACCAATGTAAGATTGTTAGAACAACCAAAATGATATTTCAGGCCTAAACCCCGGGAGGGCATAGCCGTCAGATTAAGATTAAAGGAACGATCCTATGTCACTATATCCCAGCTCTCTTAGCTGTCTTAATGGGCTGAAAGCCCTATCGATCCTAGCCCAGGGTCTTCAACCCTGGGAAACCGATATTCCCTGATAAAAAGTTCTGAAGGAACGAGAGAAAGTCTGATCGTTCTACCCATACAACTGATTTGTGTTTTACATAGAATGTTTCCGACCGTTCTTTCAGAACTCTGTTTATTAGGTGTTTACCTCTACCTGGGGTTAAAACCCCAGGCTAGAATCTGTCGCTGCTTCGCAGCTTAAAAAATCTTCACCATATTATATTTAGATACAAACGATACCTCCTCACCCTTACCGGCATCAAACTTAAAACGCAACTCCTTTGCTTCGCCCGGATCCAGTTTAAAATGGCGGTCATCCCCTACCCGTTTTCCATTTACATACATCGTTACTTTCCCGGTGTCGGTCAGGGTCCCTGCATTGGTTACCGAAAGCAGAGCGGTTTTGGTTCCGGAAACAGGATTCTCATACATATTTACGATCTGTAACTTAAAATCTGCCTGGAAACTCATCGGATAATCCAGAGACCCGACCAGCCCTTTTGTAGCATCCGGATAATGCAGGCTATCTTTGATCCGGTCTTTTGCTTCATACAACGGACTGGTCCCACCCACTATAATTTTAAATTCACCCGGTTCAACAACCCGGTCCATGCGGTCATTCAGCAACGAGAGCTGGTAAGGAGTCAGGGTAAAACTCACGGTCTTGGTTTCGCCCGGCTGCAAATGAATCCGATCAAAATCTTTCAGTTCCATCACCCGGGTCTTCACACTCGCATACATATCCGTACTATACAACTGTACCACTTCATCCCCGGCTCTTGCACCCGTATTCTTCACGGTGGCCGATACATTTATATTCCCGTTGGGTTGCAGATCGATCTTCAGGTTGGAATATTCAAACGAAGTATAGCTAAGTCCATACCCGAAAGAGTAGAGCGGATAGTATTCCATATCCGAATATTCATACCTTCTGCCCGATGTTTTAAAGTTATAGTACAAAGGTACCTGGCCTACGTGTTGCGGGAAGGTCATGGGCAGACGACCCGCCGGATTGTAATCTCCAAACAGTACATCCGCCGTAGCATATCCCCCCTCCTGGCTGGGAAGCCAGTTTACCAGGATAGCCCGGCAATGTGCTGCCGCATAGCTCAGGTTGAACGGACGTCCTGCCTGCAAAACCAGGATAACCGGTTTTCCGGTGGCACAAACAGCCTCCAGTAATTTTTGCTGGTCACCCGGCAGCATCAGAGTCGCCAGGTCGTGATTTTCCCCCGATGTTTTCTTCACATCCGTCTGTCCCTCGCTACTGGTACAATCGCCCAACACCAGAACCGTTACTTCGGCCTGCTTCGCTGCCTTTACCGCTTTATCTATCCGGGTATTTTCCGGATAAAAAAAGTCACATCCCTTTTCGTAAACCACTTTAGTGGCCGGGCTTACTGCGGCTTTCACACCGGTAAGTACCGATCTCAGCTGCCCGGGAAGCGTCTTTCCCGTATAATCTCCCGGTTGCAGGTCATCCGCCCCGGGTCCGATCACCGCAATGGACTTCAGTGTCTTGGATAACGGAAGGATATTATCCTTATTCTCCAACAAGACGATAGATTCCTGCGCAGCCCGACGGGCAACGGCCCGGTGAGGCTCACTGTTCCATCCTTCGTAGAGTTTGTTCCAGTCGAGCGACTGCGAAGGGTTCTCTTCGAACAAACCCTTTCTGAACATAACACGCAGCAGCGTACGACAGGTAAAATCGAGATCTTCCCGATCAAGACCTCCGTTGATAGCCGCTTCGATCACCTCTTTATCCTTATAGGTATCTCCGCAGTTTGTCGCAATACCGGCAGCCAGGCTCTGACGGGCCGCTTCCACCTTATCTACAGCCGTATAGTGCTTTCTGGATGTCAGGTTGCCGATCGCTCCACAATCGCTTACGATATACTCATCGAATCCCCACTCATCGCGCAGGATGCTTTTCAGAAGTTCCGTACTTTTGGCAACAGGTATCCCCAGGTAATCCGAGTAGGCCATCATTATAGATTCATACTTATGCCTGCGGAAGATCTCCCGGAAAGGTACCAGGTGAACTTCGCGCCATTCCCGTTCGGATAGCCCGATATCGTGCGAATCGCGTCCCCCCAGCGGAGCACCGTGCCCGCCAAAATGTTTCGGGGTGGTCATCAGCCCTTTGTCCTGATATCCCTTTACCCAGGCACCACCTATTTCAGTCACCAGTACAGGATCCTCCCCGTAAGTCTCTTCACAACGCCCCCAGCGTGGATCCTGAGCCACATCCAGTACAGGCGACCACGCCTGGATAGCATGAGCACTGACGGTTTCGTCGCCAATCACTCCCGCTACCTCTTCCACCAGCTTCCGGTTCCAGGTTGCCCCCAACCCAATCGATTGCGGGAAAACAGTAGCCCCGGTTCCATAAGAGAATCCATGAATAGCTTCCACTTTTTTAATATCAGGTATACCCAGGTGGGGTATTCCGGGTATTCCCCAACCCTCCCGCAGAAGTTCCATCTTCTCGGCAGGAGTCATAGCCGCCAGGAGGAGGTCGATCCGCTCTTCCACCGGACGGTTAGTGTTCATCCAGGGCATCTCTTTAGCAGCCCGGGTCATGTTTGTTTCCATGGATCGATCATACCCTATCCCTATTTCACTAACAGTGACCGGAGTACTCACAACCTTACCGGCAAACTGTACCCGAAGATGCGCCCCGTATCTGGGTTTAAAAGACAAGGTAAAAGGTTGATCACCACTGGCCGTATAAGGTACCGGATCGCCCAGGTTCATCGGGTCGTAGGTCACATAGAGCCGGATCAGTTCCGGAATATTTTCCGCACTGAACCCTTTTCCCCGGATATGTACTGCGTTCAGGTCGCCCGGGGTCTCTAACACATACATCAGGTGTTGCTGGGTTTCCAGCTCTTTGGCAGTAAGCACCCAACCGGTTCCAGGATCCTTATCAAAGGTAGCCGATGCCCGATCGGGGTGAATGGAAGAGGTGACCGATGTAAAATCCTGCGCATAGAGGCAGCAGGCAGATCCAAACAGGCACCCCAGAAAAAAGAAACAGATTCTCAATTTATTCATGGGTATTGATTTTAAATAAAGG
>JAJQBG010000157.1 GCA_021203405.1 Bacteroides sp.
GTTTTCTACATAATAATTATAGATGGATGCTACATCCCAATAATCCTTCTTTTCCATCTTCCTGATCTTTATACTCTCTTCTTTCATTTTTTCATCTTTTTATCAAACCATACTGCAAGTTTATGTGCTAACATAAGATTCAGTGCAATTATCACAAATCCGATTCCTGACCACAAAAAGATCTCTGTTACACTAAATATACTTTTCTCCATTAAGTAATGGAGTGTAAATATACAATAAATCAAGGAAAGGAAGGTAGTGCAGATAGCCGGAATATATCTCCTAATAATTATCCACTGGATTATATGTATAAACAGGTGGATGAAAAAGCCCATAAATACGCCTAACCACAATAAATAAGAGTTTGACATTACCGAACAGACGGTGATGATACTCAGCAGAATGAACTCTTCGGCAACTGCAACGGTAAAAGCAGGAACCGACAGATTAATATCGAAAATTTTATTATCATCTCTTCAACTATTTTTATCACTCCGCACCATCAACCCAATCCCCTGTCCGTTTGTTCTACAAAAAAAACCAAAACAACAAAGTTATGATTTTAATGGAACCTTACCACACGGATCAACTTGACCTCAAAAACAGAGTCGTCATGGCACCCATGACCCGCACACGGGCAGACAATCCCGAACTGGCAGCCACCCCATTAATTGCCGAATACTACGCACAACGCGCCACCGCAGGGCTTATCATTACCGAAGGTACCCACGTTAGCCGGATGGCAAGAGGCGCCATCCATGTACCCGGGATCTATACCCCACGGCAGATCGAAGGATGGAGAGAGTCTACAAACGCCGTACATGCCCGCGGAGGTAAGATCTTTGCCCAGATCTGGCACGAAGGCAGACTCAGCCTCCCCGATGTTCTGGACGGACACCTGTCCATGGCCCCCTCCGCCATCAATCCCCATACCCAGGTATTTTCGCCACAAGGAATGTTTAAAGACACCGTATCCCCCCATGCCATGACGCTGGCAGAGATCAAACAAACCATCAACGATTTTGCCCGGGCAGCACAAAATGCGATGGAGGCAGGGTTCGACGGCGTAGAAATCCATGCCGCCAACGGCTACCTGTTCCACCAGTTTTTTTATGAAATGCTCCAATATACGCACCGATGAGTACGGAGGAAGTATAGAGAACCGAAGCCGCTTTCTTTTCGACGTACTCGAAGCCATTCAGGAAAAAACAAGCCTGCAAAAAGTCGGTGTGCGGCTTTCTCCCATCCTCAACCACATTCAGGGCATAGTCAAAGACGAAGAAACCGATCAACTCTTTACCGATATGATCGGCAGGCTCAACGACTATGATCTGGCGTATGTTCACCTTTCAGGCGTAACGGGCGATAAAGTCGCCGACCCCCTGAAACAGGTACTGGATAGCGCACGTTATTATCGCACTATCTACAAAGGCACCTTAATGATAAATAAAGGATTTACATGCGATACAGCCAATCAGGCCATCGAAGACGGCATTGCAGACCTCGTCTCCTTTGGAAACCTCTATATCGGTAATCCCGATCTGGTAGAAAGGTTCAGGCTAAATGCTCCACTCAATGAAGCCGACCGGGATACATTTTATACCGTCGGTCCAAAAGGATATACGGATTATCCGTTCTATCGGTAACCAAAGAGATCCTATCCAACTAACCGTGGGATGAATATCCCACGGATACCCTACTTACCTTCATCTGAGCCCCGGAAAATGGTCAAAACCGATCTCTTCGGGATTTTGATGATGAAAGCTTATTGACTCCCTCTTACAATCTATCCGGTAACATCCCGTCAGGAGATTACCAACCCCTCTCCGCCAGCCTGCCCAACTCCTTAAAAAAGGCTGTTTCAGCCACAACTCCTTATCACCGAATCTATACGGACCCGTAAAAACGATCCTGGAAACCTCTGTTCCCGCAGAAGAGAAATGGAGCGGAGAGTATGATCTCTTCGGCAAAAACTGTATCTCCGTAACTAAAGTGAAAGACCAGCATTTAATCCGATCCATACACACCACCTATGATGAACAAGGCAGAGAAACAAGTACTATCATCCGCAATGATAAAGTAGCGCACCAGGAGAAAATTGCATACGATGCACACGGAGAGATAATTTCCGTTGAAATAGATGGAGCAATTCACTATCAATCTACCATCGATTATAAAAATAATATAATCGTAAAACGCGTAGGTGAAGATAAAATATGGAAGTTCGATCAGTTAGATAAATATAACAACTGGACCCTCTGCCGTATATATGATAAATACAATCGCCTGACAGGGATTAAAAAACGTTCCATCACTACTATCCATAAAAAGTTTGATATACACCCCAGTACCAGAGGAACCTGTGTTAGCGGATAGCAAGAGGTGTTATCCGCGTACCCGCATCACATCCCTGCTTCCCCACTTTACAAAAAATTAAAATAGGAAGATAATCAGGAAGAAATATTTATATTTGCAATTACGACTTTGATGATTAATCCTGTTTTTAAA
>JAJQBG010000332.1 GCA_021203405.1 Bacteroides sp.
TTGAAATAAAATATATTATCCCAAATGTTAACGGTTTATTCCGGACACCAGTACATATTTGCGTCTCATCCGCGTCAGGTTCCCGCTCACCCGCTGCGCAGGTCTCCGGAGTAGCTCCGCAGAGCTGCGTCGGTGGCTTTTTGTTTCTTTTTTGGCCATTCAAAAAAGAAAAGAACACCTCCAAAACTTATAAACCCTCCCTAAATCCCCGCCTTTTGCTTTCAATTGATAATAAAAGCATGATTTTTTTCTTTAATTTGTTTGGAGTTAATAAAAGAACCCTTACCTTTGCACCCATAATCGTTAAAAATGAAATGAGTACGAATATTCTTACAGTCCTTAACCTGGTCGTTCTTCTGATTGTCAGCGTCGTGGTGGTTCCATCAAGAGCGTGAGAAAGGGTTATATCTGTATAGATCGTAGGATTAAAGATATTGTTGGAGCCTTTCTCACCGTGTGAGAGAGGCTCTTTACTTAATAAGAAATTAATAAAACAACAATGAAAAAGGAGTTACGCAGTTCTACCAGCACACAGGGCAGACGGATGGCAGGAGCCAGGGCGCTCTGGGCTGCCAACGGTATGAAAAAAGAGCAGATGGGTAAACCCATTATTGCCATTGTCAATTCATTTACTCAGTTTGTTCCCGGACACGTTCATTTGCACGACATCGGGCAGCAGGTAAAAGCGGAAATTGAAAAGCTGGGATGCTTTGCTGCCGAATTTAATACGATCGCCATTGACGACGGTATCGCTATGGGACACGACGGTATGCTCTACTCCCTGCCTTCCCGTGAAGTCATTGCCGACAGTGTAGAGTATATGGTTAATGCGCACAAGGCAGATGCGATGGTATGTATCAGTAACTGTGATAAAATTACTCCGGGTATGCTGATGGCTGCCATGCGGCTCAATATCCCCGCCGTATTTGTATCCGGCGGCCCTATGGAAGCCGGGGAGCTGGAGGGTCAACACCTCGACCTGATTGATGCCATGATCAAATCGGCCGATGCCAGCGTAAGCGACGAGGAAGTGAAGAAGGTGGAGAAAAGTGCCTGTCCTACCTGTGGAAGTTGTTCCGGTATGTTCACTGCCAACTCCATGAATTGCCTCAATGAGGCCATCGGACTGGCACTTCCCGGGAACGGTACCATTGTAGCTACCCACAAGAACCGTGCGGAACTCTTTAAAGAAGCGGCTCAACTCATTGTAAAGAATGCTTATAAATATTACGAAGAGGGAGACGAAAGTGTATTGCCGCTGAGCATTGCTACCCGTGCTGCCTTTCTGAATGCTATGACACTGGATATTGCCATGGGAGGATCTACCAATACGGTGCTTCACCTGCTGGCTATAGCGAATGAAGCAGGCGTAGACTTTACGATGGACGATATCGATATACTCTCCCGCCGCGTACCCTGTCTCTCTAAAGTGGCACCCAATACACAGAAATACCATATACAGGATGTGAACCGTGCCGGTGGTATTTTGGCGATTGTACAGGAGCTTAGCAAAGGAGGATTGGTAGATACTACCGTGAAACGGGTAGACGGACTTACACTGGCAGAAGCCATTAATAAATATGGTATCACCAGCCCCAATGTATGTGAGGAGGCTGTTAAAAAATATAAGAGTGCACCCGGCGGTGGGTTTAACCTCGTACTGGGTTCTCAGGAGGCTTATTACAAAGAACTGGATACCGACCGGGCCGAAGGGTGTATCCGTGATATAGAACATGCCTACTCCAAAGATGGAGGACTGGCTGTTCTCAAAGGGAACATCGCGCTGGATGGTTGCGTAGTAAAGACTGCCGGTGTAGACGAAAGCATCTGGAAGTTTACAGGCCCTGCCAAAGTTTTCGATTCGCAGGAAGCTGCCTGTGAGGGGATCCTGGGCGGAAAAGTAGTCAGCGGAGATGTAGTGGTGATCGTATACGAAGGTCCTAAGGGAGGTCCCGGTATGCAGGAGATGCTCTATCCCACCTCTTACATCAAATCCAGACACCTGGGTAAAGAGTGTGCCCTGATCACCGACGGGCGTTTCAGCGGAGGAACTTCGGGTCTGAGTATCGGCCACGTATCCCCCGAAGCTGCTGCCGGCGGGAACATCGGCAAACTCAGGGACGGAGATATCATAGAGATTAATATACCTGAAAGAACAATCCATGTGAAACTTACGGACGAAGAGCTGGCTGCCCGCCCGATGTTCCCGGTAACGCGCGACCGGAGGGTATCGAAAAGTCTCAGGGCGTATGCCAGTATGGTAAGCTCGGCCGATAAGGGAGCAGTGAGAATAATAGACTAATAAAGACAACAAAAGTTATGGAGAAAGAGAAAATTACCGGTTCGGAAGCGTTGATCCGTTCCCTCATTCGGGAAGGGGCAAAGACCCTGTTCGGATATCCCGGTGGAGCGATCATGTCTGTATACGATTGCTTGTACGATCACAAGGCAGAAATTAACCATGTGCTTGTTCGTCACGAACAGGGAGCTACACACGCAGCACAAGGTTATGCCCGAGTCTCCGGTGAGGTAGGGGTATGTATCGTAACCAGCGGGCCGGGAGCCACCAATGCCATAACCGGTATCGGCGATGCCATGCTTGACAGTACACCGATGGTGGTTATTGCAGGCCAGGTAGGATCTTTCCTGCTGGGAACCGATGCTTTTCAGGAGATCGATCTGGTCAGTGTAACCCAGCCGATCACCAAATGGAACTATCAGATCCGTCGTCCCGAAGACATTGCCTGGGCGGTAGCGCGTGCCTTTCATATTGCCCGTACCGGTCGTCCCGGACCTGTAGTGCTGGATTTTGCCAGAAATGCACAGGTAGGCCTGGTAGAATACGAGCCTGTTACCATCGATTTTATCCGGGGTTACCACCCTGTACCCGATATGGACGAAGAGGCTATCCTTACTGCTGCACAGGTTATTAATGCAGCCAAACGGCCTTTTGCCCTGGTAGGACAGGGAGTAGAACTGGCCGGAGCACAGGAGGAACTTATCGAATTCCTTGAAAAAGCCGATATACCTGCCGGACGTACCCTGCTCGGACTCTCTGCCCTGCCTACCGACCATCCTCTTAATAAAGGAATGCTGGGTATGCACGGTAATCTGGGCCCCAATGTAAAAACCAACGAGTGTGATGTGCTCATTGCTATCGGTATACGGTTTGGCGACCGGGTGACCGGTAACCTGGCTACATACGCCAAACAGGCCAAGATCATCCATTTCGATATTGATCCTGCTGAGATCAATAAGAATGTAAAATGCTCTGTAGCAGTAGTAGGCGATTGTAAAGATACTCTGGCAGCTGTAACTGCTCATCTTAACAAGAACGAGCACAGGGAGTGGCGGGATAGCTTTGCCGAAAGCGAAAAGAGAGAGTTTGAAAGTTCCATCAAAGCCGAACTTTGTCCGGTGGATGGTCCTATTACCATGGGAGAAGTAGTAAGGAGCGTATCCGAAGCTACCCATCACGAAGCTGTATTGGTTACGGATGTAGGCCAGAACCAGATGATGGCTGCCCGTTATTTCAAGTTTACCCAAAAACGGAGTATTGTTACTTCCGGAGGATTGGGAACCATGGGATTCGGACTTCCGGCTGCTATCGGGGCCACCTTCGGAGCTCCTGACCGCACCGTTTGCGTATTCTGCGGGGACGGTGGTTTGCAGATGACCATCCAGGAACTCGGTACTGTGATGGAGACCGGGGCTCCTGTAAAGATCATCCTGCTGAACAATAATTTCCTGGGTATGGTGCGCCAGTGGCAGCAGCTCTTCTTTAACGAACGCTATTCGGCTACTCCGATGACCAATCCCGACTATATGAAGATAGCAGAAGCGTATGGTATAAAGTCCAACTCCGTTTATAAGCGGGAGGATCTGGAAGGAGCCATTGCCGAAATGCTCGCTACCGATGGGCCTTACCTGCTCGAAGTAGGAGTGGTGGAAAAGGGAATGGTATTCCCGATGACCCCTGCCGGAGGAACCGTATGTGATATGTTGTTAGAATGTTAATAAAGGAAAGAGATGGATAAAATACTCTATACAATCAATGTTTACTCGGAAAATATAGCGGGTATCCTGAATCAGATCACCACTATTTTTACCCGCAGACAGCTCAATATCGAAACACTCAGTGTCTCAGCCTCTTCCATCGAAGGGATCCATAAATACACCATTACCGTGTACAGCGATGCCGAGACCATAGAAAAGGTGACCAAGCAGATCGAAAGACGGGTGGATGTGATACAGGCCCATTACTATACGGACGACCAGATCATCTACCAGGAGGTAGCCCTTTATAAGGTTCCCACCAATGAACTGCTGGCCAGTAACAAGGTAGAGAGGTTGGTGCGTAAATGCAATGCCCGTATCCTGGAAGTCAACCAGGCATATACGGTTATTGAACTTACCGGTCATCCGGACGAAACCCAGGCTCTCTATGAGAAACTGATGAGGATGGGCGGATTGTTGCAGTTCGTTCGTTCCGGACGCATTGTCATTACCCGCAGCCCGGTAGAACGCCTGAGCAATTTCCTCACCTTGCTTAAGAACAGAAGCGGAGAAAATGGAGAAAAACAGTAAAGTCGGTTCCTATAACTTTGTGGCAGAGCCGTTCCATGTCGATTTTACCGGACGGCTTACCCTGAGTGTCCTGGGAAACCATCTGCTTAACTGTGCCGGTTTTCATGCGGCTGACCGCGGATTCGGTATTGCCTTCCTGAATGAGAACCGGTACACCTGGGTACTCTCCCGCCTGGCTATTGAATTGGAAGATATGCCCCGGCAATACGAAGAGTTCTCTATTGAGACCTGGGTTGAAAATGTATACCGCCTCTTTACCGACCGTAACTTTGCGTTGGTAAATAAAGAGGGAAAAGAGGTTGGATATGCACGTTCCGTATGGGCAATGATCAATATGGAGACCAGAAAACCAGCAGATTCATTAATTTTGCACAGTGGTAGCATTGCGAACTATGTCTGCGACAAAGAGTGCCCCATCGCGAAACCCGGCCGTATTAAAGTAGATAAAGGAGCACATGTGCTTGATTATCAGACTAAATACAGTGATATTGATATCAATGGGCATGTGAACAGTATCAAGTATATCGAGCATATTCTGGATTTGTTCCCCATCGAAACCTTCCGGGAGAAACGGATCAAACGATTTGAAATGGCCTATGTTGCCGAAAGTTATTACGGAGATACCCTCTCTTTTTATCTACAGGAAGAGAGTGAAGACCAGTTCGACATTGAGATCCGCAAAGGCGCAGGCGAAGTCGTATGCCGTAGTAAAGTGATTTTTACCAGATAAGAGAGATAATTAAATTTAATAACAACAATTCCGGTTCTTCTAAGGGGGGGCCGGAGATAACTAAAAAGAGAATTAGAAAATGGCACAAATGAATTTTGGCGGTGTTGTAGAAAATGTGGTAACCCGCGAAGAATTTCCGTTGGAAAAAGCACGTGAAGTATTGAAAGACGAAGTGATCGCGATCATCGGTTATGGCGTACAGGGCCCCGGTCAGTCACTCAACCTTCGTGATAACGGATTCAATGTAATTATCGGACAGCGTAAAGGGGGTAAAACCTGGGAAAAAGCGATTGCCGATGGTTGGGTACCGGGCGAAACACTTTTTGAGATCGAAGAAGCCTGCGAACGTGGAACTATCATCCAGTATCTTCTTTCAGATGCCGCACAGATCGAAGTATGGCCTACTGTAAAAAAACACCTGACAGCCGGTAAAGCCCTTTACTTCTCACACGGTTTCGGTATCACGTACAAAGAACGTACTGGTATTGTTCCTCCCGCAGATGTGGATGTGATCCTGGTTGCTCCTAAAGGTTCAGGTACTTCACTCCGTACTATGTTCCTCGAAGGACGCGGTCTGAACTCTTCTTACGCTATTTTCCAGGATGCTACAGGCCGTGCATTCGACCGCGTGGTAGCTCTGGGTATCGGTGTAGGTTCAGGTTACCTGTTCGAAACTACTTTCCAGCGCGAAGTATACTCTGACCTTACCGGTGAGCGTGGTACATTGATGGGTGCTATCCAGGGAATCCTGCTGGCCCAGTACGAAGTGCTTCGTGAGAACGGACATACTCCTTCTGAAGCTTTTAACGAAACCGTAGAAGAGCTGACTCAGTCACTCATGCCGCTGTTCGCTAAGAACGGTATGGACTGGATGTATGCTAACTGTTCCACTACTGCCCAGCGTGGTGCTCTCGACTGGATGGGACCGTTCCACGATGCTACAAAACCGGTCTTTGAAAAATTGTATAACGAAGTGAAAGTAGGTAACGAAGCACAGCGTTCGATCGATACCAACTCTAAACCTGACTACCGCGAAGGTCTGGAAGCTGAATTGAAAGCTCTCCGTGAAAGCGAAATGTGGCAGGCCGGTGCGGTTGTACGCAAACTTCGTCCTGAGAATAACTGATTATCGGAGTAGTATCAGGGTTTTCTGATACTATTTTAATAAGAATAGAATGAAAGGAGTTAAGGTCTTGGAAAAGGCTTTAGCTCCTTTCTTTTGTGGGGTGTTTTTACTTTTCTTTTTTGTAAAAAAAAGAAAAGTAACAAAAGAAAAATCACGGACACAAGCTCTGCGGAGCTACTCCGGAGGTCTGCGTAGCGGGGTAGCGAGAACTCGTCACTCCGTTCCTCAAACAGCTCGCTCCCTGATCCGCTACTCCAACCTCCTCCGCTTTACGCTCCTCCGAGATGGTCCGAATTTAATATATCGCCGCATTGCTTCGCTCGCGGTTTTCGGAAAGCGGATTCTTTTTTGGAATACCCCTTGTTGTCGCCGGCTTCACAGCCGGTGACTCTTTATCCTGCGGCTTCATAGCCGCTCTACGTACGGATATTCATAATCAGAATTTCTATACGGGTTTATCTGCCTGTATTAATACCACCTTTCCTTTTTCTTCGATATAATTATAAAGCTCTTTATAAAATTTATGATGAGTCAGAGTAGAGGCATCCCCGATCAGGATCACCTTCATCCGGGCACGGGTGATGGCTACATTCATCCGTCTTAAATCCGTTAAAAATCCGATCTCTTTATGTTCATTGGCCCGTACCAGGCTCAATATGATCACATCTCTTTCCTGTCCCTGGAAACCATCTACCGTGTTGATGGAGATAAGGCTGCGGAGAGGTTTAAAGAAAGTGATCTGCCGGATCCTCCTCTTCAGATATTGTATCTGCGACTTATAGGGAGAGATGATCCCGATATCGATACGCTCTTCCAATACCCGCTCTACACCGATACGTTTGATATATTTTTCTGTTTCTGCCAGTAACAGTTCGGCTTTCGGTTTGTTGATGCGTCCGAAATGTTCGCCGATAAACTCCTCCTGGTACCGGCACAGGGAGGTGTCGTACCACACCAGCGGGGTATCGTAATCCAGTATGCCGCGGGATCTTACTTCGGGAGCTGCCTGGAGCTTTCCTTCGTAGAACCAGCGGGAAGAGAAGTGCATAATATCCTCGTGCATCCGGTATTGGGTTTACAGCAGCGAAACACTCTCCGGTTTGTTCTCAGCCAGCTTCTCCAGCAATGTTTTTCCCAATCCTTTGCGCAGGGCTTCGGGCGATTTTACTGTCGGGGGAAGTTGTAAATGGTCTCCGGCCAGGATCACCCGGTCTGCTTTCCGGATGGCTGTCCAGCAGGCGGCTTCCAGGGCCTGTCCGGCTTCGTCGATAAACAGGGTGGAGAAGTGCCTGCCGGTCAGGATGCGGTTGTTGGACCCGATCAGGGTAGAGGCTACTACACGGGCCTGACGGAAGAGGGATTCGTGAATGGTGATCTCCAGTTCCGTACAGCGCTCTTTCAGGGAAGCGATCTTCCGGAGCCGGGTGTCAGTCCTGCTTTTTCCTGCGCCTCCCAGTTCCCGGATGGTGCGCCGTAATTTCCACAATTCCGGATAGTCCGGATGGGATTCAAATTGCCGCTCGTAGGTATGGGAGAGCATTTTATCGTTTACCCGGGTGGGGTTACCCACCCGGAGTAGAGGGATACCGCGGTCTGCCAGCTTCTCCGATATCCAGTCTACAGCGGTGTTGCTCTGGGCACATACCAGTATTTGATTCTCCCGGTGGAGGGTTTCGTAAATGGCCTCTACCAGGGTGGTGGTTTTTCCGGTTCCCGGAGGGCCGTGTACAATGGCTACCTCTTTGGCGGAGAGAACCTTGTTGACTGCTTTTTCCTGGGAGGGATTGATCCACGGGAAGCGTACGGGGAAGGTAGAACGATACTCTGGTGATGCATTACCCAGGCAGACTTCCCGGAGACGGATCAGTTGCCTGTTCTCCGTTTTTATGAGTTACCTGAGCGACTCGAACATGGTTTTATAGGAGGTCTCATCGAAATAGAGTTGTACACCTATCTGCTCTTTCTCTCTCATTTGTTCCACTATGGCCGGTGAGGGTACAGCAATAACCATCCGGTTCTCATTGACATAACTCACCTGCCCGGTGAAGGAGAGGTTCTTCCCGGTACCTGTATAAAGATCGGGAGTAAAGAAATTCACTGTTTTACCCGGCTCGAACAGGTGGTCGATCTCTTTATCTTCTATGCGTTCTACCTCTACGACCAGGTTATTGAGGGAGTTATAGTAACTCTTCCCGATAGCAAGGGGGAACCAGCAGATGCCCCGTTTTACTTTGCGGAGTATCTGCATGGATTCACTCTGCTCCCGGCAGCTCTCTTTCTCCTGATTATATTCGAGTTCTAATAGGTGAAGTTGATCTTTAATGTCTTCAGTGGAAGAGAATGAGTTCTTTTTCTGCATATTATTTTACCTGTTGTGGCTGCAAAAGTACAAATATCCTTCTGTGCGGTGGAATCTTTTTGGTATATTTGTTTGTTATCTTGTTTTTCTAACTCTATTTAAATAACGGAATATGAAAACGATCTTACATAAAGGAATGGTTTGGGCAGTCCTACTGACATTCGCTGTCTGTAGTACCGTACCCATTACCGGGCGCCGTCAGCTCCATCTGGTCTCCGATTCGGAAGTATTGAGCCTGAGTGAACAGAGCTACCGGGAGTATATGGCAACGGCCAAGAAATCTACCAATCAGGCTGCTACCCAGGAGGTTGTACGGGTGGGAAGCCGCATTGCACAGGCGGTAGAGACTTATATGCGTAATAACGGGAGAGCCAATGAAATAAAGAACTACTCCTGGGAATTTAACCTGGTTCAGGATGCTACCCCCCCAATGCTTTTTGTATGCCCGGAGGGAAGATCGTAGTGAACGAAGGGATCTTGCCTTATACACAGGATAATGCCGGCCTGGCTATTGTACTGGGGCATGAAGTGGCGCATGCGGTAGCCAATCACTCGTCCGAACGTATCAGCCAGCAGGTACTTGCCAATGCGGGCGGACAGGTGTTGGGAGTACTCTTACAAAACTCCTCTGCTGTCAGCCAGAATGTGGCTCAACAGGTCTATGGCTTGGGGGCACAGTATGGTGTGATGCTTCCCTATTCCCGTAGTAATGAGTCGGAAGCCGACCATCTGGGATTGATCTTTGCTGCTAGGCCGGTTATAATCCGCAGGCTGCGATTGGTTTCTGGCAGCGGATGGCTTCGGCCGGCGGAGGTTCGGTCCCTGAATTCTTAAGTACTCACCCTTCGGATTCCCGCCGTATTGAGAATCTTGAAAAGCTGATGCCGGAGGCCATGAAGTATTATAAAAAGTAATTTTTCTCTTTTTTCCAGAGGTTATCGTTACTATCAATAAAGGTTAGTACCAGATCCTTCACTGCGTACCAATGACGAATCTATCCAATATGCTTACAATCAGCATGTTTATTTTGTCATCCTGAACGCAAGTAAAGAATCTTGCTATCTTCCACAGACGCAGAAAAGATCCTTCGACTACGCTCAGGATGACAAAAAACGTCATTATCGAATGGTTTTATTGCAAAAAGAATAAACACTCACAGGGAAAGGTTCTCCGTTCCATAGGCTTGGCACAACCATTTCATAACCTTGGCATTGTTGTGTCAAGCAGGTGGAACAGTTGTGCCAAGCTTGTGGAATAGGCTCTGACTGTCTTACTATTCGTCATTTGTCTGAGTGGATTAATTCTTTTTAGATGTCTCCTGTAATCATTTATTTTGATACCTTTGGTACCGATATATCGGATAAGGTACTAATTAATGGACTCATACAACATGACACACGAACAATTTCAGTGCTTACTCTACGGAATGATCTCTCTGGCAGTGATCGTATTTATTGTTCTCTATTTTGTAAATGCAGGATATGGGATGTTCACCGGGCGTAAGTGGGGCCCGACCGTAAGTAACCGGGTAGGATGGATGGTGATGGAAGCTCCGGTTTTCCTGATCATGCTCTACTATTTTCTCTCTTCGGACAGGGAGTTTATGCCGGTACCGTTCCTGTTTTTCCTCTTCTTTGAATTACACTACCTGCAAAGGGCTTTTATCTATCCGTTCCTGTTAAAGGGAAAGAGCCGGATGCCGGTGATTATTATGTGTTCGGCTATTCTGTTCAATCTGCTTAACGGGGTGATGCAGGGGGAGTGGATCTTCCGGCAGTCTCCGGTGGATATGTATGAGATCTCCTGGTTACTGACCCCGCAATTCCTGATCGGAACGGTGCTATTCTTTGTGGGGATGGCTATCAATCTTCATTCAGACAGTGTGATCCGGAACCTGCGTAAGTCGGGGGATACAAATCATTATCTACCTCAGCAGGGATTGTACCGGTATGTAACTTCTGCCAACTATTTCGGGGAGCTGATCGAGTGGATCGGGTTTGCGGTTTTAACCTGGTCTTTGTCCGGGTTTGTATTTGCGCTCTGGACCTTTGCTAATCTGGTACCCCGTGCCCATGCTATCTATTGTAAATACCGGGGAGAGTTTGGGGCGGAGGTGGATTCCCGCAAACGTATTTTTCCTTTTATCTATTAATAACGGATTAAGAATGAGGAAAGGAATAGTGATTGTGACCGGAGCTGCCGGTGGGATAGGGACGGAGATTGTCCGGGCGGTGGCGCTGGCCGGTTATAAAACCATTATGGCTTGTCAAACACTGGAAAAGGGGGAACAGAAGCGGGATCTCCTGGTCTGGGAAACCGGTAATCCCCGGATTGAGGTT
The DNA here is from genome assembly GCA_021203405.1 of Bacteroides sp. GTDB lineage: Bacteria > Bacteroidota > Bacteroidia > Bacteroidales > Bacteroidaceae > Bacteroides. Next base: position 11,142 of record JAJQBG010000332.1, read on the forward strand.
TTGTGGTTGGATCTTGCTTCGCTGGTGTCGGTGGTAGCGTTTACGGAAGAGATTATTAAGAGGGGAGAACCGGTAGAGCTGCTGATGAATAATGCCGGAACGATATGCCCTGCATTTACCTCTGCGGAGCGGGAGATAGAGCGTACGGTGTGCGTGAACTATGTGGGGCCCTGGCTACTGACGCAACGGTTGGTGCCTTTGATGGGACCGGGGAGCCGTATTGTGAATATGGTATCCTGTACTTTCCCGTTGGGGTGGGTGGATATTCCTCGTTTTTTTACCCACGGGAGGAAAGGAGGATTCCGAAAACTTTCGGTGTATAGTAATACTAAACTGGCTTTGGTGCTTTTTACTCTTGAACTGGCTGAAAGGCTGGCTGAAAAGGGAATTACAGTGAATGCGGCGGATCCGGGAATTGTCTCTACCGATATGATCACCATGCACCGGTGGTATGACCCACTGGCTGATCTCTTTTTCCGGCCTTTTATCCGTACTCCCCGCAAAGGGGCTGCTACGACTGTGGGACTTTTGCTGGAAGAGAGATATGCCGGGGTATCGGGTAAAGTGTGTGCCGGCAACCGTATCAAAAATAGTTCTGCCCGTTACAAAAAGGCGGGTTTGCGGAAGCAACTGTGGGAGGAGACAGAGAGGCTGGTGAGGGACCTGCTCTGAACAGAGAGAAATAAAAAAGGTTGCCTGTGCAGGATCGCCGGCAACCTTTTTGGTATAAAATCTTTTCTCTGTTTATTAGATAGAGAGTGTATTAAGTATATGCACCAGTTCCTGGTCGATCGGCTTATCGTTCTTGATCGCCTTGTTGATCGGCACATAAACGATCTGGTTATTGACAATTCCGATCATTACGTTGCGTTGTCCCTCCATAATGGCATCAATAGCGGCTGTTCCCAGGCGGCTGGCCAGGATACGGTCGTTGGCTGTAGGACGGCCTCCGCGTTGCAGGTGGCCTAAAATAGATACCCGTACGTCGTACTGGGGGTATTCGTTCTTGACACGTTCTGCGTAGTGCATGGCTCCTCCGGTGAGTTCGCTCTCTGCTACCAGTACAATACTGCTGTTCTTGGATTTACGGAAACCGTTCTCAATAAATTCCTGGAGTTGGTCGGCTTCGGTACTGAATTCCGGGATAATGGCTGCTTCCGCACCGGCGGCAATCGCTCCGTTCAGGGCCAGGAAGCCGGCATCGCGTCCCATTACTTCAATAAAGAAGAGGCGTTCATGGGAGGTGGCGGTATCCCGTATCTTGTCTACTGCTTCCATAATGGTATTCAGGGCAGTATCGTATCCGATGGTGGTATCTGTTCCATAGAGGTCGTTGTCAATGGTACCCGGTAATCCTACACAGGGAATATCGTATTCCTGGGCAAAGATACGGGCTCCTGTCAGTGATCCGTCTCCACCGATAATAACCAGGGCTTCGATACCTTCCCGCTGCATGGTCTCATAGGCTATTTTACGTCCTTCTACGGTCATAAATTCCTGACACCTGGCGGTTTTGAGGATGGTACCTCCCATCTGTACGATGTTACTTACGTTCTGGCTTTTAAATTCCTGGATCTCCCCGGTTATCAATCCTTTATAACCTCTATATATTCCTTTTACCTGAATTCCGTTGTATATAGCTGCACGCGTTACCGCACGGATCGCCGCATTCATTCCCGGTGCATCTCCTCCTGAGGTGAGTACACCTACACATTTAACTATAC
>JAJQBG010000251.1 GCA_021203405.1 Bacteroides sp.
TTGGCTATAATTGTAATGGCTTGCAGTGTTATAATCAGATTGAAATTTATAATACCTAAAGAGTTCAATCAGATAAAAAAAGAGTTGAATGAAGCGAGCCAAAAGGAAAAAGAGTAAATGTCTTCAGAATTCTTCCCTGTAATTACAAACTTATTAGAAGTTAGTGAATGTTTTACTTCTACAGAAAATGAGCCGGTCTTTGTATATCTGAATAAATGATACGTAAAATTATATCGGCCTTTCTCAGAAGTTCATTTTCCTTTCATATGAATTATTTCATTTTATAACTAAAAATCCGCGACTGTTGTGGCTTTAACTCCACCTCCGGACAATCAAACAACCGATTCTCTCCCAGCGGCAACTTTAAGTCCTGTTCATACTCCACTAAAACCTTCACTTTCGCAGGCAGTGAAGTAGGATTTTTGATCCGTACCTTACACACCTTGTTATTACTTTCCACCACCTCTGCTTCCATATTATCAAATGCAGTCACCATACCACGATCCGGCTGTATATAGACTCCGGGAAGCTCAACCGTAGTAAGCATCAGTCCTGTCTCCGCCCAGGTGGATAGCCCTACAATTTCACCAATCCGGTCCAGCCCCTCCCAGTCGGTCATATTTACCCTTTCACACACCCATGCCTTATTGGTCTCTCCTATCGGATTCTCCGGACAGGGTAGATATTGTGGCATGTTGTGTGCAATATCATACAGTAATTCCAAATAGGAAAGATCTCCCGTACTTCGATAGAGTCTCAGTAAGGCAATTCCCGAAGCTGTACAGATAGCCGGAGCACCATGCTTGTTCTGGGTATTGGCATATACAGCTCCTTTGGATTTTATCCCAGCCTCTCCAAAAAGGGAGTTTTCGGGAAAAGGGTAGTTATCGGTTACCACCCACGAAGCAAATTGTTTAGCAGCCTGGGAGGCATAAGCCAACCACTCAGAAGCCCGGGTGGCTTCATGAAGCAACATATACGACTCTACCAGCGCATAGGAAGACTCAGAATCCGGATTCTGCAACGCATCACCAGGTCCACCGGTAGTCATTCCCTGTTTGGTAAAAGTCTGGTAGTAATATTCACCTGATTCACGGGCTACCCGTAAATAATCCTCCTGCTGAAAGTATTCCGCAGCAAGTACCAACGCAGCAGGTATGATGCCCCCGGAGGCAGATCCGCCTACTACGATCTCCCCGTTCAGCGCATCAATGAACTGCCCGAACTGATGGTTCTTATCCCATATTTTAACCAATGTATCGCAGACTTTACGGGTTCCCTCTTTCCACTGCTTCTTTACAGGAATGCCCATCTTCTCCATCAGCATAAATTGTTTGATGATGTAGTAAACCCCATCTCCGCTTTTCCGGATCAGGTGCCAGTTGCCGGTATGGGGTTTACGGATATCGCCTCCCAGCCAGATGGTTCCTTTTTCACCGGAGTCCCAGAAAAGTCCGGAAGGGCTAATGCCCGCCGGAAAAAGCCAGTCGAAGTTGTGGAGTACATTTTTTACTGTCTGCTCACTGCCCATAAATAACAACGGATAGGTAGAGATCATTCCTCCTGTCCACCCGATCTGCCAATCCTGCAGAAAGTTCTCACGCATCCCAACCGCGTAATAGCCATGCTCTTCCACAAAATTCTGTTCATTAAATTTCTCTTCCTGTAGCTGTTGGCACCAGGAATAAGAAAGTGTATTTCTGCCTCCGGCAGGAGCCTCACTCATCTCTTTACGAACCACCATGAACCGGTCGTATAAAGTCTCAATAGTGGGAGCACTAAACCCGTACACCCGGAACCGGATGCTCACGGTATCGCCCGCTTTAAAATCTTTTCCTTTGTCCCAGGAGGGCACCCGGCTGTCGCAATTCATATAGAGATACTGCTCCCGCACTACCGGTGAGGTGATAGCCAGAGTGGCTTTTTCACGGGAGCGGCTCTCCTGGACCGAAAGCCCATAATCCCCCAGGCTGTTTCCATAATTAGTAAGCAGGATCAATCCCCTGTTCGTTTCACCGGACTGAAAGGCAAGAGCCGGGGTGGCAAACGCACCGCTCCGGTCCTGAATACGGGAGAATCCGTCCGCATGATCCAGCCTCAATATATCGGATACAATTGTGGGACGATCCGGCCCGATATCCTGCACTTCATAGAGTTTAGGAGAATAGCGTAACCTGCGCCACTCAAATTTATTTCCGTTATAGGCCACTGCCGGCAGCAACACATAGTTCTCCGCACTCCAACGGTCTATATCCAGTTTTACACTGACTGCAGCCTGGTTTATTTCTCCTTCCAAACAGGTAAATGTCACTTCAAACCCGTAGGCTCCCGGAAATCCGGGCAGGGCGGTACTCTATACTTCTATATTCCACCGGGAGTTCTGAAAATCCTGAACAGACTTAGTAAGTGGAAAGGAGATTTCATTCACCTTCGTATTGTACTGCTCATAGTCGTACTGCGTAATGGAGGCCTGAAGCAGGCAATGATTCTCCTGCAACCATCCGGAAAGGGAAGAGACGGACTGCCCGTAACAAAACGAGAGCAGTCCGGTGAGTAATCCTGTAAAAACCAATCTTTTTCCCATATATATCTCTTACCTTTATATCTTATTTGATCTTATTTTGCATTTTGTAGAGGTCGATCCCTGCAAAGAGGACTGCAAAGGAGCCGTGTGTATCATCGTCAAAAAAAGGACGATTGATGTAATAGTCTACATTTTCAGAGCACATGGTACCCATACAGATATTGTGTACGGTCCCATCTTCTTCTACCTGTGAGGCGATCGCTTGCCAGGCTTTCTCTGCGATGGGCCTGTATTTTTTCTCATCCAGCCAGCCATAGTTGACACCCCGTGCAATAGACATCGTAAAAATAGCCGTACCCGATACCTCCTCTTTTGACTCGGGATGATCCAATACATTGTACCAGAAACCATTTTCATTTTGCAACTTTACCAGCGTATCAATATGCCTCCTGTACTGCTGCAGAATGGCTTTGTATTTGGGATGTGATTTAGGCAATACCTTGAGTACATCACTCATGGCCCAGGTAGCCCAGCCATTGGCACGTGCCCAGTGGGGCATCTTCACGTCGGGTCTCTCCGAATAATGGGCATGCATATAGAGACCTGTTTCCGGATTAAAGACCTGAGGTATAAAATCAAAAACCTGCGCGGCAGCGTCATCCAGGAAAAACTTCTTCAACTCCTTATCCTGTGTATAGAGGGAGGCCTGTACCAGGAAAGGGATTCCCATAAACATATCGTCTACCCAGGTGGTGTACTCTTCAGGCGTTACCCGTGTATAAATCGTAGAACCCGGCAGCCGGATCTGTTCGTCCTTGGCATAGATCATCATTTCCCGGATAAATTCCTCATATAATTCTCTGTTCTTAAACTCTGTTTCCGTGCATAACTTATAAATAAAAGGTAAAGCAGGAGCCAGGGTAAAGTCCAGTAAAGGAGTTTTGATAATGAAATGGTTGGCCGAGGTAAAATAATTCAGGGTACGCACCTGGTGTTTGACAAAAGGGATCCCTTCCAGTTGGTAGTCACAGAAATTATCCGCCCAGGATTTATAAACAGGCTTTCCGCTTACCTCTGCCAATTGTTGAAGTGCCCAGGCAATGCCTCCGTTGTGATAGTTCCATTGGTACGTGGTGCCCCACTCTTTGGGATCGATCACATTGCCCAATACCTCGATCTTGGGGATAGTCCAGGTAATCTTCTCCTGATCCAATCCCTTATACATGGTACCAAACCGGAACTCCTTTTCAGGTGCATACACCTTTTCAATACCGGGTTCAAAAGGACCTGCGATCAGCCAGTTGCTTAATTGTGCTACCTGCGGGTCCACATCGGCAACGGAGCGAAGCCCGATCTCCGGATAATCTACCTGAACCGTTACAGAACCTTTCAGGCTGGGGGGGCTGCATGTAAAAGATCCACTCTTTGCCGGAGGTTTCCGATTTGACCAACAGGTGGTTCACCCCTTTTTTCAACCGGAGAACGGTTTCGAATGACATCTCTACACTGCGCTCTTCATAGACCAGATGGATGTCCCGCTTCCCGCTGCGGGAATAGACCTCCTCTCCGTTCAGCCACAATTTACAGGCGTCGTTATGTTCCAGCTGTACCGTCATCTCCATCTCTTTTTCAGCAGTGATCTGGGTGTAGGCATACGCCACTGCGGCCCTTCCCAATCCCAGGCTACGCCCGAAATTCACAAACTGTACATCATCAAAGACGGTACTGTTGGGTGCCACTTCCAGCCGGTATTTAAAAGGAGTTTCACGAATGAGTTTATCTCCGATCCGTCCGGCCACTTCCAGCGGACCTGATGAGGGTTGTGAGGCTATTAATAACGGATAGGTCATCAACAAAACCAGCATATTCAAACATCTCTTCATAACTAAATTTATTTTGTATTGATTTTAAGTTACATATCAGCTTATTCCACTTGTAAAAGTAGAGTAATCGAATATGATATACAGGAAGAAATGTTGCAAGATTAAGGAACCAGGTTACATGCCGCTAAAAAAATCCGGTTGCAGGTTGCCCCTAAAAAAACAGACCGGAAATTACCGGTCTGTACGTATGATTACTGGGGAATCTCTTGAATCTCCGCATACTCTGTAGGTGACATATTGAAGTAAGCTTTGAAACATTTACTAAAATAAGAGGGATCGCTGAAACCGATGCGGTAACTGGTTTCCGAAACAGTGAGTCTCTCATTGCGGAGCATGGAAGCTGCCGCTTTCATTTTCAGGTCCAATACGAGTTTGCTGGGAGACATATTTGTTAATGCCTTTACTTTGCGGTAAAACTGGGTACGGCTCATCCCTATTTCAGCGGAAAAAGTATCAATACTGAAATCGGGATTATCGAGGTTTTCTTTAATATAGGTATAAACCTTGACCATGAACTGATCTTCCAGCGAAGGGTTTTCGGGTAAGATATTCTCTACCGTTACTTTCCTACCAAAGGATTGCCGGAGCCGTTCCCGGTTATGGATCAGATTATCGACCCGTACTTTAAGTAGATCTGCGTTAAAAGGTTTGGTTATATAGTCATCCGCCCCCAGCTCCAGTCCCTCTTTTATCTGTAAAAGAGTGGTTCGGGCCGTCAGCAGAATAACAGGTATGTGACTGGTACGCATATCTTCTTTCAATAATTTACACAATTCAATACCGCTTCTTTGGGGTATCATAATATCGCAGATCACCAGGTCAGGGATGATCTTCAATACCATCTCCCAGCCTTCTACTCCGTCCGAAGCCTCTTTGACTGTAAAATGATCACTTAACTGTGACTTGATATAGAACCTCACATCCACGTTATCCTCTATGATCAGCAGGGTATAGCGTTTCGTTTTCTCTTTTTTATCCTCCTTGCCGGTTATCTCTTCTATATTGGACAGCAGATCGGGCTTGATCACAAACGGTATCTCTTCTTCCTGTGTGTGAAGGGGCATGATCTGCGAATCGTCCAGGTGTTTTTTCCGATGGGCAGAAAGATGCGGAACAGAGAACCTTCTCCCGGTTTACTTTCCGCCCAGATCTCCCCTTTATGCATCTCCACAATTCCTTTGGTCAGGTTCAGGCCGATACCGGTTCCATATACGGTATTCATCTCATAATTGGCAGCCTGGTAAAAAGGATCGAAAATTTTACTCAACTCCTCTTTCGCTATGCCGTTTCCGGTGTCTCTCACCTTTATCTCCAGTAGTTCACCCACCGATGCGGGAATATGGAAGAAGCGGTCTCCATATTTTGTTTTTGCCTCCTGCATGCTCCAGCTCCGCACCACAACCGTTATTTCCCCGTTGTTACGGGTATGCCGGAAAGCGTTGGACAACAGATTGAAAAGCGCCTTCTCCAGCTGCCCCGCATTGTACCACAGCGTATGTACATCTGTATGATACTCCAGTTCCAGCTTTATATCCCGTTGCCGGGCAAGTTCCTTAAAAGCACTGCTGATCTCTGTTGCAAACGAGAAGAAATCTCCTTCGGAGACAAACAACTGCATGTGCCCCGACTCCAGTTTCCGGAAATCCATCAACTGATTGACTAAAAGCAACAACCGGTTGGCATTCTTATGTATCAGAGCCAGAGATTCTTTCAGGGAATCAGAGAAATTATGCTGAGAAAGAGTGTTGTTCAGTGGGCCAATGATCAGCGTGAGCGGCGTACGGAGTTCATGTGAAAAATTTGTGAACAGCCGGATACGCATCTGATGGTTCTCTTCCATGCTTTGCTTCTCGATCTGTTTGATCCGCAGGTTGTTTTCCAATCTCTGTTTGGTGGTAAAATAGTTGATAATGAACACCAGCAACAAGACACAACAAACTACATAGAGCGTATAGGCCCACCATGTTTTCCACAGAGGCGGAGCGATCAGGACCGTGATCTCGCTCCCCTCCTGATTCCACACTCCGTCATTATTACTGGCAATTACCCGGAAAACATACTTTCCCGGAGGAATATTGGTATACGTAGCCAACCGTTCGTTCCCTACATAATTCCAGTTTTTATCGAATCCCTCCAATTTATAGGCATACTGGTTCATGTGCGGAAACACATAATTCAGCGCGGCATACCGTATGGTAAACTCCGACTGGTTATATTTAAGCCGTACCGTAGAGGCAGCGTGTAAACTTAACTGGTCGTCCGTATGCTCTTTTACCGAAGTGTTCCATATTTTAAAATCAGAGATCACAATGCGGGGAATGTGGGGGTTTTTCTTCAGTTCATTGGGACGAAAAGAGACAAACCCATTGCTACCCCCGATATAAAAAGTACCGTTGCGGCTCTTCATACAGGCATGCATATTGATCTCCTGCAAGGGAAAGCCATTAAGCTGGGTATAGTTGGTGAACCGGAGGTCTTTCCGGCTCAGGCAGGATATACCCAACTGATTGGTTACCCAGATATTTTTCCGCTCATCTTCCAGGATGCCACAGATCACATTACTGGACAAGCCGTTCGTATGGTCAAATGTATGGAAAGTATCGCTTTTCCTGTCATAAAGGCACACGCCTCCCCCATAGGTACCCAACCAGAGGTTATTATCCGAATCTTTAAAGAGCACCGAAACGTTGTTACTGCTGATGGTAGTGGTGTCCGGATAATGCGCTTTATACGCTTTCAGTTCCCGGGTAGCATAGTTGTAACGATATACTCCGTTATTACGGGTAGCGATCCACACTACCGCCGCGGAATCAACTAATACATCCTGTGTATTGATAAAACGGATCGTTTCCGTGGAGCCTTTTACGGGAAATTCCGAGACCAACTTCCGGGTTTTCGGATCATACACCGCCAGGAACTCATTGGTACTGGGAGCCAGCCATACATTTCCCTCTTCATCCTCTTCCAGGTCTTTGATATAGGTACCTACATTCTCTACTGAAAAAGGATATTCTTTTTTGGTTTTCAGGTTAAAGCGATGCAGGCTTTTTCCATAACTACTGAAATAGAGGTTCTCCCCTTTCTTGCTGATATATTTTATCTCTTCTTTATGGAACGCTTCTCCCTGTGCCAGAAAGAGCTCATAGTTCTGCGTGTTAGAGTCGAACTCCACCAGTCCTTCATCGGTAGCGATCCAGATCTTTTCTCCCTCTTCAATCAGGGAGTTGTAATTACTGATCGGAGTATGATCCTCTTTCCACAACGAATAGAAATTAAAATAATTGCTGTAATGGCTGTAAAAGTCAACCCCTCCCACCCAGGTACCGATCCAGATGGTCTGCGTCTTATCTTTATAAAGCGATATCACTGTATTATCACTCAGGCTTCCCTGGTTACGGGTCTGGACAATATGTCCCAAACACTCTCCAGTAGAACTATTGTAAATGATAAGCCCGGTACGGGACGCCAGCATTAAATTGCGGAATTCATCTTCCACGATATACCCTATTTCCAGGTTGTTGAAGCTCCTTCCGTCTTTCATGGTCAGGTCTACCCCGATAAACCGGGATTCCTCCCGGCCAAACCTTTTCAGCCCACTGGAGGTTGTACCCACCCAGAGGTTTTTTTTGGTATCTTCATACAGGTAGTATATTTTATCCGCGTGGGGATAAGCATGAGAAGAGATCCTGTTTTGCTGATAATTATAGAAAAAAAAAAGAGAGTCGCCGTCCGTATAACAAAAATTGCCATACGAGTCTTCTGTTATCCAGACGATGGGCTTTCCTCTGGAAATATTCCGGAACATACCCGTCTCCTTATCATACCGGTCCAGCCCTACGGTAGTGGCAACCCATAACTGATCGTATCTATCCACAAAAAGATGCTTGATAATGTTTCCCGAGACACCCCCCTCTGCCCCATGATACAACCGGGTAAATCTGTTGGTCTGCGGGTCCAGGATATTAAGCCCGTAATGGGTACCTACCCATAATTTTCCATCCCTGGTTTCCGCAATGGTCGTAATATCACTGCTACTGATGCTGGAGTCGTCTCCGGGAACGGTCCGGTAGACCTCAAAAGTAGATCCGTCATACTTATTCAGTCCGTCACGGGTACAGAACCATATAAAAAAGTTACTGTCCTGAAAAATACGGATCACTGAATTCTGCGACAAACCCTCCCTGACGGAGAGGTTCTCAAAAGAGATAGAATAGTTCTGAGCAATGCCACTCAACATATAAGTGGCAAAGAATATAAGGAACAACGGTCGTTTCATCGTATACGATTTTGGTTCTGACAAATATAGAAAAAAGCCCGGCTATTTACCCTTATAAAAGTTACATTAACAGGTAACCTGGTTTCATTTTCCCGAAAAACACCCTCTCCATACCTGTTTGCGTATCAAAATGCAACAACACTACTTATAAAAAGTACAGAGTTCATCCTCCTTTTTCCTTTTCCCCGTTAGTTTTGTGAAAGACATAGAGTAAACCGGATCCTATAGAATATAGTATGAAAAACCTGATAAAAACCCTCTTTCTTATTTATCTGTTGTCTGGCTGTGTGCCACAACAGAAAGCGTATCTCATCCTGGATATGGTACACCACAATCCTGGAGATCGTTTTACAGAAAGTAATTTTCTGGATCCCTCCTACCTGAAAAATTATGGATACACCGGGCAGGTGATCAATGATTTTCAGTTCGTACACTGCGCCATTCTTTTTGAATCCCTCAACGACACTCTGTTTGCGGAAGAATCCCCTGAGAGAAAGTGGATAGAAAGGCAGGCTCTTCATATTGACTCCCTCCTTACCGCCTGTCATGCACAAGGGATCAAAGCCTATTACTTCACGGATATCATTGTATTACCTAAAAAAATAAAAGAGATCTATTACGACCAGATATGCGATAAGCAGGGACGGATAGACCTGAGAAGACCGAAGACCCAGGAGATCCACCGCATCATGATCCGGGAGATCTTTCAACGCTTTCCCGCTCTGGACGGATTGGTGATCCGGGTAGGCGAAACCTACCTGCACAATGTTCCCTATCATACAGGAAACGGTCCGATCCCCAGGGATGAGACAAAGTGGCTTCATAATGAAGACCAGGCAAGCGACGGCGGAGAGGAGATCCACCGCCTGTTGATCCGGCTTTTACAGGAAGAGGTATGCATCCACGCCGGGAAAACACTGATCTATCGTACCTGGGATTTTGGGTTTTTCCACACCCAACCCGCTTATTATTTATCTGTAACCGATTCCATACCCCCACATCCCGACCTCTACTTTGCCATCAAACACGTAGAGGGTGATTATCACCGTACGTTTAACTTTAACCCCACCCTGGGAACAGGCAAACACAAACAGATCGTGGAGATCCAGTGCCAGCGCGAATACGAGGGAAAAGGGGCCTATCCCAACTACATTGCGGCGGGTGTCCTGAACGGGTTTGAAGAGTACAAAGACCACCCGGGTATCCGCTCTCTCAATGAGCTGAAAAAGAACCGGAATTTTGCCGGGATATGGAGCTGGTCCCCGGGGGGGCTGGACAGGCCCCTACATTACCAACGAATTGTGGTGCGACCTCAATGCTTTTGTAGTAGCCACCTGGGCCAATCACCCACAACTCAGTGAAAGAAAATGTTTTGATCGCTGGGCCCGGCTCAGAGGGTTCGATCCGGGCAGTCGTGATATTCTCCACCGCATAGCGATGCTTTCGGCAGATGCCATTGTCCGGGGCCGGGCTTCGCTGCTCACCCCCATCGAAGCGTGGTGGACACGGGATCAGTTTATCAGTGGAGAAGATATGCTTCTGCCCACGCTCGAAGATATCATCCGGAAAGATAGAACCCGGGAAGTGCTGGCAGAGAAACAGGAAAGTGTCGCCCTCTGGTAAGAGATCGTACAGTTGTCCCAACAGCTCCACGGAAGTAACCCGGAAGATATCCGTTACATACAGGTCTCCTCCCGGTACGGACACCTGCTCTATTCCATCTACCAACAATCCTGGATCGTCCTGTTAAAAGGAGTCGAAGGAGAGAAGAAGGGGTGCTACGACACAGAAACCATTCAAAAGGCCATTCAAAGATACGACCAGTTGTGGCAGGAGTTCCGGCAACTGGCAGAAGAACACCCCGAATGTGCCACGCTGTTCCTGCCTTATTCATTCAACAACACGCCCCCTCTTTACCACGGGGAAGAGGGAATGGAATATTCGATCCGGAAATACCAGGAACTAACAGATACAAATGATAAAAACTGAAACAATATGCGCAGAAGTATTCTATTTTTTGTTTGCCACACCCTCCTTCTGACGGTAAGTTCACAGGCTCAACAGGCCCTGAAAGAACCCTTTCCCATTTTCCAGTTTCCCGCCGACCAGATCCCCCGGATCGATGGTGATCCTTCGGACTGGGACATTGTACCAGACTCTTATACCATCACCAGTGAGCTTTTCCGGGACAATACCGGCAAGTACACAGCCCCCCCCGATCCGGCCAACCTCGATGTAAAAGTAAAAGTAGGCTGGGTAAAAGGAATGAATAAACTCTTTTTCCTCTACGAAGGGTATGACAATTACTGGAACTTCTCCTTGCCGGGGCGTGTAGCCGATATTTTCGAACTGATCGTGGATGTAGACCTTTCCGGAGGACCTTTTGTCAGCGGCCTGCACCCTTTGCAACACATAGAAGGGGCAGAAACCTTCTACTCCTTCCATGGAGTACACGCCCAGAATTACCACATCTTCACCCCTCCCGCTCCCGGCAAAGACTGGACCATTGTATGGGGCCCCCAATCTTTCATCAAACGGTTGCCCTATGCTAATGCAGCCTACCGCTATGATTTCCAACCCAATGAATCCGGCAGACTTATTCTGGAGTTTATGATCACCCCTTTTGACTATGTAGGCCCCGAAGGCCCGGAAAGAGCAGTAGAGTCCAGACTCTACGAGAACAAACGGATCGGTATGAGCTGGGCGGTTATTGATTACGACGATGTGAACAGTGACAAGGAGGATGCCTTCTGGAGCCTCTCCCACCATAAAAAGATGTATGGAGATGCCTCCTGCATCAATGTATTCCGGCTGATGCCCCTCGAAGATTTCCTGCGGGATAAGATCCGGGCAGAATGGGATTTCAGGTTGCTGGACGAAGACCGGCCTACCGTGGCTTTCACCGACAGATCGGAAGGAGAGATTACCTCCTGGCACTGGGGTTTCGGAGACGGAGCCACCTCTACCGAGCAACATCCCATACATACGTTCACCAAAAAAAACAGCGATACGGGGAGACGGTTACCCTACAGGTAAAAGGACCGGAAGGCACCTCCACCTGTACCCGTGTGTGGGATATAATTATCAAATAATAAAAGAAAAAATCATGAAACACAAAAAAGTATGCACTCTTATGTATATGTATGATCAGCCTAGCAGTAGCCCAGGCCCAAAGTTATGTAAACCCTGTGATAGCAGGATTCAATCCGGACCCCAGTATATGCAAAGTGGGAGAAGATTACTACCTGGTTACCAGCACCTTTGAATATTTCCCGGGAACCCCCGTGTATCACAGCCGGGACCTGATCCACTGGGAACTGATTGGCAATGTTTTTACCCGCGAGTCGCAGCTTCCGTTGCAAAAGGTAAGTTGCTCCGGGGGAGTAATGGTAGTTACCATCCGATACCACAAAGGCACCTTTTATGCCATGACCACCCTGGGCGATAAAAACTTCTATGTCACCACCCGGGATATCCGCGGCGAATGGTCAGAGCCGATCTTTGTAGATCACTATGGCATTGACTGCTCAATGTTCTTTGACGAAGATAACAAGTGTTATTTCCAGACCAACCGGGGAGCCAGCAAAAGCGACGAGCGGGGTGCCTACCAGTCGGAAATCGATGTAAAAACCGGAAAATAATAAATGGTCCTCATCTATTATGGAAAGGCACCAGTGGATTTCATCCGGAAGGGCCCCATATCTACAAAAAGGATGGCTACTATTACCTGTTGCTGGCAGAGGGGGGGGTACCTCCTACGGCCACATGGTGACCATGGCCCGAAGCAAAAATATATGGGGTCCCTACGAACCCTGTCCGCACAACCCGGTATTAAGCAACCGGTACAACTATGACGCCCGTATTCACGGAACCGGACACGCAGACCTCTTTGAGGCTCATGGCGGTAGCTGGTGGGCCGTACATCTTGCCTTCCGTACCCCCCCCAGGTATTAGGCAGGGAGACCAATCTGGTGCCGGTGAAACGGGAAAAAGGTTGGCCGGTGTTCAATAACAATGGAATGATGGGGCCGGAAGTGGAAACCCGCACCCTGCCCTTGCACCCTTTCCCCGAACAGCCCCAACGCAAAGATTTTAACGCCGGGAAATTAGGTCCGGAGTGGCTTTATATCCGCAATCCCGAC
>JAJQBG010000427.1:0-7829 GCA_021203405.1 Bacteroides sp.
GAATCAGATTTGAGAGAAGTAATGGAAGAGTATGGAATCGTAGATTTAGTAAAACTGATCATGGACCGTGCTACTAACAGATCTAAAGGTTTTGCCTTTATTGAAATACCGAATAATTCGGAAGCTAACAACGCTATTAAAGAATTGAACGGAGCTGAATATGCCGGTCGTCCGATGGTAGTGAAAGAGTCTATTCCGAGAAACTAAAAGATATCTCAGATAAAGATTAAGGAGAGCTGGCCGAAAAGCCGGCTTTTTCTTTTTACGGGATACTTTTCAGCATCGAAGTCAGGATGGCTTTATTACTATAATAAGATGAGTACTTTTAAATTCAAAAATAATATGGCATTGAACAAAGGTTATAACTACCAGTCTGCTGCCGATCAGGCAGAAAATCTGTTGCAGAGTATAAAAGATAAATCAGGAGCTGTGATCCGGGTGGCTATTACGCCCAGAACTATGATCGAACTTCCTGCCTCTCTGACACCGGAGGAGATAGAAATGTGGGTAGCCAATTATAAAAAGCTACATGCCTCTAAGATCTGATCCTTTTTCTTTTTTAGTCAATTAAGGTTGACCGGATCATAAGATCCGGATTAGCTTACTGAAAATGGTTCAGGTAAATGTATACGACATTTACCTGAACCATTTTTACCATAACCTGCTTTCCTCTCTAAAAACGAGCTCCATTACCAAAATAAGTATCAAAAATCGTATCTTTGTAAGGCAATACTTTTCCCTGCCGGGAAGAATTAAAACTCAGATTTAAAAAAGAATAACTTGGAAAAGATCCTGCTTCATTGTTGTTGCGCCCCCTGTTCAGCACCTATTATAGAATGGATGCTCAGTAATAATATGGCTCCCACGCTGTTTTTCTTTAACCTCAATATTTATCCTGCCGGAGAATACCAGAAGCGAAAAGAAGAGTGCATCCGTTATGCGGCCTCCCTTGGAGTCGAATTTATTGATGGAGATTATGACCACGATGCCTGGCTGGAGCAAATACGTGGCCTGGAAGATGAACCCGAAAGAGGGCTGCGTTGTCTGGAATGTTTTAAAATAAGGCTTGCCGCCACTGCCAGGCTGGCATCCGGAAGAGGATTCTCTACCTTTACCACCACACTTGCCGGATCCCGCTGGAAAAGCTTCGCTCAGATCGTTGAAGCAGGTAGATGGGCTGCATCGCCGGTAGAAGGAGTGCAGTTCTGGGAAAAAGACTGGAAAAAAGGAGGACTCACTGAAAGACGGAAAGTTCTGTTGCAGGAAAATAACTTCTATAATCAGCTTTATTGCGGTTGCGAATTCAGCATCCGGAAGTAACCGGTCCATCCTATGGATAACAGCTGGAAAAAAACGTTTGGAATTATATGGACCGGTCAGTTCTTCTCGATCCTTACCAGTAGCTTAGTAAACTTTGCCCTTATTATATGGCTCAGTTTAAAAACCGGTTCTGCAGAAATATTAGCCTGGGCCTCCATTGCCGCGTTACTGCCGCAAGCAATAGTGGGTCCCTTTACGGGAGTTCTTATAGACCGTTGGGATCGTAAGCTCGTCATGATGCTTGCCGACTCATTCATTGCTCTTTGCACCTTACTGCTCGCTATGCTTTTCTGGCTCGGTATGGCTCAAATGTGGCATATCTTTCTTATGTTGAGCCTGCGTTCTATCGGAGCCGCTTTTCATATGCCTGCCATGCAAGCCTCCGTTCCACTGCTGGCACCTGCCGAGCAGCTTACCCAGATAGCAGGTATTAATCAGATCATCTCCTCTGTCAGTCAGATAGCAGGTCCCGCCCTGGGAGCCATGTCCATAGCTATCTGGAAGATAGAATATGTACTGTTATTCGATGTGGCAGGAGCGCTGATAGTTGTTTCCTCCCTTCTTTTTGTAACCATTCCCAATCCGGAAAAGAAGATCGAAAAGAGCCGGAACATTTTACGGGAGATGAAAGAGGGAGTTATGACCATACTTCGTCAGCGAGGTCTTAGCCTAATATTCCTTTTTGCCATTCTGTTTACTTTCTTTCTGATGCCCGTCAGTGTACTCTTCCCGCTTATGACCTTCCGGTATTTCGGGGGAACAGAACTTCAGGCAGGGATCATAGAGGCTGTATGGAGTGTAGGAGCTCTCCTTGGAGGAACCATTATGGGAGCCCGGGTCTATACCATCAACAAAGTATGGCTGTTAAACTGGATGTATCTGGCATCCGGAGTAACCATCCTGCTTTCGGGATTGTTACCGGCTAATGGATATTACTGGTTTGCCCTGCTTACCGCTCTGGGAGGTGTATCCGGTGCCGTATATAATTCCGCATTTATCGGGATTGTCCAAACAAAAGTCGATCCTGCCGCCCTGGGACGTGTTTTTTCCATATTCGCTACTTTCAGCATCATCCCGGCTATGCTCGGACTTATCGGGATCGGCTTTTTTGCGGATGGATTGGGACTCACCACCTCTTTTATTGCCTGTGGCGCTATCATTCTGATCATAGGCGTGGTCGCTTTTTTTACCCCTTCGGCCCTGCAGGCAGACAAGCATTGAACTTATTTACTTTGCTTAAATAACCAATCTCTTACACCTTCCAGTTTATAAGCATGATCAAATGAATACATGTGTTCATTCCCTTCCCCGTTTTCCGGCAATACGCTTCCTTTAGTAAAGATAATAAAGTTGATAGGATTACCTTTTGCCAGTAGCTTTTGTACCTCAGCTTCCTGCTCTTCCGCCGGGAGTCTGGCACTCCATTCTTCCATAGCCGGGTCTACACCCTGATTTTCCAGAACCATTTTCAGGGCAGCCATTCCTTTAGGAGCTTTTTCATCTCCGGCAGCTACTATATAGAAAAATTTGTCATTCGCAAAACCATCCATCTGAGAAGTATCCCATTGACAACCCACAAAAATTGAGGCTGCAAAAAGGTCAGGATGAGCTATGTTAAAGTACATAGACATCATTCCGCCCATGGACTGCCCTGTTGTGTACAGACGGTTCCTGTCAATATTATACCGGTTTACCACCTCTTCCAGCAGGCGTATGGTCATCTCTACTTCGTAAGACGTTTCAGAATTATCGTTCACTGTCTGGGTAACATATTGCGGTACCAATACAAAAGAGGGATGTTTTTGCTGATCTTTTTCACTCGCCCATATTACACCCCCATACCCTTGGATCAGTGGTACTGTGGTTGCTTTGTTTACTGTGCTGGCATCCGCCATGAACAGAACCAGAGGATAGGCTTTATTCCCGTCGTAATTTTCAGGAATGAAAAGGTTGTAAGCCATGGTTTTTCCCGTCTCCGCGTCGTTATATTCCAACTGGATAAATTTATCTGTTGTTTCGGCCAGCAGGGCTTTCAGTTCCATATCATTACTTTTGTCAGGAGCTGCACTTCCTCTCCGGGGCCTGGTTTGCTCAGGCACGGGATTACCGGGAACAGGTTGATTCTCTGTTTTTGCCTTACAAGCTGTTAATCCACCTGCTACCAACAATATCAACGTTACTATTACACTGGATTTACTTCTTTTCTTCATATCCTTTCTTTTCATGTTTTCATTTCATTTACTCTGCCCTTTGGACTTTATTTTCCTAAGCAGGTTTAATGATGATACAGGGAAATATAACTATTTTTCACATGGTTATCTGTCAGAAACCACTACTATCTGTCAGTCGAATTTTGCGGAGCCTGCTCAATCAGTTCCATAAACTGGTCCAGTCTGGGAGTAAGAATGATCTGGGTCCTGCGGTTCTGCTCCTTACCATCGGCTGTACTATTACTGGCAATCGGATTATATTCACCCCGTCCTGCAGCAGTCATTCGTTTCGGGTCCACTCCGTACGTATTTTGTAATGCCTGTACAACCGAAGAGCCCCGTAGTACACTCAGGTCCCAGTTATTACGGATATTGTTGCGGGATATCGGATTCGTATCCGTATTTCCTTCTACCAATACCTCGTAATCCCGGTAATCCTGGATGATCTTAGCGATCTTGCTCAGGATCTGGCCGGCTGTATCCGATATCTCATAACTCCCGGAGCGATATAACATCTTGTCATCCAACGAAATATAAACCACCCCTTTGAGCACCTGAATATCCAGGTCCTGGCTCTCTTCGCGACTCAGGGAACGGGTCAGGTTACTAACCATAACCAGGTTTAAAGAGTCCGACCGGTTCTTCTCCTCTACCAGGTGTTTGATAAAACGGTTGGACGCATTGATCTCATCCACCAGCTTCGAAATATTGGTATTACCCTGGGCATTCTGCGCCAGTGCCTGGTTAAGGGTAGCACGTAACTGATTATTATTTCGCTGGGCTTCCGCCAATCTCTCTTCCAGGGTTGATACGAGAGTGCGGTTCTCCGTCAGTTGTAGCTGACAACCCTGATAATCATTCCTTAAATCTATATATTGCGTCTGTAAGCTTCTGAACTAACTTTTAGTTACACAACCTGTCAGGGTTAATGTGACTATCAAGAGCAACCAAACAGCATGTTTCATATAGTAATTAATTGATGTATAGTCTGGAACAAACAGTTTAATCCATTGTTTAGCTGCTTTACCAGTCTTAATGTAATTTAAGTCCTTAATTAGTAGGCTTCTGTAACTTCCTGATCTGCATGGTGTGAAAAGTAAAATATACGATCCATAGGTTCCCTTATTTGTATTATTTTTGATACCCTCTTTTTGTACAGGATCAGGGCAGGTTACCAGATGATTTTCTGAGAATGTACAAACAGGGAAAAGCTAACATGAATCCCTGAAATCCGAATACTATACATAGTCCCGGGTAATTATCCGTAATAAACAGACCTTCAAAGAATATCCATCCGCATAGATTGATCGTTGTATGGTATAAAATGGCTACAACAATCCTGTTACCCGTTTTCCTGCATAACCAGGCTATCAATACAGAAGTTTCTATACAATATACTATATACATACAAAAAACAGGAAAACCTGCATCAAACATACAATGCCATACTCCCCATATAACTCCGATAATAATATTGCTTTTCAGAAAAGAGTTTCTTTGTAACAATTCAGGTAGCATATATCCTCTCCAACCGATCTCTTCTCCGATACTTCCTACCAGGATCATCGCCGGTACCACTGTAAATTCCCTGAAACCGGGAGTTGGTAAATTTACTAAAGAGGGAATAACTTCCATAAAGTCCAGGAGTAGATACACTATCAGACAGGCAATAAAAGGGATCAGTGTAGCTGGTAAATACCATTTAAAATCCTGTTTCCGAACTATCAATCTTCTCATTATCCTGTTCACTCCTTTTCGCCTCAGTACAAATCCGGTTAAAAATAGAGCTGACACTCCCGGCATCCATTGTGGTATATAGTCTATATCCAGTATTACCAGTAAGATAAAAGTAACAGCTAAATTAGATACACTAAAGATGGCTACCTGGTATTTCCTGATCATCTCTTTCATACAGTAAGCTTATTAAAAGTTTACGGTCAATCCGGTAGACAGATAGGGAGCTACCTGAAAATATCCTCCCGGCTCTGTACTTACAAACATCGCTTTCAGGGTCCGTTTATCATATCCGGCAAACCGCATTGTATTTACACCCACTCTTACAGGAAAAGAGAGATGTTCTCCTATTTTAAATTCAGTAGCTAACCCCGCAACCATGTGTGTCTGAGAGAACATCATATCCTTATTATCCTTTTCTACAAACGACATTTGTCCGTTTACTTCCCAGATAACGCTCAGGGAATGGTGATTATGAACCGGTAACCAAAGGATGAATTAAAACCATCCGTCATATTTATGTGAGCGATCCATTTTCCTTCTGTAGACCAGTTCAGGTACAAAGCAGGGAAGATCATCGGATAACCAAATGTATTATTAAAGGCAGCCCCTACACCCAGTTGCAGATTAGGCCGGATATTACAGATAAACAGAAGAGCCATATTTCCTAAAACGTGCTTATGATTTATCTGGGAGAGCCTGGTAGTAGGAGAGTAGATCCCGACTCCTATACTGGTTGCCATCATCCATTTTTTACTGATGGGAATCAGGTTACTGATCCCGAAATAAAGATTAAAAATTTCATCATCCACCAGGTTCTCTTTAAAATTATAGTTATTCAGATTAACATAGGTGGCAGCCATATCCACAGACCATAGTTTCGGAAGCCCGTTATGGTTTATTTTTGCTGACAGAGGAATGTTTAGGTCTGCCTGGTATAACAGGGAAGAACCCTTATAATTAGCTACCTTCTGATCCGTATCATCGTCCCTGTAGGCCGACTTTCCTATATATTCGGTTTTAAAAGAGAATTGTGCCTGTATATACAAAAGAGTAACCAGCGAAAACAGAGCTGAAAGAAAAAAACTTTTTCATATTTTTTTTGTTTTAAAATGATGCTGCAAATTTGAGCGTAAATTCATCCGGAGGGAAATCTTTTTGATAAGATGGCTTTTTCCTTTGACGAACGATTCGCTGTATTTGCCCCACAAGCTGTATCTTTGGAACATGAAAAATCTTCAGTTACCAAACTATGACCGTTTTATCAGGATATGCTGGGGTATACTCTACATAACTCTCCTGTTCCAGTTCATTCCCCAGACCTCCCTGGTAGAGGCCATACTCTATCCTGCTTTGGTTTTATTATCCTGCTATCCGCTTACTACCTTTCTCAGTAGCACGTTATTGGTTAAAGCCATACACAGAAAACGTCTTTATACCTTTGCTTTACAGTTTATAGGAATTTCATTGCTTTGTGAATTTATCTATTTTATCTGGTCTTTTCTTTTTTACCAGATAGAACTAATGCGGATATTTCCTCCTTCCGATCTTTTTATGGTGGATCAGCCACTCTACTACATGCCGGTATTCATTACTGCCGGAGTTTTAGTAAATATGATCATCTGCGCTTTTCGGTTTTTTCAGGAGAATCTGAAGTTCCAGCAGCAATTATACGAATCAGGGCTTCACACACTGAAAACCCAGATCAATCCTCATTTTATGTTCAATGTATTGAATCACATCCATTATTATGTAGAGACCAAAGACGATCTGGCTTCAGTATTACTGCTTAAATATTCGGATGTCTTGAGGTATCAGCTATACAGTACCGGAAATGAATGGGTCACAGTAGGGCAGGAAGTACAATTCCTGAAGGATTATATAGAGATTGAAAAGATACGCTGGGGAAGATAAAATCCGGGTGAACTGTGAATGGAATATAGAAAATCCACAATTACCCGTTTCCCCCCTGTTATTGATCACACCCGTTGAAAACGCCTTTAAACATGTATCCCGTACTCCACAGGAAAAAGGAAGTATACACCTCTCCTTAAAACAGGCAGGCACCAAGGTTACATTCACTGTTAAAAATACCAGGCATCATTCACCAGAGAAGATCCAAACCTGCATGAATTCCGGTTTGGGGCTGGCAAACCTTCGAAAAAGATTAGAGTTATCTTATTATAATAAACATCAATTGTCCATTCGGGAAACCGATTCTTTCTATCAGTTTTCCCTGACCATAGAATTACACTCATGAAAGATAAGAATTTATATAGTCCTGATCATCCGTTCCTCAGATGCCTGGTTGTAGATGATGAATTGATCGCTATAAAACACATGGTTAATAACATCGGAAAGCTGAACTTTCTGAAAGTAGAGCACACCTGCTCATCAGCTTTCCAGGCCGCTGAAGTACTAAAAAAGGAGAAAATAGATCTCATGTTCTTAGATATCAATATCCCCGGACTTTCGGGACTTGAATTTCTCGAATCATTAGAAAATCCACCTTTGACCATCTTTACAACTGCTTATTCCGAATATGCTCTGGATGGTTTCAGGCTC
>JAJQBG010000427.1:7839-47099 GCA_021203405.1 Bacteroides sp.
CTGGGTCCACGTTGTAGATTATCTGCTCAAACCCTTTTCCTTCCAACGCTTTTATCAGGCCGTTCAAAAAGCAAAACAGCTTTTCGAGTCTTCTCTTCTCCTGCAAAAAAGCGAAGAGGAGAGAGGCCCGGATATTTATATCCGCCAGGGAGACTCATTCCAGCGTATCCGGTGGGAAAATATACTCTATGTAGAAGCCATGCAAAACTATCTCAAACTCTACCTGGCCGATAAAAAATTATATTATTCATCAAACCATGACCTCATTGGAAGATATGCTTCCACAGGACATTTTTTTCAGGATCCATAAATCCTATTTAGTAAATACCTCTTATATTGATACTATTTCAGGAGGAAGACTTTTTATCAAAGGAAAGGAACTACCTGTTTCGAAGTTGCGGAGAGAAGAACTCCTTACAAAAGTGGTTCTCAATAAACTTATCAGTAAATAGATTCTTACGTTATCCTTACCCTTTTTAGGAATCCTTCTGTAAGGTGATCACCGTGATCTCCGGCCAGGCCCCAAACCGGAAGGGAATGCCCACAAATCCCAATCCTACATTCACATACAAGGCCCGGTTCCCCTGGTAATACATCCCTCCCCACTCCGGATAAACCAGTGAAGAGGGTGAGTAACGTCCCAGGGCGATCTGCATAGCATGCGTATGCCCCGCTACCATCAGGTCAATATCACTATCAGGAAGTACTTCCCGGTGCCAGTGAGTAGGGTTGTGGCTCATCAGTATCTTAAAGAGCTCATCCGTACCTGTGAGGGCTTTAGGCAGGTCCGCATATTGGGAAAAGGGCGGTTCGCCATCGTTCTCAACCCCTACAGGGCAATAGAGTCTCCTTTGCAGTAGAGGATCTGACTCTCATTATTGAGCAATTTCCATCCCATACGAGTCTCCCTGCGCTGTACATCCTGTATATTCTCAATCTCTTCCCTCTTGTTCTTCCAGCGGTAGTAAGGGCCGTAATCGTGGTTGCCCATTACGGAGTATACTCCCTCTTTAACCTCCATACCCGCCAGTATCTCTTCAAAACCATCCAGTTCAATGGCCTGGTTGTTAACCAGGTCGCCCGCAAAAGTATAATATCAGCCTTCTGCTCGTTCATTAATTCTACAGCCCGCTCCATATCCCGTTTGTTATACCGCCAGCTTCCTATGTGGATATCAGCCAGTAGTACGATCTTATATCCATCAAATCCCTGCGGCAGCTTGGCAGAGCGGTACTCTACCTTTTTACATCAAACCGGGTTTTTCCGATCAGCATTCCATACGCTATGATCACCGCTACACAGGCTCCCAGCAATATTCCCACAAAGTGGAAAGGAGTAGCCGATACCCCTATGTATGTAAAAGGAAGCCCGATCACTGAGAAGATAAAAAAGATCAGCTTGGGCAACGTAAGAAAAAAGTAGAGCATCATGAACCAGCCGAAGAGCTGCGGGTTACTACTACCCCGTCCGGCCCATAATAAATAGACCAGCCCCCCTGCCAGTAGTAGGGTAGGGATAAAAAAGGCAACCTTCAGTGACGGACTTATCTCCGGACGGGCCACGAACATCTTATAAATGTAGGTATCCGGTACAAGGATAGCCAGTATCAGGATGATAATTAATTTTTGGCTCATAACTTTTTCAGTTCGTTAAGTTCAGACAGGTTCCTTTTAATAGCCAGGATCCTGCACAGGTAAAACCGGTTGGTTACCCGGTAAATGATTAAAAAAGAGACCCCCCCACACCAGGAAAAAGGTCAACTGGGTAACCAGATCGTTCTCCCATACCCGGGTGAGGAAAAATTGAGAGACAGCTATGATGATCAACAATCCCAGGGCCACCAGCCGTTCCTGGATGATCCAGTAATTATAAGTGTTGATGCGCCGGATAACCGTTGACAGAGGCATCCGGTCGATCCGGGTCCTGCTCAGGTAGCGGGTGGTATAAAGATCCCACAGAAAAACAGGGATCGTGATCAGGAAGATCACTCCGTAAAGCCACTTCATATCCCCCAGGCTCTCCTGGTTAATGATATAGATACCCAGCAGGCTGATACCAACCAGCGAAAAGAGGATCAGTACTATGTGGTATTTCCGGAGCTTCCGGATCCCGCTATTTACCGAAGAGCTCTTCCGGGCTATAAGTTCCCGGAGACCATCCGGGTCGATGATTTCTTTCTCCTGCAGGGTTTCCTCCCAGCTTTCCCAGGCCTTTTCTAACTCATCCAGTTCCATGGTTATTTCTATGTTTTATATCCGTTCCGGAGGTTACCGGTCCTCCTTTTTCATGCGTCTCATCTTCTCTTTGATCTGGGCCAGCCGGGTAGCCACATTGGTCACGGTCAGTCCGGTGATCTCTGCGATCTCCTCGTACGATCTTTTCTCTAAATAGAGCAGGATGATCGATTTCTCCAACTGTCCCAACCGGCTGATGATGCGGTACATCTCTGCCAGCATCCGGTTCAGCGGGTCGTCCTCTTCGCGCAGACTCTCCGTTTCGGCAGAGAGCCTGACAAACTCCGGTATATTTTTCTCTTTGCGGATAAAAGTGATACAGGTATTCAGGGCAATGCGGTAGATCCAGGTCGAAATTTTACTCTCTCTCCTGAATGCCGGCCATGCTTTCCAGATATTGAGCACCACTTCCTGATAAAGGTCTGCCAGTGGTACCCCAGGCGTAGCATAGAGGTAACACACTTTGTAAATGACCCTTTCATACTCCTTAACGGCTGACAGGAATTCTTGTTCGGTAGTCTCCTCTCTTTTTCCGGAATTCATCTTTACCATTGCACTGTTAGTCGCGCCGGTAGCCCGGAAATCACAGGTTGGCAGCTAAAAATTTTCGCATCTCTTCTATGGGGAGTTCCCTGCGCTGTGCATAGTTTACCAGCTGATCTTCCCCGATCTTTCCCACTGAAAAGTAACGGGCGCGAGGATGGGCCAGCATAAGGCCGCTGACCGAAGCGTGCGGATGCATGGCTCCGTTACCGGTAAGCGTAATGCCGATCTGCTTCATATCCAATAGCCGGTCGATCATAAAATTGATGGATTGGTCGGGTAGGGAAGGATAGCCCACGGCCGGGCGTATTCCCTGGAATTTCTCCAGATGTAGTTCCCGGATGGTCAGGTTCTCATCCGGTGCATATCCCCACACCTCTTTCCGTACATACTCGTGCATCCGTTCTACGGCAGCTTCGGCCAGCCGGTCCGAAAAAGTCTGTATCAATAGTTTCTTATAGGGATCGTTCTCATACAATTTTTCAGCCTCTTTATCCATCGAAGCAGCAAAGAGTCCTACCGTATCTTTGATACCGCTGGAAAGAGGACGTACAAAATCACTCAGGCAGAGCAGCGGTTCCCCCTCTTTTTGGCAGGTTTGCTGGCGGAGCAAGGGAAAGGTCACTCCATCCAGTATCAGGTTATCTCCATCCGCATTTGCCTCACACAACCGGAAGATCACCTGTACCTGGTGATCCTTATCCAGCAGGTTAAGCATACGGCCTGCTTCCTTGTGAAGCTGCATCGCTTCGCTTGCCTTACCACACTCTTCCTGTGGAAATTCAGTCAGCCACAAGGCCCGGCATACATCGCAACCATGTATATCGGCAATCGCTGCGAAACGGGGCTGGAACCCCCACGCATGGAAAAAGTAGATCCAGTTAATGTAGTCTGTTAACTGGTGGATAGAGTAAGATAGTATCATAGTCAGCAATCGTAGATCAGAAATTACCGGTCGAAGGCCAGGGCCCGGCCCCGGTAAGTAGTGTCGATAGCTCCCTCGTTATAGACCAGCGAGCCGTTCACCCATGTCTTGTTCACTCTCCAGTGGAACGTTTCTCCCTCCAGCGGGCTCCATCCGCATTTACTCAGGATGTCCCCGGCAGTGAGTTTCCATCCCGCATCCGGCGAAACGATCACTACATCCGCATCCCATCCCCTGCGCAGGAAACCTTTCTCCCGGATACCAAAAAGCCGGGCCGGGTTGTGGCACATCTTTTCCACCACCTTGTCTAAAGAGATAACTCCCCGGGATACCAGTTCCAGCATACTCAGCAACGAGAACTGTATCATCGGCATACCCGAGACCGCTTTCAGGGCACCCCCCTCTTTCTCACTCAGCAGATAAGGGGCGTGGTCGGTTGCCACTACATCGATCAGGTCCGTAGGCAGAGCCTGCCACAGCGCCTCCCGGTTGGGAGCACTCTTTACAGCCGGGTTGCACTTGATGCGTGCACCATACTTCTCATAATCATAACTGGTGAACACCAGGTGCGGGATACACACCTCCGCTGTTATTTTTTTATCCCCTATGGGTTTATCTTCCAGTAATTCCAGCTCCTTACCGGTGGTTATATGGAGCAGGTGCAGGCGGGCTCCCGTCTCTTTAGCCAGCTCTACCGCCAGCTTAGACGACTCGTAACATGCCTCTACACTGCGGATGCGCGGATGCATCGCCACCGGCATATTCTCTCCGTAGAGGTTTTTCAGGTAAGCGGTATTTTCAGCAATAATATGCTGGTCCTCGCAATGCACGGCAATAATATGGTTACTCTTTTCAAAGATCTGCAGCAGGCTCTCCCGGTTATCCACCAGCATGTTTCCCGTACTCGATCCCATAAAAAGTTTTACCCCGCATACCTTTTCCCTCTCCAGTTCAGGCAGCAGTTCATAATTATCGTTGGTCGCTCCGAAGTAAAAAGAGTAGTTGATCAGTGATTTTCCGGCCGCCTCCCTGAATTTATCCTCCAGTGCTTCCAGGGTAGTTGTCTGCGGATCGGTATTGGGCATATCCATAAAAGAGGTTACCCCACCCGCTACAGCCGCCCGGCTCTCCGTATACATATCTGCCTTGTAGGTAAGGCCCGGGTCGCGGAAGTGTACATGGTCATCGATCACACCCGGCAGGATATATCCGCCGCAGGCGTCTATCTCTTCCTCACAAGGAGCTGCGGGAATTTCCCCCTTCTGTAAAACCTCTGCGATCTTATTTCCCTCTATCACTAAAGAACCCCGGAAGGTCTCTCCTTCGTTTACCAGCGTACCGCCTTTTATCCAGATACGTTTCATGCTTTCTGAGGATATTTATGGAACCAGCTATATAATTTCAGTTTGATCACACCAAAAACAGCTTCACCGAAAATGGAGCTGTTCATCTTTGAAGTACCCAGCTCCCGGTTGATAAAGATAACAGGCACCTCTATTATTTTAAACCCGCACTTATAGGCCGTAAATTTCATCTCTATCTGGAAAGCATACCCTTTAAAACGGATATTATCCAGGTCGATGGTCTCCAGTACCTGCCGGCGGTAACATTTAAAACCGGCAGTCGTATCGTGTACAGGCAGCCCCGTAATGATCCGTACATACTTGGAGGCAAAGTAAGACATCAATACCCTTCCCATAGGCCAGTTCACCACATTTACCCCGCTCACATACCGCGAACCGATAGCTACATCCCCTCCATCCTCCGCACACGCTTTGTAAAGGCGGGGCAGGTCTTCCGGATTGTGCGAAAAGTCGGCATCCATCTCAAAGATATACGCATAACTCCTCTCCAGTGCCCATTTAAATCCGGCGATATAAGCAGTGCCCAATCCCAGTTTCCCGGTTCGCTCTACCAGGAAAAGCTGCTCCGGGAACTCCTGCCGGAGCTCTTTTATAATAGAAGCTGTACCGTCGGGCGAGCCGTCATCAATAATAAGGAGGTGGAATACCTTTTCAAGACCGAGAACAGTCCGGACTATCTTTTCGATATTCTCACGTTCGTTGTATGTAGGAATAATTACAATGCTGTCCGAATTACACATAGAGAGTATAATCTTAGTTTGTTAAGCAAATGTACTATTTTTATTGTTACTTACCTAAGAACGTTTAAAAAGTAAAGATAATTTAGTAATTTTGTGCCCCCAAAAGGGTTTACCCATATTGAACGCATCTATGACGATCAGCGAATTCCGGAATCTATATAGCAGGCACCCTTCCCGGGCTGCCTTGCTCAGCTCACTCAGTGACAACTCTGTAAAAACCATCTATCTCAGGGGATTGGTGGCCTCTTCGGCCCCTCTTTTTACCTCCCTGCTGGCCGGCCATACAGGCGGGCCTGTTGTCTTTGTACTGGGCGACCTGGAAGAGGCAGGTTACTTCTACCACGACCTGATGCAGCTACTCGGTAGCGATCAGGTACTCTTTTTCCCCTCTTCCTACCGCCGTTCCGTCAAATACGGACAGCGGGATGCCGCCAACGAGATCCTGCGGGCCGAAGTACTCAGCCGCCTGCAAAAGGAGAACGACTCCTTTTTCGTAGTCACCTATCCCGATGCCCTGGCCGAGAAGGTGATCTCCCGGAACGAACTGGAAGAGAAGACCATCAAGCTTACCGTAGGCGACCAGGTAGATATTATGTTCATTGCCGAAGTACTCCGCTCTTACGGCTTCCGTCCCGAAGACTATGTGTACGAACCCAGGCAATA
Source organism: Bacteroides sp. (assembly GCA_021203405.1). Classification (GTDB taxonomy): domain Bacteria; phylum Bacteroidota; class Bacteroidia; order Bacteroidales; family Bacteroidaceae; genus Bacteroides. Next base: position 14,309 of record JAJQBG010000427.1, read on the forward strand.
TGCCATCCGGGGGAGTATCATCGATGTTTTCTCCTTCTCCTCCGAATACCCTTACCGTATCGACTTTTTCGGAGATGAAATAGACAGTATCCGTACTTTTGAGATAGAGAGCCAGCTATCCCGTGAAAAGAGAGAAGAGATCGTTATTGTACCCGAACTGGGCGGATCAGAGAGCGCCATCTCTTTCCTCGACTTTTTACCCGCCGATACCCTGCTGGCCGTACGGGACTTCCCCTGGATCCGGGAACGCATCAATTCGCTCTATAACGAAACACTTGCTGCCCCGGCGCTGGTAGCTGCTCAGAGCGAAGAACAGGAGGAACCCCTGGAGCCCGAAAAGATACTTATTGACGGAGGCACCTTTGCCTCCAAAGCCCTGGAGCTGCGCCGCATTGACTTTGGCAACCACCCCTTCGGCGTACCCGATGCCACCCTGGATTTTGAAGTGACCGCACAGCCCATTTTCCATAAGAACTTCGACCTGGTAAGCCAGGCCTTTAAAGAGCTGCAGGAAAAAGAGTATTCCATCTACATCTGTAGCGACAGCCACAAACAGATAGACCGTATCCGGGCCATCTTTGAAGACCGCAACGACCGGGTTACCTTTACTGCCGTCGATAAAACTCTGCACGAAGGATTTACCGACCACAACCTGAAGATCGCCCTCTTTACCGACCACCAGCTCTTTGACCGTTTCCATAAATACAACCTCAAAAGCGATAAAGCCCGTAGCGGCAAGGTAGCCCTCTCCCTGAAGGAGCTCAACCAGTTCACCAACGGCGACTATGTAGTGCATACCGACCACGGTATCGGACGCTTTGGCGGGCTGGTACGCATTCCCAACGGCGATACCACCCAGGAGGTGATCAAACTTATCTACCAGAACGAAGACGTAGTCTTTGTCTCCATCCACTCCCTGCACAAAGTATCCAAATACAAAGGTAAAGAGGGAGAACCACCCCGCCTGAACAAACTCGGTACCGGTGCCTGGGAGAAGCTAAAGAACCGCACCAAGAGCCGGATCAAGGATATTGCCCGCGACCTGATCAAACTATACTCAGAACGGAGGAACCAGAAAGGCTTTGCCTTCAGTCCCGACAGCTTTTTACAGCAGGAGCTCGAAGCCAGCTTTATTTACGAAGATACCCCCGACCAGCTTAAAACCACCCAGGATGTAAAAGCAGATATGGAGCGGGATATGCCTATGGATCGCCTGGTCTGCGGAGATGTAGGATTCGGTAAGACCGAGATCGCCATCCGGGCCGCTTTCAAAGCAGTGACCGACAACAAACAGGTAGCCGTATTGGTACCCACCACTATACTTGCTTACCAACACTATAAAACCTTTACCGAGCGTCTGAAAGATTTTCCATGCCGCATTGAGTACCTGAGCCGGGCCCGTACCACCGCACAGACCCGTGCCATTTTACAAGGACTTAAGAACGGCGAAGTCGATATTCTTATCGGGACCCATAAAATACTCGGTAAGGAGGTACAGTTCAAAGACCTCGGCCTGCTCGTTATTGACGAAGAACAAAAGTTCGGGGTAAGCGTCAAGGAAAAACTACGCCAGATCAAAGTCAATGTAGATACCCTTACCCTGACGGCCACCCCCATTCCCCGTACCCTCCAGTTCAGCCTGATCGGTGCGCGCGACCTCAGCGTGATCTCCACGCCGCCGCCCAACCGCTATCCCATCCAGACAGAGATACACACCTTCTCGCCCGATGTGATAGCCGATGCCATCAACTTTGAACTGAGCCGCAACGGACAGGTCTTTATGGTCAACAACCGCATCGCCAACCTGCCCGAACTCAAGGCCATGATCGAGCGGGAGATCCCCGATGTCAGGGTCTGTACCGGCCACGGCCAGATGGAACCTGCCGCACTCGAGCAGGTGATCCTCGACTTTGTCAACCACGAATACGATGTACTGATAGCCACTACCATTATAGAGAGTGGCATAGATATGCCCAATGTAAATACCATCCTGGTGAACGACGCCCAGAACTACGGTCTGAGCACCCTGCACCAGCTCCGGGGAAGAGTAGGGCGCAGCAACCGGAAAGCCTTCTGTTACCTGCTCGCTCCACCGCTCTCTTCCCTTACCACCGAAGCCCGCAGAAGGCTTCAGGCCATTGAGAACTTCTCCGACCTGGGGAGCGGCATCCACATTGCCATGCAGGATCTCGATATCCGGGGAGCCGGTAACCTACTGGGAGCCGAACAGAGTGGCTTTATTGCCGACCTCGGGTATGAAACCTACCAGAAGATCCTGACCGAAGCCGTTCAGGAACTAAAGAACGACGAGTTTGCCGAATTGTATGCCGATGTCAACGCTACAGGAGAAGAGAAATTTACCGGAGATGAATTTGTAGAAGAGACCACCATTGAAAGCGATATGGAGTTGCTCCTGCCTGCCAACTATGTCATAGGAAGCAGCGAACGGATGCTGCTCTACCGGGAATTGGATAACCTTACCCTCGACCGCGAAGTAGAAACCTTCCGAACCCGGCTCGAAGACCGCTTCGGCCCCGTACCCCGGGAAACCCTGGAACTTCTGCGCATCGTACCCCTTAAACGCATGGCTGCCCGTCTGGGCGTGGAAAAAGTATTCCTCAAAGGAGGCCGTATGACCCTCTTCTTTGTCTCCAATCCCGATAGTCCTTACTACCAGAGCGAAGCTTTCGGTAAGTTTATTGACTTTATGGGTAAATATACCCGCCACTCCAATCTGCGTGAACAGAATGGCCGGCGTAGTATGATCATTAAAGATGTGGAGAATGTAGAGACCGCGGTGGCTATCTTACAGGAGATAATGAGTCTGAGCGGAGAGTAAAAAAGAAGCGTAAAAATAAATCCCGGCAGAGTCTTCTGCCGGGATTTACAATTACAAACAATTATTAAAGAGTCGTTTCCATTAAAGACTCTCTTTGCCTTTCTCCTCCTTTTCAGGGAGTAGCGGAGTCGCATTCACTTCCTTCTCCACCTCATTCATCCCCTCTTTGAAACTGCGGATCCCTTTTCCCACGCCCTTCATCAGTTCCGGTATCTTTTTACCGCCGAAAAGCAATAAAACGATCAGCAGGATCACCAGGACCTCATGTCCGCCTATCCCTCCAAAGAGGGGTACTATTACACTCTTTATCATAGTTATATCAGTAAATGGTTTATAAATTCAGGGAGAAGCCGCCGAATACCGTTGCCCGTGGCATCGGATATCCCCGGTTGGTTTCATACTTCTGTGCCAGCAGGTTCTCTCCCCGGACAAAGATATCCACCCATTTAGCAGCCCGGTAAGATACCCGGGCATTCCACAGGGTAAAACTCTCCTGGTTATCCTCAGGAATTCCGTCAAACTTCACCAGGTCTTTTACCAATTGAATCCCTGTAGAGAAAGTCCATCTATCCATGCTGTAATCTCCTCCTACATATAATTTATGCTTAGGAGTACCCTCTATCTCATTTTTTGTATGGATATAACTATAGTTCCCATTGACGGAGAGGTTGGGCAGGATCCGGTAACGGGTATCTGCTTCCAGTCCGTAATTCTCCAGCTTTCCGGTATTGATAAGGGTAGGTACTCCGGCAGGTTGAAGAATACTGTTTTTCCCTTTAATATAATAGAGATTCAGTCCAAATACAAGTTTTCTATCCAACAGACTTTGTGTAAGTGATAGCTCATAGTTCCACAAACTCTCCGGTTTCAAGTCCCTGTTGTAGTTCCACATGTAAAGTTCCCGAAGAGTAGGGTTTCGAAAGCCTTTACTTACAATCCCTTTTACTATAGTGTTCTCTGCTGCAAACCAGCTGATACCAAACTGCGGGATCCACTCATTACCTGCTACCGAATGGTGATCTATACGCACGCCGGCATTCAGGCTCACTTTATCCCAGAACAATTGTTGAAAGTTCACATATCCCGCCACCTCGTTGAGTGATTCCCTGACTATTTCACTTTCCGGAAGTCCGCTTCTGAATATATTCCAGGCCCGGCCCCCAAAGTGCTGGTAATCTATTCCAACCGTAGTCTGGTTGCCCCGGAAGAGTGAGTAATTCTGATAAGCAGTAATACCCAGCATCTTATCCCGCGAACGGTACAACCCATCACGCGGTTCTCCTCCCGGAGAGTAACCATCGTCAATTTTATGATACCCGAAATTATAATAGAATTTCAATGCTCCCGAGGTGCGGTCGTAGTTGTTCTGTAACGAAAAAGAGGTAACTCCCCGGGTAATATTCATATCATAATCCAGTCGGGGACTATAGATAGAAAAAGGATTCGAAGCATCATAGTTAGTAATATCCACATCCGCATACGCCAGCCAGTTCCGGGTAAAGTCATATCCCACCTTTGCATATCCGCTGTACTGTTCAAACCCTATATTTTCCCGGTGTCCGTCGCTGCGGTTATAACCAAAAGCCGCATAACTATTGAATTTACCTTTCCGTACGGCATTGGATGCTTCCGTGGTCAATGTATTGTAAGAACCATACATCGCCCTGACATTCGTTCTCACTCCATCCACTTTCTCCTGTTTGGTAATAAGGTTTACTACCCCACCCATCGCATTGGAACCATAAAGTACCGAAGCCGGGCCCCGTACCACTTCGAGCCGCTCCGTCATTAACGATTGGTAAGAATCAGCCAGCGGGTGTCCCATGATCCCCATATATTGCGGATGTCCGTCTATCAGCATCAACATTTGTGCTCCGCCACCTACACCCCTGATGGAGATACTCCCGGCCGAACCGTTGGATACCAGGTAACCCATTACCCCGATCGAAGATACAAAAAGTCCGGGTACCTGTTCCGTCAATACAGGCAGTACCGATTGCTCCATCCGCCGCTCGATCTGTCCCTGCGGGATCACACTCACACTCATGGCAGGTTATTTATATTTACCGAAGAGCGGCTACCCGCAACCACTACCTCCTGTAAGGTAAGACTATCCTGTGGGAGTTCCGGAATTTCCGTTGCAAAGAGCCCCGGAGACATACCAAGGGCTGTCACTGTAAGTACAGCGAATCTCATTTTTTTACTAAATTTCATTGTTAGTTTGATGTAAATTTATAAATGTGTTAAGTTATATAATTACCGGCTTCCCAGCCGCTTCTGTACCATGTGGGGGCTATGAAACCCCCTATAAGAACCCACCGGCTATGAAGCCGGCGGTAACATCAGGCACTTCTCTCTTTCTATTTCCGTATCACATACTTAATAAACAGATACCCACCGATAACCTGGAAAAGCATTCCCGGTATACCGATACGGAAATCCTGCACGGCCATAAAAAAGATCCTTTTCAATAAACACCCATTCCAGCAAGGTTCCCGTTGCCTGGTAAAGCAACACCACAGCCGCCAGCAATAACAAAGAGACCTGTTTAAAGTGCCAGGAGATAAATCCGGCAAAAACAGCCAGCAGGGTCGATTTGATCAGGATAGCCGGCAGGAAAGCTACCATAGGCATCCCGAAAAGAGCAGAGTTAAGCAGGGGAGAGAGAATAGCAGTGAACAGCCCCACTCTCCAGCCATATTTATAAGCCCCGATTAGGGTAAAAAAGTAGATCGGCAACCACACCAGTCCCCCCTGCGGAAGCAGGTGGCACACCTGTGGCAAAGCCAGGTTCCCCAAAATAAAAAGCCCGGCAAAAAGATAAGTTTTACTATCGTTATAATCAAGCGAGTATACTTTTACAGCAGTTGTTTCCATACCATATAATTTTTTGGGTCGTTAAAATTCAATTTTCTGTTTCAGCTTTTCGGCGTACTGATCGATCCGGTCCATCTCTTGCGGAATATTGATACGCTGCGGACACTTGGGCCTGCATATATCGCAGCCGATGCAATGATCTGCCTGACGCAGCTTCTCTACCCGGCGGTCGTAACCCACCAGGAAAGCCCGGTAGGCCTGGCGGTAGTTCTCATCCATCGAACTCTTAGCCAGTTTTCCTTCGCTCACGCAACGGTTGTAATGAGAGAAGGTACCCGGTATATCAATTCCGTACGGGCAGGGCATGCAATACTGACACTCCGTACATTGAATATATTCCGCATTGATCAGGATATCCTTAACCTGCTCCAACACTTCGTATTCCTGTTCGTTCAGGGGTACCAAAGGCGAGCAAGTACGGATATTCTCCTGCAAATGTTCCATATAGACCATGCCGCTCAATACGGTCAATACATGCTCCGGACTACCTGCGTAACGGAAGGCCCAGGCCGCTGCCGTATCCTCCGGATGCACCTGTTTCATCAGGGCAAGTGCCTGTGCCGGTACCCGGGAGAGACGTCCTCCCAATAGCGGTTCCATAATAATGGCCGGAACATTCTTTTTCACCAATTCCCCGTAGAGGTACTCCGCATTTACATTTCTTCCCGTAGCATGCTTCCAGTCCTGGTAGTTCAGCTGTATCTGGCAGAAATCCCACTGGATGTCCATACCCAGTACATGGTCGAATGCCTCCACTACACCGTGGAAAGACCACCCCAGGTTCCGGATACATCCCGCCTCCTTCTCCTTGATCAGGAAATCAAGCACCCCGTTCTTAATAAACCGGTTCTCAAAATCCTCTATACTTCCCCCCACACTGTGCAACAGGTAGTAATCTATATAATCTACCTGCAATTCGCGCAAGGATTTATAATACATGGCTTTACTTCCCTCCAGGGTCTGTGTAGAGGGATTAAAATTAGACATTTTAGTCGCAATAAAGAACTTATCCCGGGGATGATGTTTCAGGGCTATCCCTGTAGCCGCTTCCGACCAGCCCCTTACATAGACCGGAGCCGTATCAAAATAGTTCACTCCGTGCGCAATGGCATAATCCACCAGTTCGTTCACTGCATCCTGGTCTACCTCCTCTTCGCCGTTTGAATTGGTGCGCAACGGCCACCGCATACACCCGTAACCTAACAATGAAGCTTTATCGCCCGTATGGGGATTGATGCGGTAGGTCATCCTATCGGTCAGTACCTCTCCCGGCGAAGAACTACCTGCCGTTCTCAGTCCCGTTGTATCTTTACATCCGTACAAGGCAGCCGCACCGGTCACGACACCGGCACCTGCCAGTTTTAAAAAGTTTCTGCGATCTAATCCTTTTATATTCTTTTTAGCCATAATCTTTTTCCAGTTAAATAGTTCGGTGCATCAGGTTTCCTTCCACATAAATTGCGCTTAACGGGCGGGAGGGACAGAGGTTCTCGCAAGCTCCGCAGCCGATACAACGCTCTACATCCACCGCCGGGATCTTCAGTGATTTCTCGTTATCCGGGTCGATGGGCACCTGTTGGATAGCCCCTGTCGGGCAGTGCCGGTAACAGTTGTTACATTGCACATTATCCCGGTTCACCAGGCAGTTATCCCGGATCCATACCGCACGTCCTATCTGCAAAGCCGATTTATCGGCCGTTGTGATCCGTTTGATCGCTCCTGTAGGACACACTTCCGAACAACGGGTACATTCCGGACGGCAATATCCCCGCTCATAGGAGACCTCCGGTTGCATCAGTTTATCCAGGTTCGTCGAAGGACGCAATATCTGGTTGGGACACGCCGATATACACAGCTGACAGGCTGTGCAATTTCTATTCAGGTTCCGGGTACTCCCTGATCCTGGAGGAGTGATCGGCGTGGTACGTTTGGGACGCTTTTTATCAATAATGGTGGCAAATCCGCCGTCACCCAGTACCTCTTCCGCTTTCAGGGCAGCCCCTGCGACCAGCATAGCAGTGACGGAAAGGAAGTTGCGCCGTGCATTCTCTTTTTTGCCCGCGGCAGCCTGCCCGGTTACCACTGCCTCTTCCTGCTTTTCAGCAGCCTTTTTTCCGGCTATCTTATACCGGATAGCCCCCTTATTACATTTACCGATACAATCCATGCAGGTAACACAACGGGTATAATCAATGCGATGGGCTTTCGCGTCGATACACGAGGCTTTGCAATTGCGGGCACACAAGCCGCAACTGTTACATTTATCCGTAAGGATCACCGGTTTAAAAAGCGAAAAATGAGAGAAGAAGCCCAGTACCGTACCCACCGGACAGATGGTGTTACAGTAGGTGCGGCCGTTCCTCCAGGCCAGGATAGCCAGTATGATCACCGTAAGGATAGCGACCCCCAGGGGAATGCCCCCTTTGAGCCAGGTATCCACCGAATAAAAAGCATAACTGTCAATCCGCTGGGCCACAAAGGCCAGCAGATTATTGCCCAATTGCCATACCGGGGCAAAGAGGTTCGAAGCAATGCGTCCGTAGGCACTGTAAGGCTCCAGCAAAGAGACTACTACCGAAAAGCCCGCGAAGATAGCTACAACAAAGAGCACCAAGGCTCCGTAACGCAACCAGGAGACAGCGGGTGAGTAGGAGAAACGGTTCTTTTTCTTTTTTCCTGCCGCCCAGGAAATCGTATCCTGAAATACCCCCAGCGGGCAGATCACGGAGCAGTAAATGCGTCCGAAAAGCAGGGTAAGTATTACTAAGAATGCTACAATACCGACATTGAGAGCCAGCAGTGCAGGAAAGAACTGAATTTTTGCCATCCACCCGAACCAATGGTGTATGGTTCCCATAAAATCGAGGAAAAGCAAAGTGATGAACATGAAAAAGAAGATAGCGGCCGCTATCCTGATCCTTCGTAACATAGATGTTTGATTTTTTTTGTTTATTACGTGTATTTCTTACATTAGTCATAACCTTTCGCAAATTTAATAGAATAAGGGACATGCGGAAAGAATTCTCCCTTTAAAAGGGTAAAAATATCCCTGAAAACGGCACGGATCTGTTTCATTTTTGTTTTCCTTTCCGGATCCTCTCCGGTATAAACGGGAATCGGCCCGGGGATTGCAACTCCCGGCATCCTGAAAAAGTACCGCTTCCGGATTTCTTTTGTTAAAATAAAACCGGTTGGTCCTGCTTTTTTCCGGATTTTGAGGTGTAGTTGCTCTCATCACGATTAACTAATTGAGAAACAGTGTATTGATTCTGATTTAAATGCCTTTCCCCGACTCGCCACGGACTCGCCACGTAACTGACTGCTCCTGAGAGAATTACAAAGGTTTGTTTCCACGGACTCGCCACTCTTATACCTATATATAGAAAAAGAAGTAAATGTCTTTTCAGACTTTTGAAAGAAGAAATTCTTTCTTTTCCTGTTTATTTGTTTTTTTTAAACTCTTTCATATTCTCCGGATAAAATGAACGGGTAAAGTTACCCATTCGCGGGATTCCCTGCAAGTCGAAAAAGGGGGTGAATTAAAATGGTTAATGTATTTGTTTACAGGTGTTTGATGTTTTAAAACGGTGCCAATTCGCCCCTTTTTTCACTCAAACGGTTTGTTAATTTATTCTAATGGTTCCGAAGATCCGTCCGGTATTGCCTGATCGCGGAAAAGTACAGGACGGTATAAAAAAAGTACAGGATCGTGCATAAAAAAGTATAGAATGGTTCGCAAAAAAAATAGAGAACGGTATAGGGAAAATTGCAGAAAAATGAGTATCTTTACTGCTACCAATAAAGCCTAAAAAGGCGATTATGAGACAAACGTATGCTGGTTTATGGATGATGTGTTCACTGTTTTTTCTGTGCGGATGTAGTCGTGTGGAAGAGCGGAGAGACAGCCAGGAGAGTGATCGGATCTGTGTGGAAGAAGAGAAGAACCGGGAGATCCGCTTAGAACATGTAAAGGCGTGGGAAGAGGCCGGGAAGCTCACTTTTTCGGATACGGATTTCTTACAAACCAAACAGCCCATGAGTGATGATGCGATTGCTCCTTACGACTATCATACGGGACGGGTAGGAGACAAAGCTTATAATCAGGTGGTGTATGTAAAGGCGCTGGAGCGGGTAAAGAAACGCCTGGTCGTAGAGGAGAATAAGCTGGTGGTTCCCCTTTGTTCGGGTGCCCCCGTCTATATGGCAGAGGATCTTTTCTCCTACATCGTGGGAGTAATAGACGACTGGAACAGATGGGTGGAAGAGGGATTGTTTCAGATCGTACAGACCGAAGAGGGGTATTACGACATTGCTCCTGCCGCTGTTCATCCGGAAAGAGATGGATAAACGCAGAACGACCCGGATATCGTCCTGCGCTTCGGTATCTCTTTTTATTCCCGGTGGAAAATAGTAGCTGAGGGTTGTGCGGCAGGCATGATCAGGATATCCTGCAGGTCTACATGGGCAGGAGCGTTGATCGCATAACTTACCGTATTTGCAATATCCTACGCCACCAGCGGCTCAAATCCCTGGTATACCTGGTCGGCCCGTTCCTGGTCTCCTTTGAACCGGACCAGGGAGAACTCAGTCTCGGCAGCCCCCGGGGCGATCAGGGTGACCCGGATCTTATAGGGGTTCAGGTCGATGCGTATGGCCTGCGAGAGCGCCCGTACGGCATGTTTGGTGGCACAATAGACATTTCCGGCAGGATAGACCTCCCGTCCGGCAATGGAGCCTATATTGATAATATGCCCCGACTTACGCTCTGTCATTCCCGGAGCGATGGTACGGGTTACATAGAGTAATCCCTTAATGTTGGTATCGATCATGCGTTCCCAGTCGTCCACATCTCCCTGGTGGATAGGAGCGAGGCCGGCAGCCAGCCCGGCATTGTTTACCAGTACATCTACCTTTTCCCATCCGGCAGGCAGGTTCCCCAGGTTACTCTTTACCTCTTCGTAGTTGCGTACATCGAAACAGAGCGGCAGTACCCGGATCTTTCCGGCGGCTTCGAGCGTGGTTTTCAACTCTTCCAGCCTTTCCCGGCGGCGGCCTGTTACGATCAGGTCGAAGTTCTCTCCGGCCAGTTGCTCTGCGATGGCACGGCCGAATCCGGCTGTTGCGCCTGTAATAAGTGCTATCCTTTTCATATCTTTTTAATTGATGGTTGGATTCAGAGGTAAAGGTAACGGTTTTTCTGTAGATAGGGAGGAGTCCCGCCTGATAATTTCCCGGAGAGGGAAAAGAATATTTTGTCTGGTATTTGTTTTATCTTTGTCGTTACAAGTGGCAAATCGTGATAAATAATAAAATGATGAAAGTATTACTGGTAAACGGAAGTCCCCACAGGGAGGGATGTACATATACGGCTCTTCGGGAAGTGGCCGGTGTTTTGGAACAGCAGGGTATTGAAACAGAACTATTGTGGCTGGGTGTAAAACCTGTTCCGGGTTGTATGGGGTGTAACGCCTGTTTTACAACCGGCAGGTGTGTGGTAAAGGATATTGTCAATGAGGTCATTGACCGGTTGGATGAGTATGATGGCTTTGTATTCGGGTCGCCTGTGCATTATACAGCTGCTTCGGGTACGATCACCTCTTTCCTGGATCGTCTCTTCTATGCGGGAGGCGAAGGCCTGGCTTTCAAGCCGGGTGCGGCTGTGGTCAGTTGCCGGCGGGCGGGTTCTACGGCTTCGCTGGATCAGCTTAATAAATATTTTACCATCAACAATATGCCTTTAGTCTCGTCTCAATACTGGAATATGGTGCATGGCTTTACTCCCGATCAGGTTAAGGAGGATAAGGAGGGAATGCAGACGATGCGGGGGATCGGCCGCAATATGGCGTGGCTGATTAAATGTATAGAGTTGGGTAAGGAGGCCGGGATCTCTTTGCCGGAGCAGGAGGAACGGGTGATGACTAATTTTATGCGGTAGGGGTTCTTTACTTTTCTTTGCCTTGATGCAAAGAAAAGTAACAAAAGAAAAATCAAGGACTAAAGCGGTGCTCGCTACTCCGGTTCCTTGCGAAGCGGGGTAGCGAGAACTCGTCGTCTTCGACTCCTCAAACAGCTCGCTCCCTGATCCGCTTCTCCAGTCACCTCCGCCGGGCGCTGCGCTCCGATGCCCGAACAGCTTCGCATCCGCCATTTTATAGGGGAGGCAATATTGCTGCGCTTATTGCCTGAGAAAACTTATTCTGTTTTGGAATATGGATTTAATTATGGTTAGGAGATTTCTAAACAGGTTGTAAAACTGTTAAATTCTCTGGTTTTTTTAGGAGTGTGTTAGGAAAATTCCGGAGGGATTAAATGTGAATAACCCCCAGTGAAGAGAGCGAAGCGAACGACTGGGGGAATTGCTAAGAATATATTTTTACCAGGATGCGGTTGATCAGACTCCACCGCAAACGGAACCAGCGGCGGGTGCTGAGTTGTTTGCCTCCGAAACGGAGTACGAACTCCCGGTATCCGTGGCGTTTGAAGGGGAGACCTGCATCCATGAACTCCAGGTGGCAGAAGCCGTTCTCTTTGGCATCTTTCAAGGCTTTCCATACGGCCAGTACGCCGGGGTACTGGGTGAGGTAGGTTTTGGTCATTCCTCCTGAGAACCATAGGTATACGGTGTCTCCGGAGTAGACACAGGCTGAGCCTCCGATGATCTTACCGTTGTAACGTACCACAAATATCTTTCCCTTGTTGGTGTGTACCAGGTGATTCTTCATGTGTTCGAAAAAGGCAATGTTGGGAAAATGCTTCCGGGTGCGGGAGGAGTATTTTTTATGCAGCATCCGGGAAAACTCCAGGATATCTTTTTCGTCGCGTGCTTCCTCTACCACAGATCCGTTCCGGAGTCCTTTTTTTATTTGCCTGAGCCGGGAGGGGCTGCACCGCTCTTCTATGGTCTCAGCGGTGTGAAGGGAGTTCCTTACCCGCAGCCAGTTGACGGGAAAGTAGTTGTTTTGCCGGAAGTACTTGTAACCGAAGAGCGCGTTGTCCAGGTTCCTGAACTCGATCAGGAAGGATTCGCGGGTGGCTTTGGCGGTGAGGTGTTCCAGCATCTCCCCGAATACGGCTTCTTTGTCGATGGTTTCGTCCAGGAACTCTCCCGTATCGTATACTTCGCACCGCTTAATGATGGAAGGGGGAAAGATGCGTTTGGCTTTCCGGATCACTGCCAGCATTTTGGCGATGGGTTTATCGTCCAGGGTGGCTACCAGTAAAAAGGGGGTATAGTTGGGGGTTGCTTCATAGATCTGAAACAGGTAGGTGGAGTGAAATATATTGTTTCCCGGAAGGTCCGGTATTTTTTTGCTTTGGTTGTATGTTGTTAGTTTAATAGGCATAGTATTGCAAAAGTATTAAAAATATGTCTGGAATTCAATTTTACCGGTAAAATTGACGGCCGGGGACCTACTTTTCAGGGGGAGGAGTCTTCCTGTCTGAATGGTTTAACAGGGAACGGATAGAAAAAGTTCCTAAAATATAGCTGCTGCGGGTTTATCAACCGATATTTTGTTATTTTTGTAGCTCATTAATTGAAGCTGCCGACATGAAGAGCGATATTGAAATAGCCAGAAGTATTAAACTAAAGAGGATCAAGCAGATTGCCGCCGATAGCGAAATTCCGGTGGAGGAGATACAAAACTACGGGAGATACATTGCCAAGGTTCCTGTTTCTTTAATAGATCCGGAAAGAGTCAAAAAGAGTAACCTGATCCTGGTTACTGCCATTACCCCGACCAAGGCGGGGATCGGGAAGACGACTGTCTCCATCGGGCTGGCACTGGGGTTGAACCGGATTGGTAAAAAGGTTATGGTAGCCCTGCGGGAACCCTCTCTGGGCCCCTGTTTCGGGATGAAGGGGGGGGAGCCGCCGGCGGAGGATATGCCCAGGTACTTCCAATGGAGGATATCAACCTCCATTTTACGGGAGATTTTCATGCCGTTACTTCGGCCCACAACATGATCACGGCTTTGCTGGATAACTATCTTTACCAGAATCAGGCTTCCGGTTTTGGACTGAGGGAGGTACTCTGGAAACGGGTACTGGATGTGAACGACCGTTCCCTGCGGAATGTGGTGACGGGACTGGGGGGAAGGACCAACGGTATTCCCCGTGAATCGGGTTTTGATATTACTCCTGCTTCTGAAATTATGGCTATCCTGTGCCTCGCTAAGGATCTTGAGGATCTGCGCCGCCGTATTGAGAATATCCTGCTGGGATTTACTTATAAGGGGCAACCCTTCACGGTGAAAGACCTGGGAGTGGCCGGGGCTATTACGGTGTTGCTGAAGAATGCCGTGCATCCCAACCTGGTACAGACGACCGAGAATACTCCGGCCATTGTGCACGGAGGACCTTTTGCCAATATTGCGCATGGATGTAACTCTATCCTGGCTACTAAAATGGCCATGACCTTTGCTGATTATGTTGTGACGGAGGCTGGTTTTGGTGCCGACCTGGGAGCGGAGAAGTTCTTTAATATCAAGTGCCGGAAGGCGGGATACAACCTTGCCTGACGGTGATCGTCGCTACGGCGCAGGCCCTGAAAATGCATGGAGGGGCAGAATTAGAAAATATTACCCGGCCGGATAAGGAGAGCCTGGTAAAGGGATTGAAGAATTTGCAGAAGCACCTGGATAACATGAACGCTTTCGGACAGAGTGTGGTGGTGGCTTTTAATAAATATGCTTCGGATACGGAGGAGGAGATTGCCCTGGTAGAGGAGTTCTGCCGGCAGGCGGGAGCCGGGTTTGCCGTGAACAGTGCTTTTGCCGATGGGGGAGAGGGGGCTGTATCGCTTGCCGAAACGGTGGTGGAGGCTATAGAACACCACCCTTCCGGACCCTTGACATTTACCTACAGGAATGAAGATCCTGTTACTGAAAAGATAGCTGCGGTAGCTTGTAAATTGTATGGAGCTGCGGAGGTTACTTATAGCATGGCTGCCCGGAAGAAGCTGAAGCTGATCCAGGAGATGGGTATCGGCCATTATCCGGTGTGTATTGCCAAAACACAGTATTCTTTCTCCACCGATCCTAAATGTTACGGATGCGCAGAGGGGTTTGAGGTACATATCAAGGATCTGGTGATCAATAACGGGGCGGAAATGATCGTGGCTGTTGCCGGGGATATTATGCGGATGCCGGGGTTGCCCAAAAGCCCGCAGGCAGAGCGGATCGATCTGGTAAACGGATTAATCGAGGGACTGAGTTAATTTGTCCCTCTTTGTACACAACATATTTTATCTTCACTTCCCGGCCTTTTAGAGCCGGGATTTTTCCTTGTACATAAGACCGGTAAATAACAGATGCAGCTCTGTGGCAATATCCTCTACCAGCTCTTTGGTACACCGGGAGAGGGATTCGGCCATATATTCTATGCATACTCTGTTTAATTCCTGGCTGTCCGGATAGTTCCGGTCATACAAGGGTTGTACCCATTTCCGGCTGTACACTTTATCGTGGAGGGTCTCTTCGCCCCGGGCTATAGTGATCCGGATGGAGAGGTCTGTCTCCACCTGTTTCAGCCAGTGTTTTTCAAAGGTCAGGTGCTCCCATTCCAGCCAGATTACCGAATGGGAGCCTGTGGTAGTGATGGCGTGTGTCTGGTTGTTTATGATTTTAACTTCCATCGTATAAGCTGACGGTTCGGAGGGGGGGAGCTGTTCTTCTTCTACTAAGTGGAGGCAGGTACTGCTGTTGCACTCTGTCAGTAAAGCCTCGGTAAGGAACTCCCTGTAGGTGGGGTAGAGCGAATCTTCTCCCAGTTTGTTCTTAAAGCGGTGCTTGTCGTACATATAGAGTAGCAGGGGGAGTATGGTTGTTCCCTTTTTTTGTACACCGGTGTAATAATCCATATTGGAATAGTCAATGAACTTCAGGTGAACCCGGGTGAGGGCGGTGTCCGGGTAAAGAGGGGTGCTGAGTTCATAAAAAAGGTTGGAACGATATTCCCGGATCTCCTTCTGCATGGCTTTGCCGGATAAACACGAGGAGAGAACAATGCCTGCGGCACAGATCAGTAAGCTTGTTTTTTTTCATTGTTAAGAGAATTTAGTTGAGGAGGCAAAGATATTCATATTTCACAAAAATAGAGCTGTTTCGGAGCTATTTTTACGGATAAACAGGCCGGTAAAGAGATCGGTGATCTTTCCGATCTGCTTATATAATAAGGATATCTGCGAGTACAAAAGGGGCTTTTTTCCGTCTTTGGGTATAAAAGCTTTTCGTATGAACAAACAAAGAATTCGTATATCATTTTTAATCATCTTGTTTATCTCTTTGTGCAGGCCCGATGCTGCCGCGCAGTCGCTACGTGAGCAGTTCGCGGCCCCACAGGAGGAGGCTAAACCGTGGTGTTTCTGGTACTGGATGTACGGGGCGGTAACCAAACCGGCGTTGACGGCTGATCTGGAGGCTATGAAAGAGGCCGGGTTGGGTGGTACCTACCTGATGCCGATCCGTTCTCCGCAGCAGGGAGACGGGTTTCCCGGAGCGGTAGAGCAACTTACTCCTGAGTTCTGGGAGATGGTGCGTTACAGCATGGAGGAGGCCGACCGGCTGGGATTGCAACTGGGGATGCACATCTGCGATGGGTTTGCACTGGCGGGTGGTCCCTGGATCACACCGGAGGAGTCTATGCAGAAGGTGGTATTTACGGATACGGTAGTAGTGGGTGGAAAGCCGGATCGGTTGCTACTCAGCAGGCTGGAAGCTGTCGAAGGGTATTATGAGGATATAGCGCTACTGGCTTATCCGGTAGCGGCACCGGTAGCGGCTCCGGTTTATACCATGACTTACGGGAATGTGAACCCGAAGGATGTGGAAGAGGGTAAACGGGTGATCACGGTGGATGAGAACGGGGTGATCCGTTCTTCGGTACCTTCGTGGATACAATTTGAATATGAGCAGCCTTTTACGGCACGCAATATAGAGATCGTACTGAAAGGGAACAACTACCAGTCGCACCGCCTGAAGGTGATGGCGAGTGACGACGGGGAGAACTTCCGGTTGGTTAAACAGCTGGTTCCGGCCCGTCAGGGGTGGCAGAATACGGATGCGAACTCTACGTATGCTATTCCGCCGACTACTGCCCGTTATTTTCGTTTTTACTGGGATCCTACCGGAAGTGAACCGGGGAGTGAAGACCTGGATGCTGCCAAATGGTCGCCGAACCTGAAGATAGATAGACTTTTACTACATAGTGAGCCCCTCCTGAATGCGTGGGAGGGAAAAGCGGGCCTGGTGTGGCGGGTCGCTTATGATACTACTTCCGGTGAGGTCGGCACGGAGGATTGTGTGAAACAGCGGGATGTGGTGGACCTGACCTCTTCTTTGCAGGGAGACCTGCTTACTGCCACGCTTCCCGAAGGATACTGGAAGATCCTGCGTATGGGACATACCTCTACCGGACACACCAATGCGACTGCCGGTGGTGGAAAGGGATTGGAGTGTGATAAGTTCAGCGCGGCTGCGGTCAGAAAGCAGTTTGATAACTGGTTTGGAGCGGCATTCAGCCATACCGATCCGGTACTGGCGCGCAGGGTACTTAAATATATGCATATTGATAGCTGGGAGTGTGGCAGCCAGAACTGGAGTAAAACTTTTCCGGAGGAGTTCCGTAAACGTCGCGGTTACGACCTGATGCCGTGGTTACCGCTGATGGCCGGTATTCCGGTAGAGAGTGCTGAACGTTCTGAAGAGGTGCTCAGGGATGTACGCACTACCATTGCCGAGTTGGTCGTGGATGTATTTTATGAAGTACTGGCTACTGCGGCCCGCGAGTATGATTGTGAATTCTCTGCCGAATGTGTAGCGCCGACTATGGTGAGTGATGGTTTGCTGTATCACTAGAAGGTAGACCGCCCGATGGGGGGAATACTGGTTGCAGAGCCCTACGCACGATAAGCCCAACGATATGCTGGATGCGATCAGCGGTGCCCATATTTATGGAAAGAAACTGATCCAGGCTGAAGGGTTTACGGAATTAAGGGGGTATGGAACGAACATCCGGCGATGTTCAAGACCCTGCTGGATCGTAACTATGCCTTGGGTATCAATAAACTTTTTTATCATGTATATGCACATAACCCGTATCTGGATCGTAAACCGGGTATGACGCTGGATGGGATCGGACTCTTCTTCCAACGCGACCAGACCTGGTTCAGGGACGGAGGAAAGGCTTTTACCGATTATGTAACCCGTTCGCAGGCGCTTTTGCAGTATGGTGTCCCGGTGGTGGATATTGCTGTATATATGGGCGAGGAGATTCCCCGTCGTTCTATCCTTCCGGAACGTCTGGTCCCCTTCCTGCCGGGTATTTTCGGAAAGGAGCGGGCAGAGGCTGAACAGGTACGTCTGGCCAATGTAGGCAGCCGCTTCGGGAAGAGCCTGTGGGAGTAAGGCATACGGCTAATATGGCTGACCCGGATAAATGGGTTAATCCGCTCCGTGGATATGCGTATGACTCTTTCAATAAAGATGCGTTGATCAGGTTAGCAAAGGTTGAGAAGGGTCGGTTGGTGTTGCCGGGTGGTGCTTCTTACAAAGTGTTGGTTATTCCGGGTAAACGCCCTATGAATCCGAATAATGTGCCGCTTTCTGCTGAGTCTCAGGCAAAGATCGAGGAGCTCAGAAGAGGGGGAGTAGTGATCCCGGAACTTCCTTTTACAGCGGATGATTTTTCGGCTTATGGCCTGGAGCGGGATGTAGTGGTACCGGCAGATATTGCCTGGACACACCGCCGGGGAGCCGAAGCGGATGTTTACTTTATCTCTAACCAACTGGAAGAGAAGAGAACTATAGAGGCCTCTTTCCGTATAGAGGGTAAAAAGCCGGAGATCTGGGATCCGGTCACAGGAGAGATCCGCCGGGAGGTTTCTTACCGCATGGAGAAGGGGCAGACAATCGTACCGATGGAACTCTGTAGCGGAGAGTCGCTTTTTGTGGTGTTTGAAGAGGATACGGATGTAAAAGCTGTTACAGTAAAAACCCCGGAGATAACCTCGATACCTTTGGAGGTAAAAGAGTGGAAGGTGAATTTCCCGCTTATTGATACGACCATAACCCGGGGTGAACTTTTTGACTGGAGCCAGGAGGCGGAGGAACGCGTCAGTTACTACTCCGGAACAGCTACTTACCGCACCTCTTTTACCTGGAAAAAGGTGAAGGCAGAGAGAATATACCTGGAACTGGGTGAAGTGGCCGATGTGGCTACCGTACGGGTAAACGGGGTGGATTGTGGTATTGTATGGACGGCTCCCTACCGGGCCGATGTGACGGGTGTCCTGAAAAAAGGTACCAACACGCTGGAAATTGAGGTGACCAATACCTGGGCCAATGCGCTCAATGGGGCGGATAAGGGAAAGGCTCCGTTTGAGGGGATCTGGACCAATGCTAAATATCGCATGAAAGAGGATAAATTAATACCTGCCGGCCTGTTAGGCCCTGTAGGCTTTACCATAGAAAATAAATGATGAACCGACTGAAACGAATAATAGCGGCCTGCCTGGTAGCAGCTGCTTTGACCAACCTGTATGCAAAGGTAGAACTACCCTCTTTCTTCTCGGATGGTATGGTGATGCAGCAACAAACCCAGGCCAATTTGTGGGGAACGGCTGTTGCCGGAAAAACGGTAAAAGTAATAACCGGTTGGGATGGTGCCCGGTATAGCACTACTGCGGGAAAGGATGGAAAGTGGAAGCTCTCTTTGCGGACACCTGTTGCCGGTGGTCCTTATACAATTACACTGGATGACGGGGAGGTGACCCGCCTGGAAAATATCCTGATCGGTGAACTCTGGTTCTGTTCGGGACAGAGCAATATGGAGATGCCTATGAAAGGGTATAAGAATCAACCCATAGCCGGTTCCAATATGGATATATTGCGGAGTACCAATCCGGCTATCCGTCTCTTTACGGCCAAACGTACAGCGGCTGTTTTGCCGCAGGAAGATATAGCCGGTGAGTGGAAAGAGGCTAAACCGGAGACTGTGAAGGAGTTCAGTGCTACGGCTTATCATTTCGGGAAGTTAGTGAATGAGAGTACCGGTGTACCGGTGGGGCTGATCGTAGCTGCCTGGGGTGGTTCGGCTGCCGAGGCGTGGATGAACGAGGATATGCTGAAAGCTTTTTCCGGAGGTAGAGATCCCCCGAAGGGAGGAGGATATAACCTCTAAGAACCGCACCCCGACGGTACTTTTCAATGGAATGCTGAGTCCCTTTATCGGACTCTCCATGCGGGGGGGTGATCTGGTATCAGGGCGAAGATAATTACAACCGGGCCCATAGTTATGCCGATATGTTCTCTACCCTGATCACGGGTTGGAGAGATTTGTGGGGACAGGGAGATTTTCCTTTCTACTATTGCCAGATCGCTCCGTATGATTACGGGATCATTACCGAACCGGGTAAGGAGGTGATCAATTCTGCCTACCTGCGGGAGGCACAGGCGAAAGTGGAGCATCGGGTTCCGAATACGGGAATGGCGGTACTGCTGGATGCGGGGGACAGAACCTGTATCCATCCGGCGGATAAACGTACGGCCGGCGAAAGACTGGCATTGCTGGCACTCTCCAAAACGTATGGGGTGGAGGGTATCTCGGGAGATAGTCCTTTTTATGACTCTATGGAGGTACAGAATGATACGGTGACCGTGAGTTTTGAACGGGCACCGATGTGGATAACCGCTAAAGATTTTGAATCGAAGCTTTTCCAGGTAGCGGGAGAAGACCGGGTCTTCCATCCAGCCAAAGCCTGGATCGTGCGGAGTAAGATCCATGTAAAGAGTGAACAGGTACCTCACCCGGTAGCGGTTCGTTATGGTTTTGAAAATTATGTGGAAGGCGACCTTTTTGGTGGCGACGGCCTGCCTGTCTCCTCCTTCCGCTCGGATAATTGGTAGTATATGGTGGCAAA
Organism: Bacteroides sp.; assembly: GCA_021203405.1. Taxonomy (GTDB): domain Bacteria; phylum Bacteroidota; class Bacteroidia; order Bacteroidales; family Bacteroidaceae; genus Bacteroides. Next base: position 34,943 of record JAJQBG010000427.1, read on the forward strand.
AAAGATCTTTTCATTATTAGCGTTGGTATGGATGAGCATGTTGTTCCTTTGGGGGCAGCATGCTCCCCTTATCTGGGAGAGCCAGAGTCGTAATTCTTCGGAGTCTATGCCGTGTGGTGGAGGAGATATCGGTCTGAATGTATGGGTAGAGGGGGATGAACTCTTTTTCTATATGAGCTGCAGTGGTACGTTTGACCGCTATAATACTCAACTGAAACAGGGACGGGTACGGGTGGCTTTTACACCCGGCTTTTTTAACGGTGATACGGGATTCAGGCAGGAGTTGAAGCCGGAAGAGGGGCATGTAGAGATCACCACCGCAGCGGGTACCATTGAGTTGTGGGTGGATGTATTCAAACCGGTTATCCATGTAGAGGTAAAGAGCCGGCAACCTGTAAAGGCGGAGGTCTTTTATGAGAACTGGCGTTACCAGGATCGTCTTATCCGTAAGGGGGAAGGACAGCAGAACTCCTGGAAGTGGGCCCCCTGAAGGCTGTTTTACGGCTGCTGATGGGATAGAACCGGGGGATAAGAGTATTCTCTTTTACCACCGCAACCCGCAGGAGACAATTTTTGACTATGTAGTGAGACAGCAGGGACTGGAAGGGGTAAAGGAGCGGATGATGAACCCGCTGGCCCATCTTACCTTTGGGGGAATACTCTGGGGCGATAATCTCCGGTATAGGGGAACCAGGGACGGAGAGTATGCCGGTACTGATTTTAAGGCGTGGTGTTACGAGAGTGTAAAGCCTGCCCGCAATCACCATATAAAGATAGCGTTGCATACGCAGCAGACGGAGGATATGGCTCTTTGGGAGCAGGAACTTCGCCGGACAGTGGCTGCTGTCTCTGCGGCTGACAGAAAACGGAGCCGGGAGTGATGGAAGGCTTTTCATAACCGTAGCTATATCATCGGTAGCGGGGAGAGTGCGGGGATAACCCGTAACTATATGTTATTCCGTTATATGCTGGGATGCAATGCTTATGGAAGTGTACCGACCAAGTTTAACGGAGGGCTTTTTACGTTTGATCCGGTTTTTGTGGATGAGAAGCAGGCCTTTACGCCGGATTACCGCAAATGGGGTGGAGGTACCATGACTGCCCAGAACCAGCGGTTGGTTTACTGGCCGATGCTGAAGGCAGGCGATTTTGATATGATGGATGCCCAGTTTGAGTTTTATAACCGGATGCTGGGAAATGCCGAGCTTCGCAGTGAAGTATATTGGGGGCACGGAGGTGCCTGTTTCGGAGAACAGATAGAGAACTTTGGTTTGCCCAATCCCGCTGAATATGGATTTAAGCGGCCCGACTATTTTGATAAAGGGGTAGAATATAATGCCTGGTTGGAGTATGAGTGGGATACGGTACTGGAATTTTGCCAGATGATCCTGGATCGTAAAGTCTATAACGGGGACGATATTACTCCTTATATACCGCTTATCGAGAGTTCACTCCGCTTTTTTGAAGAGCATTATGAATACCTGGCTTCCCGCCGGGGATGTAAATCGCTGGATGGTGAGGGGCATCTGATCCTCTTTCCGGGTTCTGCCTGCGAGACCTATAAAATGACCAACAACGCATCCAGCACCATTGCGGCATTGCGGGTAGTACTGGAGAGTTACGGGCAGATGCCGGAGATGCTGGCTAAGATCCCTCCGCTTCCTTTGCGGGAACTGGAAGGGCGTACGATGATCTCTCCTGCTAAAACATGGGAGCGAATTAATAATGTAGAGACTCCGCAACTCTATCCGGTTTATCCCTGGCGCATTTATGGGGTAGGAAGACCGGATCTGGAGATTGCCCGTAATACCTATCTGTATGATCCGGATGCCCTGGGGTTCCGTACCCATGTGGGATGGAAACAGGATAATATCTGGGCTGCCTGCCTGGGATTGACGGAAGAGGCCTACCGGCTGACTTCGCTGAAACTGGCGGACGGCCCACACCGTTTCCCGACCTTCTGGGGACCGGGTTACGACTGGACGCCCGACCATAACTGGGGAGGGAGCGGTATGATCGGCCTGCAGGAGATGCTTTTGCAGACAAACGGAGATGAGATTCTGCTCTTCCCTGCCTGGCCGCAGGAGAAAGATATCCGTTTTAAGCTGCATGCCCCGGGAAATACGGTGGTAGAGGCAGAATTGCGTGGCGGGGAGGTGGTCGATCTGAAAGTGCTTCCGGAGAATCGCAGAAAAGATATTGTAATGAATACAAGCTACATAAAGAGATAAAAGATGAAAAGCAGACTACTTTTTGGATATGGATCCTTTTTCCGGTACTGGCCAGTGCCGGTTATTATCGTCCTGAGATCTCAGTGGCGGGTTTCTTCCCGCTTCCTGACAGTGGACGGGATATTTACAGCTTTAATCCGGGATGGCGTTACTTCAAAGGCGATCTGCCGGGTGCTCACGAAGTTGATTTTGATGATTCCGCCTGGGAGGTGGTTTCTACGCCTCATACGGTGGAGCTGATGCCGGCGGAAGCGAGTGGTACCCGTAATTACCAGGGACCGGCGTGGTACCGCAAACGGTTTGTGGTTCCGGCATCTGCCGCAGGCAGGCAGGTGATCCTGCATTTTGAAGCGGCTATGGGTAAACAGGATATTTATATCAACGGCCGGAAGGTGCAGGAACATATCGGAGGATACCTGCCTTTTAATGTGAACCTTACGGAAGCCGGAGTGCAGGCGGGGGATTCGTGCCTGATCGCTGTATTGACTGATAACAGCGATGACCGGGAGTATCCTCCCGGTAAACGTCAGTATACACTCGATTTTACTTACCACGGTGGTATTTACCGGGATGTATGGATGATCGTAAAGTCTCCGGTAGCTATTACCGATGCGGTAGAGGCGGATAAGGTAGCCGGTGGGGGTGTGTTCGTACACTACGATAAGATCAGTGAAAAGAGTGCGGAGGTGTATGTAAATACCGACGTAAAGAATGAGGGAAATACTACCCGTACGGTAACCGTAGAGACGGCACTGACGGAAAAAGATGGTAAGGTAGTAAAACGTACTTCGAGCCGGGTCACTTTGAGACCGGGCGAAGACCAGACGGTATATCATAGTTTTACGGTGAAGAACCCGAGATTGTGGGAACCGGATAGTCCCTATTTGTACCGGGTGGAATCCCATGTCAAAGAGGGTAACAGAACCATTGACGGAGGGATTACCCGGGCGGGTATCCGCCTGGCTGAGTTCCGGGATAAGGAGGGTTTCTGGCTCAACGGCAAACCTTTCGGGCAACTGGTAGGAGCTAACCGTCACCAGGATTTTGCTTATGTGGGCAATGCTATGCCTAATTCGCAGCAATGGAGGGATGCGAAAAAGTTAAGGGATGCCGGGTGCCGGATCATTCGCGTGGCCCATTATCCGATGGATCCTGCCTTTATGGATGCCTGCGACGAACTGGGTATGTTTGTGATCGTGGCTACTCCGGGCTGGCAATTCTGGAACAAGGAGCCTCATTTCGCTGAACTGGTATATAAAAATACAAGAGAGATGATCCGCCGGGACCGCAACCATCCGTCGGTACTGATGTGGGAACCGATCCTGAATGAAACCCGTTTTCCACTGGAGTTCTCACTGGAGGCTTTGCAGATCACCCGTGATGAATTTCCCTATCCGGGACGCCCGGCCGCTGCTGCCGATGTATATTCGGATGGAGTGAAAGATAACTACGATGTAGTGTATGGCTGGCCGGGAGACGATGAAAAGGATATAGCCGACCGGGTGATCTTTACCCGGGAATTCGGGGAGAATGTAGACGATTGGTATGCCCATAACAATAACAACCGTGCCAGCCGCAGCTGGGGGGAGCGTCCGCTATTGGTACAGGCTCTGTCACTGGCCAGGAGTTATGATGAACTTTACAGGACCAACGGACAGTTTATCGGGGGGCACAGTGGCACCCGTTCGACCATCAGCGCGGATACCATCCCGATCCCTATTGGGGAGGGATTTACGATGCGTTCCGCCAGCCGAAATATGCTTACTATATGTTCCGTTCGCAGACCGGTGCTACGCTGGAACATCCGCTGGCTGAATCGGGACCGATGGTTTATATTACCCACGAAATGTCTCCTTTCTCGGATGCGGAGGTAATTGTGTTCAGTAACTGCGATTCGGTACGGCTTTCGATGTACGATGGTACCAAAAGCTGGATAAAGCCGGTGGTACATGCTCCCGAACACATGCCGAATGCTCCGGTGGTTTTTGAGAATGTATGGGACTTCTGGGAGGCCCGTGATTACAGCTATTTCCAGAAGAACTGGGAAAAGGTGAATCTGGTAGCAGAGGGGATTATAAACGGTGAGGTGGTATGTACCCACCGGAAGATGCCTTCCCGCCGCTCCACCCGTTTGCAACTCTCTATCGATCATCAGGGGCAGGCCCTTATCGCGGATGGCTCTGACTTTTTTGGTAGTAGTGGCTGAGGTAACGGATGATAGTGGTAATGTACGCCGTCTGGCGAAAGAGAATATTGTATTTACGGTAGAGGGTGAGGGAGAGATCATCGGGGATGCTTCGATCAACGCTAATCCCCGTGCCGTAGAATTTGGTTCGGCTCCGGTGCTGATCCGTTCGACCCAAACACCGGGTAAGATCAAAGTGACGGCTCGTGTACAGTTTGAGGGTACACTGGCTCCGACACCGGCTGAGATTGAGTTTGAATCGGTTCCGGCTGAATTTGCTATGTGTTACCTCGAAGAGTGTAATGCGGTTCAGGGTAGTGCCGGGGTTTCTTCCGGAGCGGGTGCACCCAAAGTGATCCTTTCTGAAGAGGAGAAGAACCAGATGCTGATCGAGGTAGAACGTCAGCAGACTGAGTTTGGAACGGAAAAGTAATTTTTGATAGGTTTTAGGTGTGTGTGTATGTATGCCACGGGCTTCTGTATGGAAGTTCGTGGCATCTTTTTGAGATAGAACCATCCTTTTTTATGGAAATTCCTGATTTTTTCTTTCCGGGAGAAAACTATTCTCTACTTTTGTTATTAATAGAGAAAGAAAACCGTTAAACAGTAAGGCATGAAAAGTCAGCAGTTAAGAAAAGCAGCTCCCGAACTTGATTCGTTGCGTCTGGGAAGTGGCTGGAAAGTCGAAGATCTGGAGAAGCCGCAGATTATTGTGGAAAGCAGTTACGGACACAGTCATCCCGGAAGTGCCCATCTTGATCGTCTGGTGAGAGAAGCAGACCAGGCAATTTATGAAAAAGGAGGATTTGCTGCTAATTATTATGTGACGGATATTTGTGACGGAGAAGCGCAGGGATACGATGGAATGAACTATTCGCTGGTATCGCGGGAGATAATGGCGGCCATGATCGAGATCCATGTAAGAGCTACTCCCTTTGATGCCGGCGTGTTTATTTCAAGTTGTGATAAATCTGCTCCTGCCCATCTGATGGCAATTGCCCGGTTGGATATGCCTGCCGTATTTGTACCGGGAGGGATTATGAAGGCGGGCCCTAACTTGCTGACTTTGGAGCAGATCGGTACCTATAGTGCCATGCGTGAACGGGGAGAGATATCCGAGAAGCAGCTTACTCAATATAAGAAAGAAGCTTGTCCTGCTTGTGGTGCCTGCTCCTTTATGGGAACCGCTTCTACCATGCAGGTAATGGCCGAAGCGCTGGGGCTTGCTTTGCCGGGAACGGCGCTGATCCCTTCGCATACGGGTGAACTGGAAATAGCTGCTGCCCGTGCCGGGATAAGAGCGGTTGAACTGGTATTTGAAGGAATCAAACCTTCCAACATTCTGACGGATGAAGCTTTTGAAAATGCTGTAATGGTACATGCTGCTATTGCAGGGTCCAGTAACAGCCTGCTGCACCTGCCTGCTATTGCCCGTGAAGCCGGGTTGGAACTTCCACCGGAACTATTTGACGCCATTCACCGCCGCATTCCTTACCTGCTCAATATACGCCCCAGCGGGTACTGGCCGAGAGAGTATTTCTGGTATGCGGGAGGGGTACCGGCTATTATGGAGGAGATCTGGGAGTCTCTTCACCTGGATGCATGGACCGTTACCGGAAAAACAGTAGGTGAGAACCTGGAAGAACTCCGGAGAACTGGTTTTTATGAGAAATGTTACAGTTATCTGACTCCGCGGGGAGTCCAAAAAGAGGATATTATCCGGCCATTGGATAATCCGATCCGGAAAGAGGGGGCTATTGCTGTTTTAAAAGGGAATCTGGCTCCGGAAGGAGCAGTGGTAAAACATTCGGCTGTCTCTCCCCGTCTCAGGCAGGTCACTTTAAAAGCCCAGGTGTTTGACCGGGAGGAGGATGCCCTGCATGCGGTTCTGCACCAGGGGGTAGAACCGGGAGAGGCTGTTTTTATCCGGTACGAAGGTCCGAAAGGAAGTGGTATGCCTGAGATGTTTTATACTACGGAAGCCATTGCTTCTGATCCGGTACTGGTAGAGTCGGTTGCCCTGATCACCGACGGACGGTTTTCGGGAGCTACCCGCGGACCTGCTATCGGACATGTCTCGCCGGAGGCAAGTGAAGGGGGACCTATTGCCCTGGTAGAGAACGGTGATCTGATCTGCATTGATATTCCTGCCCGGCGGTTGGATATAGTGGGTGTACAGGGAGAGGAAAAAGAGCCGCAGGAGATAGAGGAAATACTGGCAGAGCGTCGCAGCCGGTGGGTAAAGCCACCTTCCCGGTATCCGGACGGGATCCTGAATATCTACACCCGTAATTCGGTCTCACCCATGCGGGGAGGGTATATGGAGAGCAAAGAGTAACCAGTTAGGGAACCGGTTATCTTTTAGGAATCCATTTCGACCCGATCAGCTGCCCGGCTATGGCCATTCCGATAAAAAGAGGAATACATACCGCAGGTGTATTCAGCCATATCCGCAGAGGAATAATAAGGGGGATGGAGGCGTGTATCATGATCCACCACCTCCAGGTCATTTTCCGGAAGCGTTGCCTGTGGTGTCCCAGGGGAATATTAACCGCCAGGGCAAGGAGTGCTATCATTGATATATGTATAAGTTGCATCTTATATAAAGTGGCAGAGTCTGACTTTGTTGTTTTTCCTGACGTTTAACCGGACAGAATATTTTAACTGTCCGGTTATTTTTTAGTTTTTTGAAAATATTCCGGAAGGTTGGTTTCTCCCGGTCAGTAGATCAGGAATCCGGCCAGCCCGGCCAGCAGGATCATCAGGATGGGGCTCTGTTTGTATTTAAAGGTGGCAATAAATACTACTGCAAAAATGAGAACGCTCACTATAAAAGTGAAGATGTCTTCTGTGGGAGAACCAAAGTTCTCCTTATCCATCAGGATCAGGGCTGCCGAGGCTATCAGTCCGATAACGGCAGGACGTAGTCCGGAAAAGACTGCTTCTACGGCCGGGTGTTTCTGGAAACGAAGAAAGTATTTACAGATGGTCAGCATAATAATAAAGGAGGGGAGTACCAGGGCAAAGGTGGCAAAGGCAGATCCCCAGATGCTTTGTGTGGAGGTATATCCTATATAGGTGGCGGCATTGATACCGATAGGACCTGGTGTCATCTGGCTGATGGCTACGATGTCGGTAAATTCCTGTGCGGTGATCCAGTTGTGTCTGGTTACTACTTCGGCCTGTATCATGGAGAGCATGGCGTAGCCTCCGCCGAAGCCAAAGAGTCCGATCTTGAAGAACGAATAAAAGAGTTGCAGATAGATCATTGTGCGCTATTTTGTTTGTTTGTTTTATATCTTCCGTAAAAATATCCTCCGGTGCCTGCGATAATGATGATCCAGATGGGAGAGACGCCCAGTAACCAGATCAGCAGGGCGGATACTACGGGTATCCATAGATTATGGAGGTTTATTTTTGCCGATCTCCCTAAGTTAAATACGGGAGCGGCGATCAGTGCTACCACACCCGGACGGATGCCTTTGAATACTTTCTCTACCTGAGGGTTGTCCTTAAACGAGCTGAAGAACATGGCAATAGCCAGAATGATCAGGAAAGAGGGAAGGGTGGTACCGAAAGCTGATACCAGAGATCCTTTTACTCCCCGGAGCTTGTAACCAACAAAGATAGACATGTTAATGGCCAGGATTCCGGAGGCCGACTGGGCTACGGCCAGGATATCAATAAATTCTTCTTTGGTAAGCCATCCCCGTTTGGTTACCATTTCGTTCTCAATGATCGGTACCATGGCGTAGCCTCCACCGATGGTGAAAAGGCCGATCCGGAAAAAGATACCGAATAATTGTACATAGTTGGTCATGTGATATTGGGTTGTTGATTTCTATATTTGGCGATGTAATCTTTCGGGGTCATTCCAAAATTACCTTTGAAAACCACCCTGAAATATTTGGAGTCATTAAAGCCTACTTTATCAGCTACTTCGGTTACATTGAGCTTGCTTTCTTTGAGTAACTGGGCCGCCCGTTGCAGTTTGACGATCCTGATGATCTCTTTGGGGGGATGGTCTGTTACATCTTTTAGCTTGTTGTAAAAGGTGGTACGACTCATGTGAAGCTGAGCACACAGGGTATCTACGGTAAATTCCGTATCTTCTATATTTTTATCTATGATCTCAATGATCCTGGCAATGAAGTTGAAGTCCTTTTCGGATTTGCAGTTAAAGTTGAAGGAGTTGATCTTTTCCGTATCGGCGTTCAGGTATTTGTTCCGGATGATCTGGCGGTTGATCAGGATCCTGGATACGGAGAGTTTGAGCATGTTCATGTCATAGGGTTTGACAAAGAGTTCGTCTACACCGGCACGGATGTTATCCTCTACTTTGAAAGGATCGCTGTCGGTAGTGGTCATTATGACCGGAATATCCAATGTTTCGTGGTCTGTTTTTAAGCTTTTCGCATAGTTCGTCCCCTCTCATACCTGTCAGGTTGTATTCGGTAATGATCAGGTCGGGTTTTTTGAGTTTGATAATGTCGAGTGCGGTATGGGCATTGGTTGTCAGTTGTACATTATAATCGTTTTCCAGTATCTTTTTGAGATAAACCCGCATCTCATCGTTCTCTTCTACGATCAGAATGGTTTTTGAGTCCATATCCGGAAGATCATCTTCCCAGTATCCTGCCGGGGTCTCCTTCTCCTGTCTGGGTGCATTTTTCTGATCCCGGATATCCACATAACTTTTTTTAAACTGTTTATATCCATTCTGGAAGGTCATCTTAACTACTGTTCCCTCCTGTTGACGACTGCTTATCGTATATTTCCCTTTGAGCATCGGAACCAGTTTTTTCATGATCAGGATACTTAGGTCTGAGTTGTCTGTATAAGCGGAAGAGGTTTTCATACCGAATGTTTTCCGGAAAGCTGTTTTATGTTCTTTTCCCGGCAGGCCACTGCCTGTATCCCGTATCTCAATGTTCCAGTGGTCACTATCCCCGTAAGAGAGTACTTCTATCTTTCCACCTTCGGGTGTATATTTAAAGGCATTGACCAGTACATTCTTTACAATGATCTCTAATTTTTCAATGTCTGTCCATATATTGACAAAACTTTGGTCGGGTTCGAAGAGGATGGAGACTTTTTTAGAAACGGCTGTGTGTTCGTACAGGCGGATCATCTTTTCTAAGAAACCGTTCAGTTCATACTGGCGGATGTAAGGAGCTGTATAAAGGACACCGTGTTTTTCGTAGCTGGAAAGATTATCGGTCAGTCTTACCAGGGTATCAATGTTCCGGATGGCCAGGTCCAGTTTCTCTTTTCCCTCTGCTGTAAGCTGTTCCGTCTGGAAAATATCATCCAAAGGGGCTTTCACTAAAGTGATCGGGGTGCGTATATCCTCAATGGAGCGGGTTACAAGCTGGAATTTCTCTTCCAGGCTTTTCCGCTCTTTCCGTAACAGATAGGCGCGTAGCAGGGTGATCCCTGTAAACAGACCCGCTACTACATAGAGAAGGATCATCCACCAGCGTTTCCAGATGGGGGTAAGGATGTGGATGGAAAGGGTTCTTTCGTCCAGTGTCCGGAAATCCTCACTGGAAATAGCGCGGATGATGAGCCTGTATTTACCGGGATCCAGGTTAGTATACTGGATGCTTCGTTCGGTGCCCGGCGTTGTCCAGCTGTTGTAATATCCGTCCAGACTCCAGCTATACAGGATGTCTGACGGGTAGTCGTAGCTGATGGAGGAGAGGAGAATGGTAAAATTATTCTGGCTGGCTTTCAGGGTAATATCCCGGGTGTCGTCCAGACTCACTTTTAAAGGAGAACGGGAGGTTCCCGGTTCTATCCGGTAATTATAAACAGAGAGGTTCTCCAGGTATAACCGGATAGGCCCCGGCTGGGGGATCTCGATATGGTCGCTGAACTCAATGGCTCCTTCGGAACTACCAATGAGAACGGTACCCTGATGGGTAAGTGTTCCTGAGGCGGGATTAAAGTGTCCGGAGGGTAATCCCTGCTCTTCTGCCCAGTTACTGAAACTCTTTTTCTCTTTATTGAAACAGCTGATCCCGTTGCCGGTACTCAGTAGCAGACAGCCGTGTCCGGTATCTATCAGGGTGTAAATCTGATCGCTTGTCAGGTTGCTGTTATCTTTTCTGTAAAATTCGAATGCTCCGGTTTCTGTATGGTAAATAAGCAATCCTCCACCACCGGTCCCTATGTAAAGCCTCTCCTTATCGCCCGCCAGGTCGTGGATATGACCGGTAGGGGATGGAAGTTCCATCTTCTCCACTGTGTTTCGGAGAGGATCGTATCGGTATAATCCGTTCTGGGTGCCTATCCAGAGGCAGGTGCTATCCTGCTCTGCTATTTTACGGATGTTCTTTATTTCTCCGTAAAATTTAAAATCTCCCTCTTTTTCTGTGCAGGCCAGGCCATTCTCTCCGCCGATCCATACTTTTCCCCGGCTATCCCGGAAGATGGCGTGAATGCAATGGGGAGAAGCCGAGAGATCATGTGTTTGTTCCATAGGGGTGAAGGAGCTTACCCTGCCGGTTCTTTTATCGATCTCATGGACCATTCCCGAATGGCCGCCGATCCAGAAAATTCCCGGTCTGACCTCTTCGATGGTGTGGTAAAAAGAGTTGTTCCCCTCCCGGGTGGCGGTGAGAAAGGAGTGCCAGGTATGGGTGGCCTGTTCCAGAAGCCCGATACCGTTATCGGTTGCAAACCAGTAATCTCCTTCACTGTCCCGTAGGATCCCGTTTACCTGGTTACCCGGCAGGTTCCCGATAACTCCTGATGCAGCGTGATACCATTTGTAAGAGGGGTAATTATTGTTCCGGATGCTGATCCCTACGGGATAATTTGCGAGCCATATCCGTTTATCTTCGTCTATATAAATATCCCGGATATGGTTTCCGTTCAGGGGCTGTTCTTCCGGGGAGGTACCTACGGAATAGGGATGGAACTTTCTTTCCGATGTATCCAGCTGGTAGAGTCCGGCTCCGTCGGTGGCTATGAGCAACTGATCTTCTGCATAGGGCCGGATGGCTGTGATCTTGCTGTCTGTCACTCCGTTCAGGTGAGTCAGGGAACGACTATCCGGATGGTACAGGTAAAATCCGGCATGGTATCCTCCAAAGTACAGTACTCTTTTATCTGGATCGAAATAGAGGGCCTGTACCGGTACTTTCAGCGAACTGAGCGGTCTCTCTTCTACCTTTTCCAGGTTTTCTTCTCCCAGGATCAGTTCATAGATACCCGATTGGGTTCCTGCAAAGAAGGTAACGGGATCTGTCTGTATAAGTGCTTCTATGCTCTCCTGAAGGGGATGAGAGAGAAAACGGGCGGTACCGGAGAGGATATGATACAGATAGATCTCTGATTCGTTGCTCATCCAGAGATTATCTTCTTCGTCGATCCGGCTGAAGGTAACCGGATAGTAGGTTCCCCGGAATGTTGAATCAGTTTCCAGCATCGGTTCAAACCGATCCTTTACGGAAGAGTAAGAGTACACTTTGCCGGTTTTACTGATCGCCCAGATGTTGCCGGCAGCGTCATTTTCCAGCCAGCTGAAAAGATATTGTTCGCCGCTATCCTGCAGATGAGAGGTGAGCAGGTAATTTTTGAATTCGTTCCCGTCGAACCGGCTGACTCCCTCTTCTGTGAGAAACCACATGAATCCTTTACTATCTTTCCTGATCTTTTTGACATACCGGTTACTTAGACCATCTTTAACTCCCAGCTTGCGGTAGCTCTGGGCATAGGTGAGGCAGCAAAGCGA
>JAJQBG010000377.1 GCA_021203405.1 Bacteroides sp.
CTTTTACTGGAGGGTCCTATAAAAAATGAGGGCGCACGTATCAAAGCTAAGCAGTTGATACATTCACCCTCGATCAGTACAAATTGATGAAATAATGGTTATATTGGTAATATATTACCCCGTTAATATGTGTTAGGTTTTATTGAGTTCTGACACAACGTACGGGTCTGTTATCTGGTTTATCTGAATTTCCTGTATTACCGTTGGTCAAGTTTCTATAATGTGCCCTTGAAGCATCTATTTCCGTAGTCGTCCAGAAGAATGCCGGGTTTGCGCCTCGGCAAGGTCAGCTTTATTGTAGTTATCACATTGTATCTCATTTGTTTATACTGTTTTCTGTTTGTTGCCTTTCGTCCGATTAGCAAGGGTATCTTCAAGATACCCTTGCTAATCGGAGGCTGCTTGTCTTTAACCTGCCTGCTTTGCCATAAAAGGTTAAATGGTTAAATGGTGTCGCCTACGGTGTTACGGGTTGCGTACACATCTTGCCATGTTCGCGTTAGAACCAGATCCCGGCCAACTCTTTAACACTTGAGTGTATGTACCGTTGTTCCAATTTATTCCACGAGCCATCGACTCTCTGTTGGTAGAAGATTCAGTGTTACTCCAGTATATAGGGTAACCGGCGCTTGAAAAGTTACCGATGCTTTCTTTTTGATCGTATATGAGTCTTAGTTCCTCTACAGAGGGCAATCTCCACGTTCCCGCGGGATATCCGGGTTCTGAGTATGCAGCGCATCCTCCGTTTGCCACAGCGTAACCTGTTGTGTAATTGGCAACGCCTGATTGCGGGTAACTTGTACTGTTATATGATGTAGGTATCCCCATTGCAGTTGCCCAGTTCACAGTTCCGGAAACATCGTTCAGGGCCACTATTCGACCTGAAGACAGAACTACGTTACCTTTAGGCTGGGAGATCGCCGATCCGATGGTTATCCATCCCTGCCAACTGCCGTTAATGTCTTTGCGGCGGTACTGGAACGTAATATTTCGGGGGCTACCCGTAGTGTTATTAGGAATTCTAAGATCAACGTATTTATTTGAATTGGTCGTTCCCGAAACGCTGACTTGAGTTCCGGTGGCCTGCACCTGTATCCATTCATCCGGATAGGTACCTGAAACCGTCACCCTGATCGTCTGCTCGCCCCCAACGAGGGTCGTGGGATTAAGCGTTGGAGTATTATTGGAGTAGGTACCAGGCTGGTTCACCGGGTTTCCTATATTTGTCCAACCGGTATCACCGGTGTTGGTGGAGTAGCGCCACTGGAACTGGATACTACGCCTCAACCAGTTCCAGTTGTTGTTTGCTCCTACTGTTACCTGAGCGGAAGCATTGCCTGCACTGTTCATACTGCCTGCGGCACCTGATATAGTATTTGGCTCCGTCCCCGCTCCCAAAACCCTGACTTGTATACTTCCTCCCGGATACCATCCGTTGACAGAGACTGTCTGGTTTCCTCCCCCTGCCGCTATGGATTGGGGCGCGGAATGGCCCGAAGTGCTTACATAATATCCTTTCTGGTTATATGTGGCCGTCGAGGTAGTCGTGTTGGCGTCGTTTGTGGCCTTTACTGTAACGGTTCTGTTGCCCCATCCGTTGTTGCAGATCGGGATGCTGACGTTTATGGTTTTCTCGCCATACATTTCCGCATTATGAGATTGGGGGTTACCCGCACTCGGCGTTACCGTCCATCTGGCGTTTGTATTAGCTTTTACGGCACCATTTGTTGTTACCACGGAGCTTATATTCGAGCCACTGGCCAGAGAGAATAGAGTAGAGGCGGGGGTCCAGAATCCCTGAACCGTACTTCTGACTTTAAAACTCGTAGTGGCCTGATTCACTTCGGAAGGCAGGCCGGTGGCCGTGGTGGTAAAGGTCACGGTCGAAGTATAGGAAGTCCCCATAGCAGGGATCCCGTTTGCCGCAGTCCAGTTTTTTCGCGTGAAGGTCGCACTTCCTTTGTTGACACTCGACAAAGGAGCATCGGAGCCTGTATTGTTTGCAGTCGCAGTGGCTGTGTTGTTGAAATAGCCATCGCCGGACATTGTCCATGTAGAGTTAGACGTTACCGTAGCGGTCACCGGGCCGTTGTTTAGGTCTTTTTCTCCCGACTGGTTGATCAAGATCACCGGTGTTTTGGCGCTCTGTGATACCGTTATATAGTCGCCCGGGAAATCGATGTGGTTGGATTTGACCGCAAGTCTTGCCGAGCGAGGTTGCCAGGCACTGTTGGCGGCGAGGTTTACCGTGTAATTGGTGACCCCCGGAGCGTTCAGGGTGGAGGAAGGCGTTGAGGCGAACATCGCCGTCGTACCGTCTATGCCATCGACATACCAGTCGGTGTCGGAATCTACGGTTATTGTGCGTTGCCCCGCCTCGGGCACGAAAGCGCTGTTATTGGGCGTATAACTGAACACAAGGTCGGTCGCCCACTGTATCACTTCGACGATTTTTGTGAGAAGTTTTTGTCCCGACCGTACCGTAACCGCCACAGAACTGTTGCGCTGTACGGCTGGATTGGAATTATTCACCTCAGGATGGAACTGATATATTCCGGTCCCTACCGGATCGTTTGCCGGAAAACCCGATGAACGCCAGATTATATCACCCGTCACTTCACTGAATGAAACGGGGATGCCTGCCGGGTAAGTGGTTACGGTAAAGGGTTTGGGTTGTGGCGCCCCTTTTCTGAATATTAGATATTCCGGATCGATTATCAGCGTCAGTTCCGGCTCGTTGATCTGTTCCACCTTTATCTCCTTATACAAGTTACCAGCTACAATCCAGAAACTTGACTGACGGTTAGGAGTGGGGGATGGTATTTGACCGGCACTAACAATCACCTCCCGCGAGGTGCCACTGTTATCGTTGTCCGGGGATACGGTGATCCACGAAGGTTGGGTGCCCGCATCAATCTTCCATCCGCTCGGGTGATCGGTGTATATTTTCAGGGACTGTCCCCGACCTTCATCAAAAAAGTAAAATTCGCTTTTATCAACTGTCAGCTGGAACCGGCCATCCGATTCAATATCGTTCATATCTGCCTCGTTCCACGCCACCACTTCCGTCTCAATATTGATCGGTCTGGATATAAAAGCCGTGTAGGAATCTTCATACCCGTAACCCGATACTTTAGTAATGTTGAACACATACTGATGATTCCGTAATATATCAATAAAGTGCTGTGCTGTACCGCTGCCGGTAGAAAAATCTATGCGGTAGTAAGTGGAGGGTCCGTCGTCGGTAAAGTTACCGTTACCATTTGCATCCCATACTCCTCCGATCACCAGACAGGTACGTTCCTGTAACCCTTTCGGAGACTCGTGCCCGGCATCCGAATGGTTCTCCGCTTCAAAGAGATAAATTTCCCGCATGCAGTTATTCTCGTCCGTATCTATCTCTGCTCCGATATAGGCTATGGGCCCCAATGTCAGCGTAGAGGAAACCGGCACGTTCGGTGCCGTAGCTCTGGGCCTGCCAGGGTCGCTCGTTGTATCCCATGCCGTCATATCCGGAACCAGTGTTCCGGTAGTATTGTAATTATATACATCTATACTGGTGAGCCGGAAAGTAGTAGCTGCCATCCCTGTAATATTCACATCTACACGAGCCACCATGCGGTTTATCTTTACACTGCCCGTACCTGTAAGGTCGGTTTGGTCATCAATGGTAATATCGCCCACATCTCCCCACATGGGAAACGGTGCGGAACCATCGGCCTGCCATTTTCCACTGGCAGGCAGGGCTGCTTCGAGTGTAGCAAGAGCATCAGCCTTGGAGAGTCCCTGAAGAGAGGCCGGAGTAAATAAATTACGTGCGTTGGCCAGGATCACCAGATCGAAATGACCCTGCTTTAACTTTATGGTAAAAGTTTTCATCCGTATATCGCTACCGGTAGTAATATCTGAAGCGTCGCATCGGGCGGTGTAGTCAAACGTCCCGCCGCCGGGCCCAAAAACCAGGACATCTATTGTCTTTACCTCATTCTCCTCTGCCTGAGTCATGGAGCGGACCTGCGGCCCGGCTGCTCCGGGAACCTGCAGGGCAAAAGTTACTATGGTTTCGCCATCCTCACTGATAGAGAGCTGTGTTTCGGTCTCTTTTTCGCAGGAGGCAAGTGCAAGGATAGAGAGAAGTCCGGTGATAAACCTCGCCACCCGTACCTGTAGATTACATTTCATAGCTGGATATTTTATTGTTTTCATTTCCTTTAGAACTCTTTGTCGTAATTATATTGATCGTCCCACTCACTGAGTACTACTGTAATGTCCCAAAGCCGGTTAAAGTCAAGCAGTACATGGGTGAGCATACCCTCTCTTACGGTAATGGGCTTTCCCTGACCATCTTCCCCGATACTCATGATCAGCTCTTCCTGGTAATAGATATCGATATAGAGGCCGGTCTCCTCCGGGATCATAGTAAAGGGGGCAACATAATAATACTCCCGGCCATCGCTTGAGACAAACCTACCATCGGGCAGATAACTCACTTTCTGGCCGGTAAGCGTACCGTTGAAATGAATAGACGAGTAAGTTTCACGTATAACTACGGTATAGTCGTCGTCCTGGAAACCTGCGAACTCTTTCAGGTTCCGGGCGGTCAGGGTCAGGCTGCCCACCTTGCGGTAAACCGGCAACTCTTTCTCCTCTCTCTTCTGGCTTGCATGGATCGATATCATACCCTGAAACAGATCATCCGGCGGGATCGCATATACTTCAGCACGGGTTCGTTGCCGGATATTTATTGTGCAATCTTCGTAATTTTCATCCAGTTTTGGCAGGGTGTTCTCACCCAGGTTTCCCCAGGCAACTATGTGTATATTTTCACCCATCCGGGGCTCAATCTTAACATGTTGGCCGATCTGTGTCTGTAGGGTACCGGTAAGACGCTTATTATCATCGAACAGATATAGTGCCACAGATGAAACTTCGTTGCTGGTAAGCTCTGTGCCCGTAGCATCGAATGCCCGGACGTGTAAAATACAGTGGGTCCTGCAATCATCCAGATTCTCTTTGATACAACCCCGGAGAAGTCCTGTGATCATAAACAGGATAAGCAGTCGCCACGATGCAGGGATTATTCCTTTAATAGTCATACTACAATATTTTGTGTCTTAGCGATATGCGCCCCAACCAAGAGACGCATACCAAACAGGGCAACGATGCCGGTGGCATCCTATTTTGGGTCGTTACTGCTGCCTGCCCGGGAAGCCGGCAGTAACCTGAGATGCAAGAGGAGATTAAAACTCTTTTGCCAGTGTAACAGGCACCCAATCCGTGAGGCTGACAGTGATCTCTACAGTAGAGCTGATAACCGGTTCGGTCGGAGGCCATGTACCACCCCCACCGTTTGTTGCATCACTGGTGAGCTTGATATTGATATTGTAAGATTTTCCACGCTCGATCGAAGATACCGAACCACTTCCCGTTGTCCACTGCTCGTAAGGAGCCAGGTGTACAGGCCATGACAGCGGAGAACCATCATCATCTGTACCCAATAGTGTAACAATAGTCGGTAGGTGGGCCGCTGTGGTCGCATCGTTCTCAAATACATAGTAATAATAGGTGTCCGTAGCCATATTAGTGAGCGGATCTGAAAGAAGGGAAGTAGCAACCGTATAGTCAGCAATAACAGGCCAGTTGGGTGCGAAATCCCCGGGAGAAGGCTCGTCAAATCCCGTATAAAATTTCTTACCGGGACTGTAGGTTGCCGGGATTAACGATGTACCAAACAGGTGGGACTCTCCGCGGGCATTCAGTACCGCAATGTTATCCAGTGTGAGTGACCCCGGATCGCCGTAACCCGTCATCTGGTTATCCACCGTTACGGTAATACGTGCGGCGATAAAGGTAAGCGTAATGTTAGTAGTGGCTTTAAAGTCGTTACCCACCTGGGTAAAGCTTAATGCGGCAGAATGACCTGTCGCCCAACGGTTCGCGGCGGCAGCTTGTGAACCTGTACCGTTCAGATCTGTTAAATACGCATTTAATTGTGCTAATGTAGTA
Organism: Bacteroides sp.; assembly: GCA_021203405.1. GTDB lineage: Bacteria > Bacteroidota > Bacteroidia > Bacteroidales > Bacteroidaceae > Bacteroides. The sequence goes on from JAJQBG010000377.1 coordinate 6,007, forward strand.
ATGGAAGCAGTAAGGTCGCCTGCGTTGGCCACCACATAGACGTTTTGAGCATTCGTTGTTACCGTAACAGCATCGCTGCCTGTCAGATCAGACCCTGCGGAACTGTACGCAGACCAGGCGATCTCGTTCCTGTTATCTGTGATAAACACGCAGAAATTACCTACCGCATCTGTTGGTAGGGAAGTTCCCGCCGCCCGGTTGAGTACCGGAGCATTGACACTTACGTTGAGGGTCGCTTTTACCCCTTGTCCGATTGTTGCATTCTCATTCTCCTTGCTACACGATGCAAGAAGGGTAATTACTGCTAAAGCAGCTAAAATCATTTTCTTCATTGTAAAATTGTTTGAATGTAAATTATAAAACCTTAATTTGTTAAACTCTTATTTTTTTGTAGTCACTTCTTTATTCAAAATAGGTAGAGAAGGGAGACGCCTATTTGCGTGGGACCGAAATAGTGCCTGGTTTCGTGTCTGAGTTTATCCCCGCATTTATCGCATTCAAAGCGATCATAATTCAGATAGGCATACCCCAATTCCAGGGTCGCTTCCAGCCTCCAGTTTGTTCCCGGACACCACTGGTAACCGTAAGAGAAACCAGTACCCAGCCCATAACCCTCATACCAGTTTTTTTTCAGATCGGGTAGAAAAACAAACAGGTTATTAGTACCACCCATATTATAACTTGTGAAAAATCCATGCGCACCTACAAAATGTCCGACGAATTTGTCGTGGAGCCAGAATCGGTTCTCCGCTGAAAGGAGCCAGTGGTTCAATTTTCTGAAATTTCCGTTTTTGCTTAAATCCCACATATTGATACTACCCGAAACGTTGAGAGTTGTTTTAGAGGTTAATGCCGTTTCAACGGCGAGGTTAGGCGAAAGAGTCGCAAAGCCGTAAAACAGATTAGTCTTTATGGCTACCGACTGTCCGGAAGCTCTCACGGGAACGATCAGAGAGAGCGAGAACAATAGTTGGAGTAGTTTTTCTTTCATGTTATTTTAATAAAAAATGTATTTATGTTGGTTGTTTCACTTCCGGCACTTTGCAAGTGTCGGAAGTGTAAAAGTGAATTTTAGAATAACTCTGTAATACAGTTATTTAAATGGATATTGGTTTTATGAAAAATATTTTTGTTCAACATTTGTGAAACTTATCTGCCGGAGGGATTACCCATAACTGCTATAAAATCTATTGGAGAAGAACACGAGCGGAGCTTTGGTATAGCATAGTTTTGGGTATTTATGTGAAACATTTGTAAAACAGGATGAGTATTAATAGGATAGGTATACGATGAAGGTGTTAAATTATGGAGAGCACACAGGCTGTGTTCACTTTGATCAATCAGCAAAACCACAGATTGAGTTGGTAAGAATGGCTAAAAAGGTAAAGCATACTTTCGATTTAAATCACAACGAGGTAATTTTTTTCCTGGAAGGTAGAGTCGAATTGATATCCGGGGGATTTCCTGCCTGTGAGGTAACAAAAGGGAAAATGTTATTCTTACCGGCCGGAGGTAAATATACGTATCTACCCCTTACTGACGGGGTCATACTTATATTCCGGTTAGTAGAAGCAGTACAGTTATGTGATAGTTTTCAGTTGGAAAGATTAGTGGGACTAAAGAAAAGAGAAAAACAGATCCTTATAGTCCGCCAGACAGGAATTTTAGTTCCCTGGAAATGAGACCGGTCATAGGAGCTTTTCTGGATAGGCTCATTGATACGTTGGAACACGGCATCAGGTGCCATAACTTCTTTGATATGAAGATCAAAGAATTCTTTATGATGGTGCGCTGGTACTATTCAAAGGAGGAAATATACGATTTCCTCTACTTTATAATAAGTGGAGATACTGCCTTTTCGGAATATGTGCGCTTACGGTGGATATACTATCGCAATGTGCTGGAGTTTGCGGAATCGATGCACATGACACCTAAACAGTTCTCCAAAAAGTTCGGAGAAGTATTTTCAACCACTCCCTATAAATGGATGAAAGAAGGAAAGGCAAAGATCGTTCATAAGGAGATAACAACCACGGATGAATCATTTAAGCATATTGCGGATAAATATGGCTGCCATTCCGTACAGCAGTTCAACAAATTTATTAAAGCTGCATTTGGGAAAACACCCGGAGAGATCAGAAAAGAAGCAAGAAAAGAGAGGAGGAATTGACAAAAAAAGCGGAGTTTTTTAACAACGGATAACTTAAAATTATCTTCTATTTTTGCCGCCGGTATTTTATAGCCCGATCTATTGTTTCCGACACTTGCAAAGTGCCGGGAACAATACCATTTACCGGTAGCCGATAGAGTGGGACAAAGTTATAAAAAAATACAGATTATTTTCGTTAATTAACAAAAAATTGTTTCTGGAATAACCGGTGTAGAAAATGAACCTTCTTTTTATTTTGTCATGTATCTCCTTTTAGTCCAGGGAAAAACCTCTTAAGGCACGTGTTACCCGTTCGTTCGCATCGTCAAGAATACGGTTATTTAAAAGAGCCAGATAGATCAAAGTGGTATCCGGGGAGGTGTGCCCCAAACACTCACTGATCACTTGTATGGGAACATTCTCCTGTTTTCCCACGGTAGCCCAACTGTGGCGGGCTACATAGGTACTTACAGGACGCTTAATGGATGCCCATTCGGCCAGGCTCTTGAGCCGCATATTTTGTGTTCGTAAAGCTGTTTCGTACTGAAGCTGGGCATTTTTGTGGGTAGAAGATATAATAGGGAACAGGTACACAGACCCTGCAACTTCGGCTGTAAAGGATTCGATGATCTCCCGTAACTCTGCTGTAAGGGTAATTTCAATTTGCTGTCCGGTCTTTTTCCGGCAATACCGGATCACTCCGCCACGAATGTTCTCTTTTTTCAGGTAGGCCAGGTCTATAAAGGACATGCCCCGCACATAAAAGCAGAAAAAGAAATAACTCCAGGAACGGTACATGTTTTTTATCCTGTCATATTCCCGGCTACCCGGTGTAACAGAATGAAGCTGTTCTTTAAAGTCTATTTGTAGAAGAGCCTGTAATTCTTCCAAAGTCAAAGCGCGTTTCATGGTCCTGGTGACAGCAGTCGAAATTCCGGCAAAAGGATTTTCACTACGGCGAACGACTATCCGGTTGGATTTAACCGCTTTGTTGTAGATAGCCCGGAGGTTGCGGAAGTAATAAGCCACTGTATTAGAGAGTTTACCACTCTCTTTCAGGTGCTTTTCAAAGGATCTCATTAAGCAGCTATTGAGATGGTGCAAAGGTATATCTACTCCTTTGTTGAATTTTATCAGGCCCCGGACAACTGTACGGTAGGCGTTAGCGGTCCGGTACTGATGATTTCTTTCTAACTCTTTTGCCAGGGATTCTGCATACCCCAGGAGTTTACCTTCGTCCTTCTTCTCTTTATAGAGGCTGACCAGTTCATCTACTGTGTAGTAGCCTTTGTTTTGAAGCTGCTGGATAAAACGGTTCATGATCTCCGTTTCATGAGTAATTTTTGATTCTATTTTCTCCAGATAGAGCGATCGTTGGGAGGCATTATCCGGATAGGTGATAACTTGTAAAGCCTTATTCCATTCTCTTGCATAAAGCCGGCATCCCGGTAGGGTGACGCTTTTAACACGACGGTTGTGAATTAATCGTAGGCATAAGCTGCCCGGATGATCGAATCCCCTGGAGGAGAGACGTAATACTAAATGCATACTGGTCATAGGTGTCTGAGTTTATAAATTAAATGCGAAAATAAACGGTTTAAGTTCTGGTTTAAAAAATGTAGTGCCGCAATTCTCTTTACGAAAGGGTTTATAGCAAGAGTAAATGATCGGGAATAAAATTCAGGCAAACAGGGGGTGTCAAAAATGAACTGTTGAAGTGCCCATCCCCAATAATCAATTTTTTATCTGTTGTATAATTAATCGTTTGTACGTTCTATTTTCTCTACACTATGGATGATCTTTCCCTCCGAAGTTACCCCCTCTATGATCACAGTATAAGGAGAATGCTGGTCGGCGGTATAGAAATTCACAAATCCGTTCCCTTTTTCGTCGGTCGTTACCTCGGGGGCCCAATGTATAGTAGAGCGATAGTCGGGATTGTAACTGTTACGCCTCTCTTCTGTATCGTACCGGGGAGCATAGAATTCTTTGGTTACCTGGTATCCTAAGGGAGTAATACCTTTCAGGTTGAACTGTGGAGTAATACGGTGGGTTGTTACTTCTCCGCGTTTGGTGGTGATCAGAATAGCTCCATTCCCTCCCCGTATACCGAAGAGAGCTGCACCGGCATCTTTTACTACTTCTACCTCTTCTACATCCCCTATATAGATATTACCCATCTCTTCTATAGGGTAGGTTATATTATCGATCACCAGTAACGGAGGCTGACCGGCGCCCCGGATCCTGATATCTGTTCCGTTGATCGATACACCGGCAAAACGCGTCAGCAACTGGTACAGGTCATTCGCGCGGCTCTCTTCAATCTCTTTAGCAGTCATCGCCGGATTGAAAGAAGAAGAGTAGGTGGAGCGGTTACTGCGCTCTTCCCGTTTGGCCCGTACTTCGATCTCATCCAGGTAGATCATACGCATCCCGTTCTCGGTTACATATTTCTGATCCGCTTTACTCATATAATCTTCTAAAATTACCCGGTTGGATGCTAACGGAAAGGCCGGAGGAGTCAAAGAGGTAATGGGGGGAAAGGTCTCTTTATCTACAGAGAGCTCTACTCGTTTACCCCCTTTGGGGGTTTTGGCCTGTATCATAATACGGGTGTTCTCTGGCAGTTCAAAATTGGTGAACCTGAACCTCCCTTTATCATCTGTCTGAGTCTCATCCGGAAAAAAGGGTTCCATAGCGATCAGTTGTACTGGGTAACCACTGCTTCCGCGGGTCATCATTACACCCCCTTTGGCTGTACCGGTTATCGCCTGGCTCTCTTCGACCGGTACAGAGGGCCTTTTCAGGTTACCTTTGATCACTTCACCTACCTCGTAGCGGCTCCATCCCTGTGTCAACATCAACAGATCCAGGCTACTGGTTGTCGAACGGCTCTCTTCCCGAAAATAGTGGGCCGGATCTTCTATGGTACCTTTGAGCTCTGAAGTGAGCAGAAGGGTACTTAAAATATTTATATTTTTATCAGGTTCTACATCTTTATCGTCTGTTATGGAAACAGAGAAATTTCCCGCTAATGGATTCTTTTCTTCATCGCTCAGATGGATCCGGGTACGTACCAACTCCCTTCGGCCATACTCTTTTTTCTCTGTCCGGAAAGTAACATGGGCCAGCTCCCGGGAGTTTGAATTAAACACTACTCTTTCACTCAGAGGGGTATGATCCCTATTTAAAAGTACTATATGCAATACACCGGCAGGCAGTGTTCCGCTCTCCAGGGTCAGATACTTTTTCTCCGGATCCCACTCTTCCAGGTAGAGTAGGGCTCCCCGGCAGTGTATCAGGAGGAAAAGGCTTTCCTCCGGTTGTCTTTCTGCCTTTTCTACTCCGATATAAAGCCGGTTTCTATTCCATTTGGTGGTTATTCCATGGCCTGCCGTTTCAGCAGCAGGTAGTTCAAACCGTTTTTCTACCCCATGACTGTTCCTGCAAACAGCAGTGATCTTTTTATCCGGGTCTCCATAGACGATCAGCGAACCCATACCCCGGTGCAGGGAGGTAAATTGTGCCAGCGTATCTCCCTGTCCGGTAAGAAGGATACCCTGGATATCTTCTCCCCATCCCTGTGAATTGATCGCCTTAAAGCCTACCTGGTTTTGAATACCTGCCAGTATACGTCCTCCTTCCGGGAAAAAAGCGACATCATACTCTTCCGGTGGAGGAGGTACCCCAATATATTGAACGTGGTATTTATTCTGGTATTCATAACGCAGTTCCACAATGGGCTTACTGCGTTCGTTCAGGGAAACCTGGAACCGGTAAGCTTTATCGTCATGGGCCCTTACCACTTTTTGTTCCTGTTTATCATACGAATAGGTTACTTTATCCGGCTTAAAATAGAGATCGTTGAATTTATCATAAAAAGTGAGTTCTACGGTAACTCTGTTCTTCGTCTCATCGTAACGGAAGGTTGTTCCCGTCCGGTAAAGAGCTGTCAGCATACCCCCTACCTGGATGGTACGGTTAAAGAAGTAAGCTTCTCCCTGCTGTTCCATATAACGGGTATAAGCCCTTATACGGTAACTTCCTTCCGGCAGATCTTCCGGCAGGGTAATGTGTCCATGATAGGCACCCTTATCCGTTGGGCGGATTTTTACCCGGGATACCAGCGAATCCAGCGGATTGATCACCTCTACATATACATAGCGGCTGGCTATATCCGGGATATGGGTACGGGCCTCTACTTTGTGAACCCGGAACCAGATATCTTCCCCGGCAATATAAAAGGGTTTGTCGTTGTGGAGGTATAACTTCTCCTGAGGGTAGAGTATAGCCTGTCTTAGAAAGTTCACCTCAATGGAGTCTAATGTCAGGGGAGTTTGTGCCTGTAGTGCAGGAAGCATTATAAATAATACCCCCAGAAAAAATAACCGGTAAGACTTTTTTTTCATGGTATAGTTTGATCTCTTTTTATGGGTGTGTTTTTCCCTGACCTTTCCGGAAGCCAAAATTAAATAAAATAGTACAAAAAGCAAATGATCCTCCCTTTATTTTTACAGGATCTTATCAAAACCTTCCGGCCAGGGTTGCACAGGTAAAAGGAAAATAATATATTTGCAGTACAATCTTAATTTCTAAAATTTATCTGTATGCAAAAAATGTATTCTTCTTTTGGGGCATTTCTTACCC